>JACCUI010000066.1 GCA_013811945.1 Pyrinomonadaceae bacterium | reverse complement strand
CCGCAAGCGGTCACTGCCACCGCCCACAAGATCGCTATCACTTTTTACTCATTGCTCAAAAATCGCGCTACCACCACCTACGTAGAAATCGGTGAACAGACCTACAACCAGAAATTCAAAGAGCGCAAGGTCAAAGCCATGCAAAAACAAGCACTTGCCCTCGGTTACAAATTGATTCCGGCAGCGTGAGTTTCTAGTTAGGAAGGTGGCAAAGCATGGCGCGCCCCGAACCAGCGCAAAGTCATCACTTTTGTTTTCTTCAAGCTAAGCAGTATTGACTCAGCACGAGATTTGAGCGTTTTTGTAGCCTGGCGAAAGACGCTACGCTGGAGCGGGGGCGTGCTGCGCTTTGCCCACATTCCCAACCTGCAAATCTCCTCATCTTGAATGGTTGGTTCAAGGTTGAGTGACTAACAGCTCTCAGGTGCTGGTCTACTCAGTCGTCCGCAATGCGGCCTGAGCACCCTCTTACAGAATATGACATTCCTTCCAAGGCAGTTCTATTGACTTTCCCAGCGAATTCGACTAGAAGCACTCTACTCGGTTTACTTTGCCGCGGCGTGAAGCACGAATTTTGTCAATACGGTTCGACTCGCTGCAGTCTTCATTACTACATTCACGATCGATATCTTATTGTTTCCTGGCTCAAGGTCGGAAATCGAATAATTGACAGCAATTTCAGAAGTCCCCAAGGAGCTTTGTTAATGCGCAGACTCTTCTTCGTCGCGGTGGGCATGCTTTTTCTCTGCGCCGCTTTGCTGCCGACCCGGAGCAGCTTCGTGGCGAGTGCAGTCTCCGGCGGTGAGCGCCTGGCCATGTTCAGCAAGCCATCCGTAGTTCGTATCATTGACGGAGTTGCCGGAACGTTTTACTTTGCGCCCCCCAAACAGCAGCCAAAGAATTATACCGTGTCCTATATCGGCCTGGGCTCGGGCTTTTTCATCAACTCAAGCGGCTACATCGTAACAACGCCCACGTGGTGGGCACATCGCATGACATCAAACAAAGGGTGAAGAAGCAGGCCACGAACTCTTGTTCTACCAGCTTCTGCAACAGGTCGCTCGCGCCTCCAACGTCAATCCCAATGCCCTGACGCGCGAGAACGTAGTCTTTATCAGGAACTATTCGCGGCTAACGGAAATGAAGCAGTACCACCACGTTATTATCCCGGACGGGAGTGTCTATGAATTTGAAGAGAAGCAATACGGCGCTCCAGTTGGTCAGGGTAAGGACGTGGCAGTCATAAAGATTGAGGTCAAAAACGCGCCCGTCCTGCTGCTGGGAAATTCGGATGCGATGAAACTACAGGACCACGTTACTGTCCTGGGCTACCCGGGAGCTGCAGACACCTTCAATTCAGGAATCCTGGATTCGAAATCCACACTTGAAGCCTCGATTACCGACGGCAAGATCTCAGCACAAAAGAAATCCGCCAGTGGCGCCCCTGTGCTTCAGGTCAGCGCGCCTGCGACCCACGGCAACTCGGGCGGGCCCGTGATGCCCGACAAGATGGAAGTGGCGGGCTTGCTGACCTTCGGCGGCGATCGAGTCAACGACCAGGAAATCTCGGGTTTTGCTTTTGTGGTTCCATCCAGTACCGTGTTGGAGTTTGTTAAGGCAGCCGGAGTGGCAAATGAATTGGGGACGGCCGACAGGGCGTATCGCGAAGGGCTGGAATTGTACTGGGCCGAGAATTACTCGGGAGCCATTCCTAAATTTGAAGAGGTTAAACGCCTCTTCCCAGAACATTCGGAAGTCAATGGCCTGGCCCAGGACAGCCAGCAAAAGATCTCCGAAGGAAAGGATAAGTCTGGAATGCCAACAAGTTGGATAATAGCCGGCGTCCTGGTGTCTCTTTTCATAATCGTCGCCATAATGGTGATTGCCGTCGTCGTCTTTTTACTAATGCGCAGAAGGGGCAAGGCGCAGTCCAAATCGCACTCGGGTACGGACAGGTCGCCGGCGCCGATGGGAGGAGCAGCGCGTGGGAGCGCGTTCAAACCAGAACCACACCGGCCCACGCCATCGCCTTCCTATTCCGCTCCGCCAGCCGCGAGCGGACCTGCTTCCCCGCCATTTGCCCCTCGTGCAGGCATAGGGGGCCCTGACAGATCAGCCACCGCTGATCTCTCTCGGACCGTAGCCATTGTCCCGGAGGGCGATACCGCTCCTATCAACCACGGCTCAATAAAGTTTGTCTCAGGGCTCCTGGCAGGACAAAAGTTTGACATCACACCAGATGGATCCTGTATTGGTCGTGACTCAACACTTTCTGAAATCGTGATCACAGATCCTCGAATCTCCAAGCGACACGTTTGGATCGGCGTGAAAGACGGCCGCGTGATTATTACCGATCAGAACTCTCGTAATGGAACTTTCGTCAACGATCCGAAATCGCAACGAGTTACCGAAACTCCGCTCAGGCAGGGAGACACTGTGATTCTGGGCGAGTCTGACGTGGCGCGGTTCGAGTATCAGAAGTGATCTAATAAGGTTTGAGACTCGCGGCCTTGGCGTTTCTCTTCGCCCGCGGGTATGAACGGGTTACCGCCAATTAACCAAGCTGTGACCCTGAAGACCCAGGGATCATTTCTAATCAACCGCTGCCACTGGAACTTCGTGCTTGCGCAGTCTGGTCGAGATAGTCCTTCAGGCCCTCGTGACCACCGTAGGCGGCCCAGCCGGCGGGTGAATTATTAACCTTGGGGTCTTTGAGGTTTGGGTTGGCGCCATGTTCGAGGAGGAATTCGACCATTGGCCGATGGCCTCTGAGCGCAGCGTAGTGAAGGCCCGTACCAGCGTAATCGAAGCCGGGTGGGATCGCATCGATATCAACACCCTTCTGCAATAACAACTTTGCGGCTTCCAACCGATTGTGCATGCAAGCGTAGACGAACGCGTTGTTGATGATATCTCGTGAATCGTTGGACCACCCGTCGATCTTCGATTGTAGCTCCTCCTTAATGGGCTTAGCTAGATTTGAGGTTAGTGGGTCGCCAAATGGCCAATCGATCTTACCGCCCTCGGGCTTGAGAGCTCCATCGCTATGAAAGAAGCCCTCGATCAAATCAACTCGGCCTAACCCGGAAGCGATGCGCAGGTTGTGCGCCGATGCACCGCGCTTCAGCAGCAGGTCGATAACACCATCGTTTCCCCAGTACAACGCCTCTTCCAATGGCGACCAGCCGCCGGTACCATCGATTAGCGCGCCGGCGTCCAGCAAAGCTGCGGCAACTTCAACATTACCAATGCTTCCGGCGGCACAGAGAGGACCATTTACTTCCGCTCCTGCGTCAATCAAAACCTTTGCCAACTCGACCTTGTTCGGCAGGTCGAGAGCATCCAGCACTAAACACTGGAGCAGAGTAGGATGACTTCTTGAGGAACGACTGGTCGCCAGAGATGGGTCCTGGCTGACTAAGGACTTTAGGCCTTCACTGTCGCCCGACTTAATCGCAGCAATCGCGGGATGAAATTTTCGATCCATTAGATCGGCACGACTACGGTCTTGAAATGTTAGCCAGTTGAAATTTGGAGCTGGCAAGAAAACGCACTTATGCTGGAAGAGCTCATTAGGGTCCGAACCTTTGTCGGTACTCTCCTGAGACGATGAACGCTTTGACCATCTCCGCGTTCACGAAGTTCCCGTTGAACTGGTTAAGTTTTCCTAACCAGAAGTCATATCCGCCAAAATCTGTGTCCGGTGCGTCGTTGGGATTCCGCCGCAGGTAACCGAAGTATTGCAACAGCACAAATGCTTTGTTGAATTCCTGCTGCGCCAAAAGTGGGTGCTCCGCCACCTGCAGCAATACACGTGCGCGACTCGCTGCGTCGCCGCTGCCAAATGCATTGATGGCCGCCTGGCGATCCCCTGCCGATGGCGGAACGCCCGCATTCGAGAACAACCGATCAACAAACTCAGTCGCGGAAATGTTCGCCGGATAAGCGGTAGTAAACCGCAACCGATCCACGAAGTCTGCGGCAAAGAGATTCTTGTTGTTCTCTAACACCTGCTCCGAGCCCGTCTGCCCTATCACTACTCCCAACCCGATCTGCTGTGTGTCCGGCAGAAACTCGAGAAACCTCACCGGCACGGGCGCACCACCGGGTAGATTTCCATAAGCTGCTTTGTAGATCCGGTAGACCAGGTAGCCCGTCTGCTGAAACTCAATTGAGAGGAAGAAGGCTGCCGAGACATTAATGCGCTTGATCTCAACGCAGGCGGTGTTTGTGCCACAGGAGGTGATTTCATTAGTCCAGAAGGCCAGGCCGCTGGCATCAGGCTCACGACTGAGGAAATCCAGGTAGTGCTGGCGGACGAAGAAGCCTGCCTGGTTGATCGGATTCGCACCGTTTACCGTTTCGTTGTCGTTGATGGTTACCGTAGCAGTGCTAGGCGCGCCCAGACTCGCACCCACTGAGTTATTGAGGGTGATGACGAACTGCTCGTCGACTTCGGCGTAGCCGTCGTCAATGATGAGTACGGAGATAGTCTTGGAGGTTTCACCGGCGGCAAAACGCAGACGGCCAATCGAACTTGTGTAATCGCAGCGTGACGAAGCAATGGCGCTAACGACGTTGCAGTTAATCCCGCCTCCCGTGTCGGTGGTAGTGTAGTCAACCGTGACCACCCCCTGGTTGTTGCCCAAACGATTCACTGCCACGGTCGCGCTGCCATCACTCTCCCCCACACGCGCTTCGGCTGAGCCGAATTGAACGGTCATTGGCGTTGGTGTCGGTATTGGTGTTGGCGTTGGTGTAGGGGTTGGTGTAGGTGTCGGGGTTGGCGTTGGTGTAGGGGTTGGTGTAGGTGTCGGGGTTGGCGTTGGCGTTGGGGTTGGCGGCGCCATGACAGGTAAACAACTCGAGAACTCAGAGGTGTTGCCGTTCGCGTCCGTAGCCGTAGAGTTGATCACTCCCCCAGTGGTGCTTAGTGGAAACAAGAAAGGAAAACTGAATCGCGCGTTGCCCTGCGCGTCGGTCGTAACGTTCGACACCTGCCCGAAGGCGAGCGTGGGGGCGTCGAACTGGTTGTCCTCGCAGGCGCTCCCGTCGGTGAAGTACCAGTGGATGGTGTACGTCGCATCCGGCGCGCTGTTGAGAGTGCCGCTGACGGTGACGGCCGAGTTGAGGGCGGACAATTCCTTTTCGCCCTTACCTGAATCGGCGAAGGCCGCCGGCGAGGAGGAGGTCAATACGGGGAAATTTTGGAGCCCATTTGCTCCGGTGTCCGTGTCTAGCGGATCGTTGGGTGTGATTCCAGCAGGGTCGAGATCGATTCCAAGGTCACTATTGGAGAAGATGAAATTTTCTACGATGCGGTTACCGACGCTGTTAGAAATACGAACGCCACTGCCTTGATTAAATGCGATGGCATTGCCCTTGATGTCATTGCCAGCCGTCGCAAAAGAGATAACAACGCCACCACCTCCGTTACCCAACTCATGGGTGACACTCCTATCGGTGCCAATGAAGTTACCCTGAATAAGAGGCACTACTGCGGCTAGGACGTGAATCCCTATGCCAACGTTGTTCGAAATCACGTTAGCTGCCCCGGCTGTCGCTCCCCCTACGACGTTGCCGGAGGTCCTGCTGAACTCAGTGATGTATACACCACTCTCGGAGTTGGGCAGGGCCTCGGTCCCGCCAGCCTTAGTTCCTATGAAGTTACCCTGCACTCTATTACCAATACCATCTATTACACTAACCGCTCCGCGGCCTAAGTCGGCGGCGCGGTTGCCTGAAATGAGGTTGCCTGCTGCGCCTACCGTCCCTCCGATGGTGTGACCTCCCCCGAAGCCAATAAGCACGCCTGAGCTGTTGACCATGCTGGAGCCATTGCCAACGGCAACAGAGCCAGTGATATCCGTGCCTAGGAAGTTACCCTGCACTGTGTTACCCACATTATCTGACAAGACGACTGCGTTGCGGTCGTTGCCCGAGATGATGTTTCGCGCCCCAACCGCCGTTCCGCCTATAATGTTGAAGTTGCAATCACACGCTTCGTTTATCGACACTCCAGAAGATTGATTACCCAAGTCGGTGCGACCACTGACATCAGTACCGATGAAGTTACCTAGCACTGAGTTAGAGTTCGAAGACCGAGGGCCAGATGCTCCCGGCTCACCCACACTAACACCAGAGGAGTCATTGCCCGAGATGATGTTGCGCGCCGCAAGTGTCGTTCCTCCGATTACATTATTCCTTCCCGAGGTAATCTTCACGCCACGACCGGAGTTACCCAAGGCGGCAGTGCCGCCAACATCAGTGCCAACGTAGTTGCCCTCAATCACGTTGCCGGTACTCCTTAAACCCTGCGGCCCGATTTCGCCCAGCGTGATCCCATTACCACTGAAGCGATTAATAACCAGGCCTCGCACCACACTGCCCACGGCAGCGATTACCAATCCACTTGCGCCAGAGCCCGCGTTGATTCCATTCAACTCGATAATCGGGTTGCCCGCGAAGCCCGGCTGGGTTGCGGCATCAATCGTCACCGCGTCCCTGATCGTCGGCAAGGGTATTGTCGGACTGATCGTCTGCACACCCGTCCCGATGCTGAACCGAATCTCGTCCAAGCCCGCGCTGGCATTGGCTGCCGTGATCGCCTCGCGCAACGTACACTGTGCCGCATTACAGGTCCCGTCGTCCGTGTCGGCCGCCGAATTGACAACATACACCGCCTGCGCCTGGACCACCGAGAACGTCAGCGACTTAGCTGTAACGGCCATTCCCGTGGCGTCCGGTCCTGTGTAAGGTGTTGCTGTGATCGAGTGATTTCCGAAGGAAAGATCAGTCGTCGCCTCCCGCCCGATTGTGAAGGGAAATGAGGTGTAGGGCGCACCGTTTTCGACGTGATTGTCGAAGTCGGCTTCTATGCGCACACTCCCGACGATAGCCGGACTTGTCACCGCTTCAATCGACAAGGTGCTGTACCGCTCATATCCTTCTACGTTAAGCACCTCACCGTTCTGCAGATTCGGCACTAAGACCTCGCCGCTCGGTCCGAGTAAATTGAAGCTAAAGACCTCTTGCGTTGCTTCGAGCGAGATCGTTGGGAGTTTGATTGCGTTGACGCTATTATCCTTAACGCTAGTCACGGCGGCGCTCTTGAGCGCCGCTGCGGCCGACTCCACCCCCGTCAAGGCCACGACCGGCGAGCTCTGTCCTCGCCTAAGCAGCACGAGATCACTCAAGGCATCCACGCTCAGTCTCATCGGCAGTACGGCTATCGGACCGCCGCCCTCTACATCCATTGATACAGCCTTAAGCCCAGACCTTCCCGCATTGTCTGTCTCAGAGGCAGCCGCCTTCTCTACGTCGGGCTGGCCCCCAATCAGGATGTGCATTTGACGATTGCCCGAATCAATGACCAATACACTATCCGTCGGCGCACTCGACACTCGCGCACAGACCAACTGCGTCGCCCCCCGCCAGCGCTCACTCGACGCCTCTTCGCTCTGCCACTCCGCTAGTCTTTGACTGACCTTGATTCTTCGGCTTCCCTGAGCCCCTTCGCTTTCACCTCTCTCTTGACTCATTACCATTTCTTGACCCAATACCTTTACCGCCCCGTCCTCCGTTAGCATTGCGATGTCTGACTGCAGCTCTCCACCGAAATTCCCTACCGCTATTGACTTAATGTTCACCGGGAAACTGCGCTGCTCAATGCTCGCACGTGGGACTGTTGCCTGCTGCTCTTCATCGAGCGATACCTTCCGGTCTCGTCCACGTACGACCGAGACGGTGTTTCCGGCCGCCACCACCAAGTCCACCGTGTATTCTTCATCTAACTGCCCCAGCGCCAGCGACGACACAGTGGCAGGTACGGCAAGAGCTTCCGGTCGCGCACGCAACGCCCCCTCCGGCCCCTCGAACACTAGCACCTGCGGCCCCTCCGCGGCTTCGACTCCGATGATCACATCCGTCAACCCGTCGGCGCGGTTGATTTCGCCGGTTACGAATGCCGTCACCGTTCCGGCTACCTCTATCTCCCTAGTCGCCTTGAAGCTTCCTTCCCCGTCGCCACTCAGCAGGTAGAGCGCTCGACCGCCGAGACTGGCCGCTACCACATCCCAGTGACTGTCTCCGTCAAAGTCTCCCGCGCCAACAAAGTCTGCTGCTCCAGCGAGCGCGAAGACACGTGCCGGTGACAGAAACGGTGAATTGGTGAAGGTGCCACTGGCCCGGCGCTCCTGCGCCTCGGGGCTGTTCGGATACACCGCATCCACGTTGCCACGATGAAGAGTGATGATGCCATCGCCGCTCGCAGTGTCCGCGTAGCCGCCGACGAGATCGGGGGTGCCGTCCTCGTCAAAATCTGCAGAGGCCAGTGCGAGTGGACGCACTTGTTCCTGCTCCAGCGCCTGCACAAGTGCGGGCGCGCCTTCGTACGCTGTCAACACCGTGCGCCCGTCCGAGAGGCTCACGAACGGCGCGCCCCGCCCCACCGCGCGGACGCTCACCGTGTTGCTTAAACGCGCCAACGGCGCACGTGTCGTCGCGGCGCCGTCGACCGCCTGGGCTCTCGCCCGATGCATCGTGAATAGTAGGAGCGAAAAGCAGGCCGCGAGCAACAATGCGAGGCCGGCCAGGCGGACTTGCTTGCCGCGACGTAATACAAAGAGACCGAGCGCGTGAGAGAGGGACGACGAAAATTTCATGTGACACTTCCTCCAATATTATCAACACTGGCCTGCCGGGACGGATGCTAGTGGCATCACTCATAACCTGCCGCGCGCAAGTAGTTGTCGAAAGGGCTGGTAGTAGAGGGAGTTGCGGGTTCTCCTGTGCAAAACCGAACGCACATGTTGTCGCCAGAAACACGGGCGGAGACAATAATTCTCATAATCTACCTTTACTTGCGTTGGTAAGCAGTATCCTTCAGGTGGTCTGGAAAATCCCAGAGAAGCTGGCGATAAAGGGGGCTTGGGCTCGATGCGATACGCACACTATAACCTATTCTTGGTTATCCTAACCCTAACCCACTCGTCTAGCGGCAAGCTTACCGGGCTAACCGCCGGATCATCACTCAACCTGTAGCTGGCTGTAGCTGGACTTTGGAACTTAACCCAGGTCCCCATCCCAGGGTTCACCAATGCCACACGCGGTAACACGAGTCTTGACGATTGCGGGTTTATAGGAAGGGCTATTGCGTTTGTCATTCGGAAAATTGGGCCAAGGTTCTTTAGCTTTGTTCGAATAATTCGTGAGGGCGACGAAGGATAGAATCGCAACTTTCAGCTTGGGAATGCTATTCAGGCGACCTTTATTTTCTTAACTTACAAATCCTTTGGAAAATGTCTGCTTACTGCTCCTTCGCTGGCTACAAAACACATATCAAACAAAAGCGCTCGCGCATTGTCAGTGCCAGCAGTCTCAAGCCGCATTTAAACGGCCTAAAGAAAAAGGGCGGATGGCCGCCCTCTCGAGACCAAAAATTCGTCTACTTTACGCTGTTTTCGCAGCAGCGAGCTTGTGGAACGTTGAAGTGGCAACCTCAGCTGCGCCCACTCTGGGTGTTCCCTCCACCATATTCGTGAGGCCTCCAATACCTCAGGATATCCTGAGACATTGTAAGCCTCCGCCGCCTCTTTCGTGTCCCAGAAACTAATAGCTGTAGTGCACCCCTGAAATGACACAAATAGTTAAGAAAGTATTTGTGGTGAAAGCGAGGCTTCAAACTCAGCAGGCGGCAGGTAGCCGATAGCTGAATGAAGTC
>JACCUI010000065.1 GCA_013811945.1 Pyrinomonadaceae bacterium | reverse complement strand
AGAGGCCGCCGATGAAGAAGAAGAAGCTGATTGAACCAAGATAGAGCAACGCGATCCGCTTATGATCTTTGGTGAGCAACCACGACTTCAGACCATACTGAGCGTTGATGTAATTGATCCGCGATGGGACTGGTGGTACGAATGTTTCCATTGTCTGGTAAGTCTAAATCAGCGAACTGTAGAACTATCGGTCCGTTCCCGGAGTTGCCGCTGGCGGGGCGCCACAGAGGGGCGACGGATGGCCTGCCTGAAGGCGCTGGCATCGGGCTAGCAGCCCTCACGGGTTCGGGGGTCTGATCTGCAGCGACTTAATGAATGCCAGAATCTGCATCAATTGCTCCTCGCTTACCTGGCCTTGAAACGTCGGCATGATGGGCCCAAAGCCCGCCACCAACTTCGCCTGCGGATTAACAACTGACTCGCGAATATATGCCTCGTCCGCCTTGATGTTCTGACCGTTGTTAAGAAAGACCTGCCTTCCGAAGACGCCTGCCAGCGCTGGGCCCCGTCCTCCTTCGCCTGTGGGCCCATGACACGAAGCACAACCAAGCGTCTCGTAGATTTGCTGACCGGCGATAGCGGGCGATTGCTGGCTCGAACTACCACTCAGCCATTCGTCAAAGTCTTTGGGTTCCATAACGACCACCGACCCAATCATTCCTGAATGATTCATGCCGCAGTATTCGGCGCAAAACAGATGATAACGACCGGCCTTCGTTGCTTCGAACCACAGGGTCGTATATCGCCCCGGCACAACGTCAGCCTTAATGCGAAACGCCGGGATAAAGAAGTCGTGAATTACATCTTCCGTGCCCATAACCAGCTTGATTCTGCGCCCGACAGGTACGTGTAGTTCATTAATCTCACGCTGACCGGTCGTATGCTGAATCTTCCACATCCACTGTTTCCCGACAACGTAGACCTCCACCGCATTGCTCGGCGGTCGCGACTGCTCGAAGAAGATCTGAGCGCCCCAGGCAAACATGGTCATCGCAATGATGAACGGGATAACTGACCAGAGCGTTTCCAGTTTAAGGGAGCCGGCAACGGGGCGCGGAATCTCGTAAGGGTTGCGGCGCCGGTATTTGATTACAAAAAAGATCAGAACTCCGGAGATCAACAACGTAAAGAAGATCGTCACGCCCGAGAGATAAAAGTAGAGCGCATCAACCTTTCCTGAAAGAGTCGAAGCGCTGGGCGGCACAAATGGAACCCAGGAACTCTGCATTGCTACGCGATCCCTCCGGGAGGTAAACGCATTTGCTTTGCGGTGCGGCGGCGCATTACGAAAAACAGTGCCACCATGGCAAAGAGAGTTGCAATGCCTCCCAGGCGTACCATATTCATCACTACGGCGCCGTATTTTCCCGTAGCGGGATCGTAGTGATAGCAATAAAGCAGGAGCTGATCCACGGGCGAGCCGATCTTATTCTGAGAAGCCTCGACGAGGCCCAAACGCAGATCCTTTGGGGAATACTCGATGCCGTAAAAATAGCGCGCGAGTTTACCTTCAGGCGTTGCCATCATGATGGCGCTGGCATGAGCAAACTGGTTCGTCGCTTCGTCGAAGTGGTAATGAAAGCCCACAGCTTCCGTAAGCCGCTTGATGCTTTCGCTGTCGCCCGTCAAAAAATGCCATCCTCTCGCGGCCTGCGAGCGCTTCGCTTCAGGCAAATAACCGACGTAGGTCTTTTTCTTGGCAGTTGCGAGCGCTGAGGTCTCACGTGGATCGAAACTTACGGTAACCACATCAAATTCGTCCCCAGCTTTGAAGGAAAGCACTTTGAAAGCGCTTACCATACCGTTTAAGACCTGGGTGCAAAGCATCGGGCACTCGTAGTAGACAAGCGACAGAACCACGGGCTTCCTGCCGAAGAAATCGCCCAACTTAACGGGCTCGCCCTCTTCATTGCGAAACACGAGGTCCAGCGGCAATTGCTCGTTTAGCTTCTGATCAATTCCAACTTCCCGCAACGCTTTTGGCAGGCCGCTCGAAACCGCGCCGCTCTGCGGTCGTGCGCCGTAAAGCGGCGAGCTAGGGCCTGGAGCACCTGGCTGACCGAATGCGGGTAGACAGTAGGCAGAAAGCAGTAGGCAGACGGCAGTAGGTAGGAGAACGAAGCCGAAGCGAGCAATGCCCTGATGGTTTTTCCTGCTTACTGCTTTCATTCCTTCACCTTTTCGCTAACTCGGCCCGAGCTTGCCGCTGTCGGTGTGTAGAAGTCTGTCATTTCCTGGGGAGTGGGCGGTCGTGACGGTAAGCCCTGACCCTCCAAAACTTTTTGCATCGCCTGTTCGATGGGAAGTCCGGCGGAATTTCCCGACTGATCTTTCGGCCCTTCCTTAAGCACTAGGTCCCACTGTTTCTTGACCACGCGATACTCGGCTTGAGGTTCTCGTTTTTCGAGGGTAACCCACTCCCCGTTTTCGAGCTTGACCCCAAAACCTTTGGCTGCCTGAAGCCTCGGCTCGGGCGGTAGACTCTCCTGTTCGGTCATAGCCATCGGCCCAGGCGGCGCCTCGCTTTCCTTCCTGGCCTCCTGCGCATTAAAGAAACCAAACAGTAGGTACATGAGAACATAGACCACAACGGTCATAAGGACGAGCGCGCCCACGAACTTAAGTATCCCCGGCACGTTGACATCGCTTAGTTCGTGAGTGACGTCAACGTTTCTGACATGCGACACATCCGGCGTTTCCGTTACATGTCCATGCCCGTTACCTTTGTGGCCAAGCTTTGCCATGATTCACACGTCCTTACACTACTGTCCCAAGGTTCGAAGGAGATGTTATTCAAGGTTGTGTAACCTAAAAAGATAGCTCCGACGAACGGGGTAGTCGAATCAATTCTCGATTGGAATCAGCGCCGTCTTACAGACCGGGAGCGGTAGCGACCGCACTCAACTAGCCCCGCAATTCCGTCGCGTCCATTAGTCAGACCTTGAATATTTCCCCTTACCAGGATTATTGCGTAAAGCACCTATCAATTCGTGCCATGAATAGTGCGTTCCTTGAGATGCCACCACCCAAAGCGGGCTGCCCGCTTGGGCACCCGGTTCGCTCCCGGTTCTGTAGCATAGGCGGTCGCCAATCCCAAGGTGGCCTAATGTTCCGCGTGCGCCGGCGCCTGCGCTTGCGCCAGCAAAGAGTCGTACTGCGGATCATTCGTCGGCATTAACGAACGCTTCCTCAATTGCCAGGCAAACATGGCGAGCCAAAAACCGCCCATGGCGATCGGCGCCACCACGTCCATCCAGCTGACATGAAAACTTTCGGGGGTGAACTCCGGCGCAATCATCCAAAACAGATCGATGAAGCGCATCAGGAGTATCAAACCAGCCAGCATCACAAGTTTGCGAGGGTTTCGTTTCAACGATGCCGACAGCAAAAGCAAAAACGGAAAAGCGAAATGGAAAAGTATGACGCCGACCGCAATCACTCCCCAGCCGCCGCGGAGCCTGGGTAAATACCACTGAATCTCTTCCGGCAGATTGCCATACCAGACGATCAGGAACTGCGAGAAGGCAAAGTAGGCCCAGAGCATTACAAAAGCCAGCATCAGCTTGCCGAGATCCTGGAAATGATTTGGTCTAACTATGCGCGACATTGGCTCTCGGCTTGTTAGAAAAGACATCGCCGCAATTGCAAGCGCGAGGGCGCTCAGCGCCCAGGCTATAACAAACAAAAGTCCGTAAATTGTTGAGAACCAGTCGGGATTAAGTGACATAGCCCAGTCGACTGAAGCGAATGTCACGGTCAGCACAAAGAGCAGGAGGCCCGGTGCGCTCGTCATCCGCATGCGTTTAGTAAATCGACGATCGGCAGTCCGGTCCTGTTCCTGCGACCATTTGTTTAAGAGGTAGGCAGTCAGGATCCAGATGGCAAAATAAAGAGCCGCCCGTCCGGAAAAGAAGGGGAGGTTCAGATAAAGACGGGCCTTCTGCTCGAGCGCCGGGGTTTTTGACATCTCTTCGTGATGCGTCCAGGGATAGATCTGGTGCGCGCCGAGGATAATCGGGACAAAAAGCACGGCCATTAACGGAATAGTTCGTGTGGCCGCCTCCAGGATACGGCGAATGACCAAGCCCCAGGCGCCGCCGGTCAGATGTTGCAGCAGCAGGATCGCCAGACTGCCAAGTGCGATTCCGGTCCAGAACAAGTAGGCCACCAGATACGAATGAAAAAACTGGGCGCGGTCGAGAAACGCCCCCACGGCAAACAGCAAGGTAAACACGACTCCTACAATTAACGCGCGTTGCTGCCAACGCCCGACTTCCGGTGGTGCTGAGTATGCGGCATTCATCGAGAGTTATGCCCTTCGGAGCTCGGCGTTGCAGCGTGGCTGGCAGGTGGCTGCGGTTGCCCCGCCGGCGACTGCGTATTCTGATGGCTCAATTGTAATGCTCGAATGTAAGCAACAATCGCCCAGCGATCTCGCGCCAGGATCTGGGCCGCGTACGACGGCATGGCGCCCCAACCATTCGTGATGGCATCAAAGTAATGACCAACCGGAGCCTGCCGGAGACTATCGGTGTGAAACGAAGCCGCGCGACGGAAACCACGTCTCACGATCATTCCATCGCCGTTGCCGGTCATACCGTGGCATGCCGAGCAGAAAATGTCGTAACGCTCCTTACCGCGTTTGACCACGTCATGAGTAATCAGTAATGGAAACTCTTCGAGGTCGTCGGGATAGGCCGCAATCCCCTGAGCTGCGATTGCGCCGGGTGGCGTCGCAGTCTGCGCCGCTGCGGGAGCTATTGTTCCGGCGGCGCCCTTCTTGCCAGTGAAGAATTCCCTGTCTGCTCTGAGGTAGCCGCGCGGAACCGTTCCCGTTACGGGCGGGCGCGACGACATACCGTCTCGGAAGAATGTGGTCGAGCGAAACGGTTTCATACGCGGCTGATCCTGCATGTCCTGACGGCAAGCAGTGGAAAAGAGAAGGCAGTAAGCACTAAGTAGTAGGCTGAACGCCCAGCGGGAGACGCGGAGACGAGGAGACGCGGAGATATCCGCATCGTCCGTACAGTACCCCTTACCACTTCTCGGTTTGTCTCTTTCGTCCGCCATCAACAAAGTTCCTTCAATACTCCATGAACCCGTCAGCGCGTCTTTACCCATCTTCCCGTCACCGCGTCTCCGCTTCTCCCCTCTCCGGGTCTCTCCTCCGCTTAAACTTCAACATCCGTCACTTCCTTCGGCTCCAGACTCTTCATAAACAGCACTACTTCATCGTGGTCGTACAAAGGATCGTTCGCTTCGATCACCAGGAAAAAGTGGTCGCGTGTAGCGAGCCTGAAATTCGGCGCATTGAAAACTGGATGATATGGCTGTGGCAACTTGTTCAATGCCAGCATCCCGAATACCGCTGCAAACGCTGCGGACAGAATCGTGGTCTCAAATGTAATCGGAATGAATGCGGGCCAGCTGTTAAAAGGCTTGCCGCCGACGTTGAGCGGATAGTCAAAGACCGAAAGGTAATACTGCATAAGGAATCCGCCCAGTCCGCCGATAATGCCACCAATCAAAACGATGAGAGGCAGGCGTGTGTGATGAAAGCCGATTGCTTCCCACAATTCCTCAATCGGGTATGGCGAGTAGCCATTGATTCTCCGGTAACCCGCTTCGTAGGTGCGACGCGCAGCGGCAACCAGATGACTCGGGTTATCAAACTCAGCCATCACCCCATACAGAGAAGACACGGGGACGCGGGGACGTGGAGATGTGGGGAGGGGGAGCCGGGGAGACGCGGAGATCTCGATATCGTCCGCACCGTACTCCTCACCGCTTCCCGGTTTGTCTTTTTCGTCCGCCATCAACAAGGTTCCTTCAATACTCCATCTAACCGTTAGCGCATCTCCTCTTCACACCGTCTTCCTTCTTCCCATCTCCCTTTCTCCCCATCGCCCCGTCCCGCTGCCTGCGGCGTACTATTCTTCCTCAAGCTCAGCCTCCGGCAGGATCGTTCGCATTTCAAAAATCGAAATAATCGGCAGGAACCTGATGAAGAGGAACAAGAGGGCGAAAAAGAGCCCAATCGTGCCGAAGAACATCGAGAAGTCCCAGACCGTCGGTGAGTACATCCCCCAAGACGAAGGCAGAAAATCCCTATGCAAGCTGGTGACGATGATCACGAAGCGCTCGAGCCACATGCCAATGCTTACCACGATTGACAGCAGAAACAGCACCACCAGATTTCTGCGAAAACGCTTGAACCAAATGATCTGCGGCGCCAGCACGTTGCAGAGGATCAGCGACCAGTAAAACCATTTGTAGGGTCCGGTCATTCGGTTATAAATCATGAACCGTTCGTAAATGTTGCCGCTGTACCACCCGAAAAAGGCTTCCATGATGTAGCCGTAGGCGACGATCAAACCGGTGGCCAGCATCACCTTGGCCATGTTCTCGATGTGTTGCATGGTGATGAAGTCTTCGAGGCCGTAGAACCTTCTTAGTGGAATGGTTAGCAGCAGAACCATAGCGAATCCAGCATAGATGGCCCCCGCGACAAAATAAGGTGGAAACATCGTGGCGTGCCAGCCGGGAATAACCCCGGCGGCGAAGTCCATACTGACGATCGAGTGCACCGAAAGGACAAGAGGGGTCGCCAATCCGGCCAATAGCAAGTAAGCCATCTCGTAGCGATGCCAGTGACGAGCGGAACCGCGCCAGCCCATGGCCAGCATTCCGTAAATAATCTGAAACGGCTTACTCCGAGCGCGGTCTCGCAGGGTGGCGAAATCAGGAATCAATCCGATGAACCAGAACAACGCCGAGACCGTGCCATACGTGGAGATCGCGAATACGTCCCACATCAACGGGCTGCGAAACTGTGGCCAGATCCCCATCGTGTTTGGGTAGGGAAACATCCAGTAGAGCAGCCAGGGGCGACCTGCGTGCAGCAGAGGGAACAGGCCGGCGGAAGCAACAGCAAAGAGTGTCATCGCTTCCGCAAAACGGTTGATCGACGTGCGCCACTTCTGACGCAGCAGCAGCAGGATGGCGGAAATCAGCGTTCCCGCGTGACCAATACCAATCCACCAAACGAAGTTGATGATGTCGAACGCCCAACCAATGGGTACGTTATTGCCCCAGATACCGATGCCGGTGAAGACGAGATGGGTGATCGTGAGCAGCAGGAGTTGGACCAGCAGAAACGAGACAGCAAAACCGATGAACCACCACAACGGAGTTTTCCGCTTCAAGACCAGCGAACTGATTTTGTCGGTGACTGATACAAAGGTCAGACCGGACCCGACCACGGCAACTGTCGTCTGGTTCGGCCCTTCCGTGTATGGTTCGTTTGCCATCGAAACCTATTAAGAGTTCAATCCCTCGCTGCGAATTTCTAAGTCGGTTTTGAACCCATCCGCCGCGTTTCAGCGGCCGGGCGATAACTGCGATAGCAGCAAGCTGTCGATGAGAGTCCCGCTGATTCCAGTCCGCTGCAAGCTCTTGTTAGGGTTCCGTTCTTGACTAAGAGCTTGCGTCTGTGACTTATTCAATTTCAATCGCCACAGCTTTCTCAACTCTATTTCAGTGTCCGCCATACTCTTCGAGCCCTGGTATTGATTCGTAGACCACCGATCCTCCTCAGAGAGCATCTGCTTATATTTGCGCGCGTAGATGAGGTACCGCCTACCCGCCTTGAAATTGAGGTCGCAGGAACTACGTCGATAACTTAAGATGAACCTCCCCGAAACGTTCCCCTTCCAGACTTCGTCGATATCGAATACCACCCGTCCGGAAGAAACCTCAACCACTGTGCCGGAGAAGATGGCGTTCGCATCCCTAATCGCTTTAGTCACGTCGGGCGGGAAGCACCAACACGCAGAGGCGTTTTGTGGGCTTAGCAATAGAGTGGCGATAACGGCCAGAACTATACCGAAATATCTCAAGTCGACCCCTTCCATTAAAGAAGAAACCTACCGCAGTTAAAGCCTTTACTCCGAACCGCTATGTGATCTCCGGGTTCGGATTCCGCAAAGCTCCGAGATAAGTTGTTCGCGGCCTCGTGTTCAAATCAGACAGAAGCGAATAGTTGCGCCGGTCGGCCTTCATTTTCGCGACGCGGCTATTTGGATCGTTGATGTCGCCAAATACTATTGCCTCAGTTGGGCAAACGGCCTGGCAAGCAGTAACGATCTCACCATCACGAACCGGCCTATTCTCCAGCCCCGCCCCAATCTTTGCTTCCTGTATGCGCTGGATGCAGTAAGTGCACTTCTCCATCACGCCGCGACTACGCACAGACACCTCAGGGTTCCGCATCAACTGGTATGTCGGCGTATCCCAATCCTGGTAAAGCAGGAAATTAAAGCGCCGGACTTTGTATGGGCAATTGTTCGAGCAGTAGCGCGTCCCGACACAACGGTTGTAGACCATGTCGTTGATGCCTTCAGCGCTATGCACGGTGGCATGAACGGGGCAGACGGGCTCGCAGGGCGCATTCTCGCAATGCATGCAGGGCACCGGCATAAAGTAAGTGCCCTCGGGATTGCTCGGCTCGTGACCCTGGAAATAAGTATCAACGCGCAGCCAATGCATCTCGCGGCTGCGAACCACTTGCTCCTTACCCACTATGGGAATGTTGTTTTCAGACTGGCAGGCGACGATGCAAGCGTTGCAGCCAACGCAACTGTTCGCGTCAATAGCCATGCCCCAGGCATAGCCTTCGTATTTGTGCTCATTGCCGTAGAGTGTTTCATCCGGCGCCGGCACGTGGGTTTTCTCCCCACTGTGCTCGCCTTTCGAATTGCCGTGACCATCCTGCAAATACTCTTCCAGCGTATTCGTTCGCAGGATGTCGCGCCCTTCCATATTGAAATGGAGTTGCGTGACCGCGAGCTGGAATTGTCCCAGCGCTCTATCAACTTTGACTCCTGCAGCAGTCCAGGGCGAATCTGAAGTGCGAATGGTATAAGCATTGAAACCCCGTTTATTCCCGATGCGACCGGCGCGTTGGCGGCCATAACCAAGGTGAAGCGTGATCACGTCGTCGGGTTGGCCGGGCATGATCCAGGTGGGGCAGGTGATGGACTGCCCACGATGCTGAATGGTGATGTTGTCAACGAGAATCTCACCGCCCTTCCAGCCGATTGTGTTTTCAAGACCGAGACGCCTTGCCGTGTTGGGACTAACGAGAGCGGCGTTGTCCCACGTTAGCTTGGTCAAAGGCTTCGGCAATTCCTGCAGCCAGCCGTTGTTGGCAAAGCGTCCGTCGAAAATGGACGGGTCAGTTCGAAAGACAACTTCAAAGCTGCCAGGTGCCGGGTGCCGGATGTCGGAGACTGCTGGGGGCGCAGGCGTCCCGCCTGCATTAGTGATGTCCCGGCTTTCAGTCTTGATTGAAAATGTCTTACCCGGCAGCTCGCTGTTCGGTACAAACCCGTCATGCAACGTTTTACGCCACCAGACCTCAAACTCAGCCGACTGATTAACAGTCGGAACTGCTGCCGGTTCCTGAGTAGAACTCGGCGCACTTCCGCCTGCCGTCTGCCGACTGCCTCCTGCCTCCTGCCTTCCAGCGACCCGCCAGTAATCCCGAACGATGTCATACGCCTTGCGGTCGTATTGCTCCGAGAAGACTGCCAGAACCTCGTGCGCGGTTTTTGAACCGTACAGCGGCTCGATCAATGGCTGAACGATCGTCGCGGTGCCGTCAAATGAGCGTGTGTCGCCCCACGACTCCAGATAATGAGCTTCTGGTATGTGCCAGTGGCAGAGTTCAGAAGTTTCATCTTTGTGAGAGCTCAGATGGACCCGCAGCTTTGTCTTGAACAGCCGGTTTTGATCGAGCTTCAGATCAGCCGGGGTGTTGTAGGCGGGATTGCCGCCGAGGATAACCAGCAGTTCCACGCGGCCGGCGTCAATATCCTGGACGAGCTCGCGCAGTGATTCTTTTTGATCTACGGCATTCGCCTCTACTGGATCTGTGTAAGAAACAGTCTTGCCGACACTGCCCAGCGCGTTGTTCATTGCATGAGCGAGGGCATGAACCACTGGCGACGCTTCATTGCCTGCAATCACGACGCTGGCACCCTTGTGCTGCTGAAGATCGCGAACAAGTGGCTCAATCCAACTGGAGCCGTCCCTGGCCCAGCTGGGCGTTATGCCCAGGTTTCCCGCCGCATTCGTGGGCTCAAACTGGATCCCGAATCTGCTAGCGACCAGGTGGGCGATGCCTTCCATTTCGCTTGGACGTATAGACCAGCGATGATCGGCGCTCGCGCCCGTAGTTGTCGCCGTAGTCTCTACGACGTACAGCCGGCTCATTTTGCGTTTCTCTTCGGTAACTCGCCGGCGGGCGGCAAAATCACGCGCGTAGCGCAACGTTCCAGGAGCGCCCGAGAGGAAATCAGCATCGAGCGAAAGAATTCGATCCGCCTGATCGAAGTGATAGATCGTGTTGACTGGCTGCCCTAACGCCGTGATCGCTCCGGCTCTTGCATTGTCTCGGTTAACAGGTTCGTATTGATGCCACTTTGCCTGCGGAAACTCGGCCAGGATTGCCTTCAATTGCGCTCCCAGACTTGGCGAGGTAACCGTCTCTGTTAGAAAACGCAGCCCAATTCCCTGCTTTGGCCGTTGTTCGTCAAGCGCTGTACGCATTTCCCCGAGGAATGTAGTCCACGTGCGAATTTCATCACGATAAGTAACCGTCTGAGATCGATCCGGATCGTAAAGATCCAGAATCGAAGCCTGCGCAAAAAGATCGGTGGCGCTCGATCCGCTATCTACCGAGTCAGCGCTGCGGTTGTTGGGATGATCCGGGTTCCCTTCGATCTTGGTTGGGCGGCCTTCGTTGCTTCTGGCCAAAAGCGGCGTGGCGATCCCGGCGAGCGTGGCCGCAGTAGCAAAGAAGAGAGCTTTGCCGGGCACTGCCTCCTGTGGCTGCCTGACATAAGGCACGATCTTCTCGGGAGGCTGATAGACGCAACCGCTGAGGCCGGCGAGCGCGAGGGATGCGCCCATCAATTTCAAGAAGGTGCGTCGCTCTACTGGATCGTCCCACTCCTCCGCGTGCTGTGGGTACTCGCGTTGTACGAATTCGCGGAACTCGGGCGAGTTGCCAAGCTCTTCCAGACTACGCCAGAAGTTCTTGCCGTCCTCGGAACCCACGATGCGATCACGCATTACCTTGAAATTTATGTGTCGGTCGCTAGTCGCCATTATTCCTTTTTGCTTCTTCGTGGCACGGACTTCAGTAGAGACCGCCGGTGACCCAAGTTCACAGAATAAAGTCTGTGCCACGTCGCCACCTCAACGGTGGCACGTTGAGCAACTCGTTAAAACCGCGGGTCCCTGAATTTGATATTTGCTGAGCAGCGATCTCCCCTCGGCCACCTGTTCGCTAGTTCGGTTCTCAGGTCGCCATTCCATGTCGAAGATCTTGTCCGCGGGTCTGACAAATTTCTCCGGGCTCCGGTGACAACCCAGACACCACTCCATCTGCAACGTCGAAGCCTGATAAGCGATGGGCATCTGATCGATACGACCATGGCAGGTGGAGCACCCGACGCCCTTGTTTACATGAATGCTGTGGTTGAAATAAGAATAGTCGGGAAGATCGTGGACCCGAATCCACTCGATCGGTTTGCCGCTGCGAAAGCTGGCCCGGACCGGTTCTAGATAAGGACTATCGGCCCAGATCTGCTTGTGGCAGTTCATGCAGGTTTCTGTTGACGGCATGCCTGCTGAGGCTGCAGTTTCTACTGACGTATGACAGTAGCGGCAGTCGATGCCGTCGTCTCCGGTGTGGTGTTTATGACTGAACTGAATCGGTTGCTGACGTTCAACCCACTGCCCTGTATTCCAGGAGGAGCGGTGCAACTCGGCAGCTACCCAGAGGGCGGCCAGCAGAATGAATATTGCGCCAAAGATGCTTACTTTGGCTAAAGCATTGGTACTGTGATGAAAGATCTGTGGCATCGCCGCAGCTTTGCTAATCCTCGATTGCGCAATTCAAGAATCCAAAACTCAACCCACGCACGCCAACAGCCATGCAACACGTGAGTCTCAGCAAAACGATTTCACGGCAGACTACGCCGCAACCTGGAGGACCACGCGAGGACACAGCGGCCCACAAAAACCCCTTGACTCAAACTGTCGTCTTGCAAAGTAGAGGTACTTTACCAGATGGGTGCAGTTTTTCAAGTTGAAGTTATAAACTCAGTGATGTCGTAATTTCATTTCCCTTTGTGCTTTCGTGTGCCCCTGAAGCAAGAGCGCAGTCTCTTGGTGTTTGAAGGATTTCCACCGACCTAAACGATCCACCAATTAACACGAACCGACACAAAATCTTGTTAGTGTCACTTCGTGTGAGTTCGTGGATCGTATTTTAACGCTACCTTCAGTTGAGGTAAGGTTGGCTCTTGATTTTGTAGGCTGGTGGCTGGACCGTCACCGCGCGGTAACTAAGCGGTGGCGTCGCGCGCCAGCATTGCTGCCCCGATTGAGGCGGCGTCGGCACCTAGGGTTGCGGCAAGGATCTGAGTGGCCTCAAAGCATGGCTGGAAAGCACGGCGCCTGGCTTCCTGAATGATGGGGTTGAGAATTAGTTCGCCGGCATCCATCACGCCTCCACCGAGCACGACGCGTTCGATGTTAAGCAGATTTAGGACGCTGGCGACACCCGTCCCAATATATTTTCCTGTTCGCTCAATCATCATCATGGAAAAGTCGTCGCCGTTTTTGGCTTCGTGCGCGACATCATCGGCAGTGAAGTTTTTGTTGATGGCCAGCTTCGAAAGCGATGAAGTCCCATCGCGGTAGAGTCGGTCGTTCGCGCGGCGCACGATGCTGGGTCCAGAGGCAAGAGTTTCAAGACATCCCGTATTGCCGCATTCACACTCGAGGCCTTCTGTGTCGATCGTGATGTGGCCAAATTCACCCGCGAAGCCCGAGGCGCCGGTCCAAAGTTTGCCTTCCAGGATGATGGCGCCGCCGATTCCCGCGCCGATGGTGATGTAGAACATATCGCGGCTGCCTCGGCCCGCGCCCACTTTGTATTCACCGTAAGCCGCGGCATTGGCGTCGTTTTCAATCTCCACTCTGGCGCCCGTTGCCTTCATAAACTCGGAGTGCAGATTTTCGCGAACCGCTAACGGCAGGTCGCGCGAGGCGATGACCCGGTCAGTTTGCCGGTTCACTAATCCCGGAATGGCTATCCCCACCGCTTCAATATTGGAATTAACCCCGCGCAGTTCGCTGACCACCTGCGCCACCTGGCCGAGGAGCTGATCGGCATCGATTCTTACTTCCCGACGCTCCTCGATTCGCCCATCGTTGTTGACTATGGCGACCCGTAGGACAGGGCTCGAGAGGTCGATACCAATGAAGCGTGGTTCTGATCCGGAGGCACTAGTCACTATGAAAATCTTTCGCTTACGTGGTTAGCAGCAGAACTAAACGAAGCATAGTCGAGGGTTCTGGGACTGTCAAACCAGTGACTCTGCGTGTAGAATAAGCGCCGCGCTAGGGGATTTTTGATTGCGATTTCGATTATTGTTAACAGTGCATCCGTGACCTTTTTAGACCAACGTTGAGTCAGAGATCTGCTTAGATCGGCGACTAAAACCAAGAATCGCAAATGCCATCATGCAAATTCGTTCAATACTGCTGCCGACGGATTTTAGCGAATGCGGCAATTATGCGCTTTCATATGCTACGTCCCTGGCGCGAACCTTTGGCTCGTCGATTATCTGCGTGCATGTCATAGAAACGATGGTCCCGACTGTCGGCTACTCAGGAATGACCGAGCCTCTTCCTATTGCCGATATCACGGAGCAGCTTGAGGATTCGGCCGAGCGTGAGCTGCCCAGACTGGCTGAGTGTGACGAATGTGCGGGCCTCGAGGTAGAGGAGTTGATTGTGCACGGAGAAGCGGCGTCGGAGATCGTGCGGGTGGCAAGAGAACACGGCGTTGATCTAATAGTTATCTCGTCGCATGGACGAACCGGACTGGGAAGAATGCTTTTTGGCTCCACCGCCGAAGCTGTTGTGCGTCACGCTTCGTGTCCGGTCCTGGTCGTAAAGCCCCCGCAAGAGGAAGAAGCAACTTAGTAAGCTGGGAATAGTTAACAGTCTGCGGTCCCGGCAGTCCCTAACCGCGTACTGCCTGCCGCGCACTTTTCAATATGCATCCCGATCTCTTTTACCAGCTCATCGGTCAATACGGTCTCTACGCAGTACTGATCTTGGTCATGATCGAGGGGGACATTACGCTTTTGCTGGCTGGTGTTCTCGCGCATAGTCATTTCTTCGGAGAATACAGTTTCGCCCGGGTTCTTTTATGGGGGACTTTGGGTGGTTTGGCGAGCGATAATATCGCGTACGCCACTGGTCGCGGCTTCCGCAAAGGAGTAAGCGATCTGCGCTTCTACCGCAGCGCCAGTGCCCGTATGGAGCGACTGACGACCAAGTTTGGCCCGCTCTCGATCTTCCTTTCAAAGTACATTTACGGACTCCGCTGGGCGACATGTATTTTCTACGGCGTGGGACGAATGCCGTATCTGCGCTTCCTGATGCTTTCGCTGGCAAGCTGTTTCGTCTGGGTTTTCCTACTCAGTGGCGCGGGTTATTTCTTTAGCGGCGCCGTTATAGGGCTGATCGGCGATTTTCAGAGGCTCGGCAAAGTACTCCTTGTAATAGTTGTTCTAGGAATTGTCGGGTTTTATCTGGTCGAGCGATTTTGGTTGGCGAAAAAGGTCGAAGAGGTTAATCCTGAGCGCTTGCAAGAGTTTGAACATGTGGCCCAGGAGAAACTGCATGACCTGAAGCAAGAATTCCAGGAACACATCCCCTTCACGCAAACCCGCCGGGACGAACAGAAAAAACGGCTGGCAAACAAGTCGGGCGAAGCGGACGGCGACTAGGAGATTCTCAATTGGCGATTTTTGCCAATTTAATAAATCGGTGTTCGGTTGTTAGTTGGTAACCTTTTCTAATCAGACCGACCAAAACCCGAGAACCTGATTAAGAACGATCAAAAATATAAAATTAAAATTTAAAAATGCTAATTGAGTCTTCTGCCCCCACACGGGTCGATCTCGCTGGAGGCACCATCGACATCTGGCCACTCTATCTTTTTCATCCTGGAGCTGCCACGGTTAATTTCGCGATCTCACTGCGCGCTCACTGTCGCATTGAAACCCGCGACGACGATCGCATCATTCTTGAATCTCGTGACCGCAAGGTGGCCTTTGAAACCCGGCTCTCGGCGCTTGAGGACTTGGCGCGGGAAGAACGTCTCGAACTGATTTCGAAGTTAGTCCATTTCTTCAAACCGAATACCGGTTTCCATCTAACGGCGACCAGTGAAGCGCCGGCTGGAGCGGGTCTTGGCGGATCCTCCGCCCTGGCCATCGCTTGCATCGGAGCCCTCAATCGTCTGGCAGGAGATCGCTACGACGAGGGAAAGTTTATCGACCTGGTTGCTAATATCGAGACGACAGTGATACGCGTACCCGCTGGTTTCCAGGACTACTATCCGGCGTTTTATGGTTCCACTTCCTGTATCCATTTTCGGACAGACGGAATCGAGCGTGAGGCGCTCAATGTTGACGAATCGAAACTGGGAACCAGGATTGTGATTTGTTACACGGGAGAGCCGCGTATGTCGGGGACGAACAACTGGGACATTGTCAAGAGACATATCGACGGTGACCCAGAGCTCTTCCAACTCTTCGAGGGCATCCGTGATTCCGCTCTGGCGATGCGCGAAGCCCTTCTGGCCGACGACTGGGAGCGGGTACGCTTAACGATGCACGCTGCTTACCCGAATCGGAAACGGCTGGCGCCGGGAGTAACGACTCCCCAGATGGAAACTCTGGTAGAAAAGGCGCTGGCGAATGGCGCCGAAGCAGCCAAGGTTTGTGGCGCGGGCGGTGGAGGTTGTATCGCATTCTTGTGCGCGGAAGGTCGAAAAGCTGATGTCGAACGCGCCCTGGCGGCGGAGCACGGAGCGGAGGTCCTTGACTGGAAAGTTGCGCGCCAGGGGTTAGTGGTTCGAGAGAGTTAGAGAATAGTTGGGATACAGAACCGCGAGCGAGTAGCGACCGATCCAAGCACTCACCGCCCAGTGATACCGCAATTAAGACGACTTGAGTATTAAGGATCCGGTCGCTACCGCTTGCGGTTCTGTAGTGAGTGACGACGTGCCTGCGTTAAAGGTGCTCGCTAACCGGGCTGAGTGTTGCCACAGTCTCGGAGATCAGCACATCAAGTGGCGGTGCCACTCGGTTTTCAAAGCCCTTCCAATAAGCTGTGGGTCTTATCCCTGCTCCGATCTTTCTTTGGCTGCAGCTGAGACGGCTCTTAGCCGTTCAACTTTCTGCTCGAAACTTTCGCCAGCGACTGGACCAGTATCCACCACGCCGGCGTAGGTCGATCTCCTCATCAACGCTCGATCCGCGTCCCCGGTCGGTTTGTGCGCGGTGTTCGAAGACGCAACGGGAGCGGAAGCTGCAACAGAAGGTGCTGATTCAGAGGACTCTGCTGCTGCCACGGGCGCGAGTGCGCTCGCCTGTACTTCAGGCGCAATTGAGGCGGCGCTTTTCTCCGCGCTTGGGGCCACCTCGCCACCCCCTTCTTCCGCGCGACGTTTGGCAGCAACAGCAACTGCTTTAAGACGCGCAACTTTCTGTTCGAAAGTTTCGCCGGGCACCGGACCTGTGTCCGAGACGCCCATGTAGTTTGATCTCCTGAATAATTTACGGTCGGGCTCCGAACCTGCTTTAGGTACCGTTGGTTTGGGGGCGGCCGCGGCGGCTTTCGGAGTGGCCGCGGATTCCGGCGCTTTTTGTGGCTGCCCTGCCGTGGCGGTTTTCGCAGCAGCCGGTTTCGCTCCTGCCGGAGCGTGACCACTCGCCGCTTCAACCAGCACGAAGACGCCGCGCTCATCTTTCTTGATTACCGGCATGGTGCCGCCTGCCGCTTGCAACAGCGCGGTTAACTCGGCTTCAACGAATCGACTCTGTTTTTGCGGATCGCGTACATGGCCCAGCGGGGGACCCATGTAGAGAGTTCCGCAGGTCTGACATTTGGATAGCACGTCGTCGCCGCGGAGATGAACCTCCGCAGCTTCACCAGCAGTGCGCAATTGCTTCAAATGCCCGTTACAGAGTTTGCCCTTTGCGTTTTTCTCGTTGCAGACGGTCTGCGCATTCGTTATGCGCTTGGGCACCTGTGCTGCGGTGGCGTTTTTCTCGCCAGCGTTTTGTTCGGAAAGATTTGCTGACATGGTTTGGCTTAACGATTCGTCAGAACCAATCGGATGATCTGCTGCGTCGAATCTTACAGAGTTAATTCAAGGCCCGTCAATTGGGAGACCGGCTTGGGGAAAGGCGACACGGAGAAAGGGAGGCGGCGATAGGGATGGCCGGGCGGAAGAGAGTCTCCCCATCTCCCGCGTCTTGTCACGCGCGCATGCTATGCTCGCTCAAATGCTCAAGAACCTTGTTGGCGCCATCTGGCGTCGCGTCCCGCGAGTGCTCCGCCGTATGACCATGCGGGCGACGAACGCGCGTTTCACAGTCACCTCGGCGGCTATCGTGGTGGACAAGCAGGGAAGAGTATTGTTGCTTAAGCACCGCTTTCGACCCGGAACGGGTTGGGGCATCCCCGGTGGCTTCATTGAAGCAGGAGAACAACCTGAAGAAGCCGTCAGGCGGGAGCTACGCGAAGAAGTGGGACTTGAACTTGCGGATGTTGAATTGGTAACTACGCGCGCCTTCAAAAAGCCGAGGCAGATCGAGATCGTATTCCTTTCCCGTCCCCGGGGAGACGCTTCACCTAAGAGTATCGAGATACGAAAAGCGTCCTGGTTCTCAATTGATTCACTACCGGAAGGCTTCCCCGCAGACCAGCGGAGATTGATAAAGGATGCTCTCAATGATGGAGTAAAACGCATGGATTGATGTATGCTGTCCGCGAAATCCCATGATGAATTTTGAAGGATCGAGGACGAGCCCAACGTTGCGCTCATCTGTCATTCTTCTGCTTTCATCCTTAATCCTTTAGTTTGCGGAGCGTGAAATGGTTTCGCTGATTCCTTCGCCTGACACGGTAATGCAAATGTTGAAGCGCACCGGCGCCTTCCGTGAGGGCCACTTTGTTTATCCCACCGGTAAGCATTCACCACACTATTTTCAGATGCCGCTTGCCTTTCGTTACTATGACACCGCGCGTGTTCTGGCGGTTGCGCTCAGTAGGAAATTTCGGGTCGAACGAGACATTTCCAGTCAGTTACCAAAAATTGCAGTCATCAGTCCCAGTTCCGGGGGCATCCCTGTCGCTTTTGGCGTGCGTGACGCGCTGAGTGCGGAACAGATTTACTGGGCGGAGAGAGAAGAAAACGGCAAACGCATGTTTCGCCAGTATGTAAACCAGGGTGAGGTTAACCCTTGCATCATTGTTGACGACATCATTCGCAGTGGACACGCTATTGAAGAGACTGCTGCGCTCGTAAAAGAGTTGGGCGCGGCGGTAATTGGCTGCGGTGCTATCGTCCGCTTTACGTCCGCGCCTAGTGAATTCGAAGGTTGCCCCATCAAATCGCTGGTGGAATTCGACGCTCACATGTATGACGATGGCCAAGCTTGTGGCGAATGCAAGAAGGACGCGCCCATTGAGCACGTCCGGTTCTAAAAGCACTAGCCAGCAGCAGAAAGCTCAGGGCAGAAAACAGAAAGCAAAGCTTTCTAATGAATACAGCTTCACAAACACGGTGGCCCCACTAAAGACGTCAATCGAACGCCGGGACCTCGGCCCGCCTACATTAAGCGCCGTCGGCGCTAACAACAACTTTCCCTGAATCTCAAACAATGTCAACAGACTCATCTGGCGCAGTTTGTAAAGTATTTCGCTCTTGTACTGGAGGCCCTTCACAACCTCGGAGGCTCTGGCCGGCCAGACGAAGTGCGCACCGTCATCGCCCAGCGCCTAAAGCTCTCCGAAGAGGAACAGTCAGAGCCGCTCCCTAGCAAGGCGCAGCCGCGATTCGACAACCAGGTCCATTGGGCGCGCTTCTATCTATCAAAGGCTGGCTTTCTGGACTCATCTAAGCGGGGCGTTTGGGCGCTAACAGAAAAGGGGCAGTCTGCCTTGCCCCTAAGCAATACGGAAGCGAGGCGATTGTTTCGTGAGATTTCGTCAACCTTCGCGAAGTCAAAAGGCGGCAAGTCTCCTTTGGTAGAGCCTATCCCGGTTGATGACGTATCGATTCCGCTCGGAGACATCCTGCCGGTTCAACAGAACTATCGAGATGAACTTGCGGTGAAGCTGCAATCTCTGTCTCCCGCAGGATTCGAACGCTTCTGCCAGCGCCTCTTGAGAGAATCTGGTTTTCAAGAAGTGTCTGTGACGGGACGTTCAGGTGATGGTGGAATTGATGGCATCGGCATTCTTCAGGTGAATGTGCTCGTAAGTTTTAAGGTGTCTTCCAGTGCAAACGCTACGCAGGCAGCGTCACAGTAGCGCAAGTTCGTGATTTTCGCGGCGCGATGATGGGGCGTGCGGACAAGGGAATAATACTTACAACAGGATCGTTTACGGCAGACTCGCGCAAGGAAGCAGTGCGGGATGGAGTCCCGCCTATCGAACTCGTCGATGGAGAAAAGCTGGTGGCTATGCTCGAACAACTCGAGTTAAGACTAAAGCCGCGTACCACATTTGAGATCGATCCGACGTTCTTCGATGGCTTTGAATGAATTGGGTCAGGCTATCAACGGCACAAGAGTATGTATTCCTCAGGATCACAGCGCGGCCATGGCTGAAATAAGTGCGAACCAAAAACAGCCCGCGTAAGCGGGCGAAAGCATAGAGCCTGGGGCGTAAGCCCCAGGATAAATCCCCTCTCAATTTCCAGCCTGCGAAGCGGGCGATAGCGGAGACGGTTTTAGCAATCGTGTGCGATGAATTTGTAAGGACTGTCGCCCGTTTCACGGGCTCAGGATTTGATGCTGCCGGATCCTGGGGCTCACGCCCCAGGCTGTATGCTTCCGGCTGCTCCGCAGGCTCGTCGAAGGGTTCAACTAGAATTGTGCTCGATTCGAACCTGCCAGACCTTGTCAGGAAAACGAAGCGAGAATCCCAAAGGCGAAGCAGAAGATTGCAGGAGTGCGGCGACGCACTCCAAATCTGTTTTCCGCAGCCTGCTACTGCTTGCTAGATCTCATGCCGGTTAGCCAGTGCCTTATCCATTGTCACTTCGTCCACATACTCCATATCGCCGCCCACAGGCATTCCCATCGCAATGCGGGTTACCCGCAGGCCCAGGGGCTTCAGTAGACGGCTGATGTAGTTTGCGGTGGCTTCACCTTCAGTGTTGGGATTAGTCGCCAGAATCACTTCGCGCACCTCCACCCCCCCGTTGTTCTCCGGCTTGAAGCGCGGCAGCAGATTTGCCAGATGCAGCTCGTTTGGACCTATGTGGCGCATGGGTGACAGACTGCCGTGCAGCACGTGATAGAGACCCTTGAAGCTGCGCGTCTTTTCCACTGCGACCAGACTGTGAGGTTCTTCAACCACGCAAATAACGGAGTGGTCCCGCGACGGAGACTCGCAGAAACGGCAGGGATCGATCTCGGTAAGGTTATTGCAGACAGAGCAGAGAATAATTCGCTGCTTGACTTCGCGTAGGGCCGCTATGAGTCGCTCAACCTCGGCCTCAGGCGTGCGCATGATATAAAACGCCAGTCGTTGAGCAGACTTATGCCCGATGCTGGGCAGTCGTTTCAATTCGTCGATTAGCTTAATGACGGGTTCGGCGTACTCTAACATTGCAATAACATTTCCAACTTCCAATTGCCAATTGCCGATTGATTCGTGTTACCAACCGGCGATTCCCTTTTTGCCTGTTTTAGCGTATGAAAGGGCTAGTCAAGCGGCCCTCGAACACGCAATCGGCAAATGGAAATCGGCAATGGGAGGGGCGGTCATCCCAGCAGACCTCCCAGCCCTGGTGGCAGCATCCCACCAAGCTTCCCCTTCATCGCTTCATCGACTTTTCGGTTGGCTTCGTTGAGGGCCGCTACGATCATGTCCTGCAGCATCTCTAAATCACCTTCCTTGACCGCTTCAGGATCAATTTTCAACGAAACAATCTCGTGGTTGCCCTTCATTTGAACAGTAACAACGCCACCGCCTGCCGAAGCTTCAGCGCGCATCTCTTCCATCTCTTTAGACATCTTCTCCTGCATTGATTGCGCCTGCTTCATCATCTGTTGAATATTGAATCCACCAGGAAATTTCATTGATAGCACCTCTCCATGGAATCGGTTTTACTGGTATTCCTGCTTGAAAACCATCGTAGCCTCCCTTCAGAGCGAATGCAACGAGAGGTTAACGTGCTCCTCGAAAGGAATGGAGCGCGAAAAACTTCTTGTGAATCTTGATGATCCTGTCTAGTGTTGCGTCTCGCAATCCGGCGCAGCACCGGCTAAAACCTAAAGCGACTGATTTAGTCGCGGATGAACGCGGATCTAAAGGCCTTAATCCGAATGCTTGATCGTTGCTGTTCACATCCGTGCTCATCCACTTGAATCCGCGGCTAAACCGAACCAGAGGCACTCGCAGCAGATGAGCGTCATCAACGAAGGCAGAGAAAGGGAAGGCAGTCTTAAAACGGAGATCAAGCTCTACTACGATCTTCACCTTCCGGAACCCCAGCCTGCTCCATTGCTGATTGCTTTGCATGGCTACGGAGCCAGCAAACGTCAGATTATGCGGGAGGCGCGACAAATGGCCCCCGCAAATTTTGCTATCGCGGCGCTGCAAGGATTTCATCAGCACTTGAGGGAACCAAAGGAGCCGGGCGGACCGCTGCGGTCTGGCTTCGGCTGGCTTACAAACTATCGTCCGGAAGAATCGGTCACGTTACATCACAAAGCGTTAGTTGACTTGAGTGACGCACTGGTCAGCGAGGGTGTTGTGGATCCGAAGCGGGTCTTTCTCTTGGGATTCTCGCAATCGTGCGGGCTGAATTACCGCTTTGTTTTCACACATCCTGACCTTCTGCACGGTATTATTGGCATCTGTGGCGGAATGCCGGGCGATTGGGAAGCGAGCGAGGTCTACAAACCAACTGAGGCCTCGGTATTTCATCTTGCCGGCACACGCGACGAGTTTTATCCGCCCGAACGCGTCGCTGATTACGCCGAGCGCCTGCGGCTTCGGGCAGGGCATGTGGTGGCCAAGAGCTATGACGCTGGTCACGAGATTGTCCCGACGATGAGGCAAGACGTACATGAATGGCTGGAGATCCAGGCTAATGGATAGTTCAAGCACTCGGCCTAGATTCTGCGCCGGCGCGCCTTGGTTCATCCTGTTAATTTCTGCGAACTGTAAACGGCTCCCAGCGGAGCCTCAATCATTCAACGAGGACCGGGAAATGCGACGACTGTCTGTCTACCTGTTGCTGTTTACTGCTGCCATTTTTGCACTCCCAATTCACGAGGCAGTTCATGCCCAGACGAAATCAAAACGTGATGCCATAACCATTGCCGCGGTGGGCGCCGTGCTTGACGAACAGAGGGACGCCTGGAATCGAGGCGACATTGAAGGCTATATGGATGGCTACGCTCGCTCGGCTGAAATCACATTTGTTTCCGGCGATACCATCACGCGCGGTTGGCAGACCGTGCACGATCGCTACAAGAAAAATTACGACTCGCGTGAGAGGATGGGGACACTAACGTTTTCGGATCTCGAAACCAGAGTCCTGAGCAATGATGCAGCAGTTACGATTGGGCGGTGGCATTTGCAGCGAGCAAACGATCAGCCTCACGGACGGTTTACGTTGGTCTTTCGCCGCACCAGGCAAAGCTGGCGAATAATTCACGACCATACGTCGAGCGCTCCGTGAGTTTTCCATAAACGGCAGCTTCATAGAACCGCGGGCCTGGCCACCTGTCCAGGTCCTTCGGAGAGAGTACTAACTATGCGAAAACAATTGCCAATCCTAGCAGCCACCGTGTTACTCGCATTGCTCTATCCACTCGAAAGCGTGGGCGCGCAGAATCCAGCATCACGAGAACCTTTCGGAATCGAGCGTTATTTGAACATTCGCAGTGCCACTTCTCCCGCGCTTTCGCCTACAGGTGATCGGATCGCCTTTCTGACGAACATCAGCGGCACGCCTCAACTCTGGATGGTTAGCGCGCAGGGTGGGTGGCCGGACCAGATGACTTTCTTTCCTGACCGCGTTGATTTCATTTCGTGGTCTCCAGACGGCTCTGGGCTAATCTTTGGAAAGTCTATCGGAGGAGATGAGAACGCCCAGCTCTACTGGATGGCCCCCGACGGGTCTCAGATTCGCGCGCTGACCAGCGAACCCAAAGTTCGCCATGACTTTGGCGGTTGGGCGCACGACGGTAAAAAGATATCGTATGCCTCGAACCAGCGCAACAGGGACTTCTTCGACATCTACGTGATGGATGTCGCTACCGGCAGTTCGCAGTTAGTCTATCAACAGGACGGATCGAATGCGCCGGTAGCGTGGTCAGTCGATGGACGCAAGCTGGTGGTCTCTCATGCTAATGAACAGTTGAGTCTTGACAACGATCTCTATCTCATTGATATCGCCTCCAAAACCGCAACTCACCTTACACCGCACGAGGGCGCCACGCAGTTTAGCGATGCGCGCTTTATGCCCGATGGCCACTCGCTTTTGTTCACCACCGATGACAAACGGGAGTTTCAATCGCTTGCGCAGATGGATTTGGCCACCAGGCGAGTCGACATTCTTGACAACACGCAGTGGGATGTTGCGGGAATCGAAGTTTCCGACAACGGCGGCATGCTTGCCTACACGCTCAACCGCGAGGGCTTCAGTGAGTTGTATGTGCGGCGACTAAACACTGACGGCAAGCCTTTGATTACGGCTCTGGGTCCAAAGGGGATGCCGGTTAAGCTTCCCGGTAAAGGTGTTGTGGGCGGACTCAGCTTTTCCCGGGACGGACGCAAGCTCGCGCTCGTTTTTAATGGAGCCCGGTTCAATGCCGATGTGTGGATATACGATTTGCAAACACAAACTCTGAAACAGGTGACCCAAAGCTCGCGCGCGGGCATTCCTCAATCATCCTTCGTCGAACCAGAGTTGATTCAGTACAAGACTTTTGATGAACGGATGATTCCGGCGTGGTATTACCGGCCGCGGAATCCAACAGCAAACGTTCCACTTCCGGTAATCGTTAGTGTACATGGAGGCCCCGAAGGCCAGGCATTTCCTACCTTCAGCGCAGTCGATCAGTATTTCCTGGCGCGAGGTTACGCGATACTGGTTCCCAATGTCCGCGGCTCTACAGGTTATGGGAAGACCTACACGCACCTCGACGATGTTCAGAAACGCGAAGACTCAGTGAAGGATCTCGCGGCTGCAGTTGATTGGCTGAAATCGCGCGGCGGCGCCGATCCGAAACGCATCGCAGTCATGGGCGGCTCTTATGGCGGCTACATGGTGCTCGCGGCCATCACCTTGTACCCGGAAATCTGGTCTTCAGCAGTTGAGCTCTTCGGGATTGCGAATTTTGAAACCAATCTCAAGCGCACCTCAGGCTACCGCCGGAAGTTACGCGAGCGCGAGTACGGAACGCTGGAAAAGGATCTCGAATTTCTCCGCTCGATCTCACCCATCTACAAAGTCGATCGCATCCGCGCCCCACTTTTTGTCTTGCAGGGGAAGAACGACCCGCGTGTGCCTTACACCGAATCGGAGCAGATCGTGAAAGCTCTTCGCGATCGTAACCGGCCGGTTGAATACATTCTCTTCGAGGATGAGGGCCACGGCTTTGTAAAACTCAATAACCGCCTTTTCATGTATCCGAAGATTGTCGAATTTCTCGAAAAGCATATGAAGTAGTTCAGGGCCCAACGTATCCAACGAACGTCAAGAACTCAGTCTGTCGTGCTGGTCGATTATCTTCGTTCGATTGACAAATGCGATCCACGAAAATACACGAACCAACACGAAATCTTGTTGGTGTCATTTTCGTGTGATTACCTGGATCGTGTATTGATTTAAGTTTGGTTGGGAGAGCCGCGCCGCTCAAGTCACTAATCGAACATTCGCAGCAGAGATTGGACCTTGGACATCGGACGTATTTGGGATGCTCGCCGTAATCAACTGCAAACAACTCCTTACTCTCGCCGGTCCGCAACGTCCGCGCGTAGGCGCGGAGATGCGCGAGCTTTCGATCATCTCCGAGGGCGCTATGCTGGTGCTCAACGAGCGGATTGAGAAGGTCGGAACGCGAGAGCAGGTTGAACCGTTTATTGGCGCCAAGTGTACAGTGGTGGATGCGGGAGGCCGTATTGTCCTGCCGGGCTTTGTCGATGCGCACACTCATTCGGTCTTCGCGGGCACGAGGGCCAATGAATTCGAGGAACGTGCCGAGGGCGAGTCTTATCAAGAGATAGCCGCGCGCGGTGGTGGCATTAAGTCGACTGTGAAAGCCACTCAGGCGGCCACCCTGGATGAATTAGTGCAAGCGGGAAGGCGATACGCGGAGTGGTTCCTCCGATCTGGAACCACCACGATCGAGGCCAAGTCGGGTTACGGTCTATCTGTCGAAGATGAGATAAAGTTGCTCCGGGCCATCAAGAGGTTAGGCCAGGAGACGCCGTTGCGTTACGTTCCAACCTTCCTGGGTGCTCACGAAATCCCATCCGAGTATTTGAATCGACGTGATGAGTATGTCTCCCTTCTCATCGACGAGATGTTGCCGCGCGTTGCGCAGCAAAAACTCGCTGAGTACTGCGACGTCTTCTGTGAAGCGAAGGTCTTCTCGACCGACGAGTCCCGAGCGATACTCTCCGCAGCCCGCAGCCACGGACTGCAACTTCGTATTCACGCAGATCAGCTATCGCTCTCCGGAGGAGCGAAGCTGGCAGCCGAGCTTAATACTGTTACCGCCGATCATCTCGAGCATGCTGACGCTGAGGGTATTGCTGCACTCAAGTCTGCTGGAGTGCAGCCAGTGCTGTTGCCAGGCTCAGTCTACGGGCTTGGTTCGAATCGTTACCCGCCGGCACGTGAAATGATTGATGCGGGACTGGCCGTGGTGTTGGCAACTGACTTTAATCCGGGCTCTTCCCCTACTCCATCAATGCCGACGGTACTTTCGTTAGCCGCAACTCACATGAAGATGACGCCCGCTGAATCAGTCACGGCGGCGACAATTAATGCGGCGTGCAGTCTGGCGCGGGTAGCGGAACTAGGATCGCTGGAGCAAAGGAAAGTGGCCGATTTCGTGATTCATGATTGCGACGACTATCGCGAACTCGCTTACTTCTTCGGGATTGAGCATGCGTGGAAGGTTTACACCATGGGGCGCCTGGCATTTAGCCGGTCTTAGCCGCTTCTTTTCACCAGCTTAAAAAGTATTGACGCCTGCTCTGACCTATCTTATTATCCTCCCAACACTGGAAAGGAGGTGATCAAAATATATGAGTTCTAATCACAGTGAGGTGGCTGCGGCCTGACCTCTGAACTTTAATCATAGATTGTTAGGATTACGGTTCAGTCGTCTCACTGCTTGGTGCTCCTCCTTTCTGGAAGAAGCACACAGTTAGTCCACAGGCCAATCCGAACAGTTCACCGGAAGCCGTCCGCGATTTAGTTCGTGGGCGGCTTCTTCCGTGCCGGGGTCCCCAAGTGAGCAGCCCGCTTGGGGTGGTGGATATCACTTTCGGGCGCTGAACCGAAACTATTTTGTAGGTGTTGGCGAAGGGGTCGCCATCGAGGGACTTTCCTCGGATGGCAGCACCCGTGAAGGATCCTGCTTATCGGGGGACGTGTGCAGATGAACGGCCTTCCAGTCTCTGCCCAGGCGCTTGAATGCCAGGGTCATTCTTCCGGTCGCCGTTTCCGGGACGTCTTTGTAGGTTTGTGATTGGGTCCAAAGACAAGTGATGAGGGCGCCATCGCGGCCGAGCATTGTGACTGCGAGATCACGGACTTCCAGTTTCACCTCCTTGAGGTCTGGATAGGAGCTCTCGCGATTCTTGCGCATTTGTTCCCAGCCCTTCGTTACCGTTCCATTGTTGTTGAAGAGCATCAGGCTGGGCGAAGTCCAATAGACGCCGCTCACCACCTTGACGTCTGCTGTGCGGATTCCATTGAGCAGTCTTTCAAAGGCTGCCAGCACAGTGTCGGCGCCGGGGGCCTGAGCAATAACGACTCTCGGCTTGGCTGGAGAGGTTCGAGCTGCCGGCGGAGTTGTTGCTGGCTGCTGAGTATCAGTCGCCTTGGGGGGAGCGGCCGATCTGTTTGTATTCGTCCCGGTCGAGCGCGGCCGCCCAGTAGATGGCGAGTTTGTATTCTGGGCTACGGCAGTAGCGGTCATGAAAGCCAACAAACTAACTAGGACCAGTTGTCTAAGCATGATATTTCCTCCAGGTAGGTACGAGGGCATTTTTCATGTTTCCCTGCGAGTAAGATTGTTGAGACACGATCCAATCCCGTAGGGACGGAATATTTATAGACCTGTGGCCCGAAGATATAGCCCAGCTCCAGAGGAGCGAAACGTTCTTACCGATGTAGACGGAAGCGATACATTACGCTCCGCTGGAGCTTTGTGGTTCATTTGTACTAACGGTCTATAAACATCGGGTCCCTATGGGACGAAGCAAGACGCTTGCCATTGGTTGCCAGAACTTAGAGTCAGCCACACATTTCAGAATACAAAGCTTCGCCTCTGTCAAACATTCCCCGGCGCATTCATCAGGCAAACCAGGGCACCCCGCTCCGCAACCTCGTCACCGAGCGGTCTTTCCCAAGAACCGCGAAGACCTCGAACATCGAAGGACCCACTGCCTGGCCAGTTAACATTGTCCGCGAACCGTTGATCAGCAAGCCTGCCTTGACGCCTTGCTCTTCAGCAAACAGTCGCAATGCCGCCTCAGAGGTTTCGGCCGTGAAAGGATCAATCTCCTCCAGTCGATCAGCTAAGGCCGGCAAGAGTTGCTTGAGAAGCGGCTCCTTCTTCAAGTTTTTGTTTACGGCCGTATCTTCGAAATCAAAGTCGTCCGAAAAATAAGCCCGACCCTGAAACGAAAAGTCCTTGAGCGTGTGAAAGCGTTGACGTATCAAGTCCACCGTTTTCGTAAACCACTCGCCCTCGTTGTCTTCGTATTCCTCGCGCCACAGTTTATTTGCGCGGAGTTCAGCTTTCACCATCGGTAGTAATTCTTCCAGCGACATTGTGCGAATGTATTCCGCATTCATCCACAATGCCTTGTCGTCAGTCCAGCGCTTCGGGTTGTTCGCATCGAAATTAAAAATTGCGTTGTTGCGGTGAATACGCTCAAGTGAGAAGTTGTCGATCAGTTCCCTTAATGACATTAATTCGCCAACAGGTGGGTCCACTGAAACCTCACCGTTGCCCAGCGTCAAATCTGCCGCGAATTGAACACCTGAGGGTGCCCAGCCAATTAGAGCGAGAAAATTGCGAAACGCTGCGGGAAGAAAACCCGCGTCGCGGTAGGTCGTCAGCGAAACGATTTCGCCGTGAATTCGTTTCGACAACTTCTTTCCGCCGGGCGCGAGGATGAGCGGGAGATGCGCAAAGCGCGGAACGCGTGCGCCGAGCGCCTCGTAGATAAGAATTTGCTTGTGCGTATTCGTGAGAT
>JACCUI010000064.1 GCA_013811945.1 Pyrinomonadaceae bacterium | reverse complement strand
GCCGTAGGGAGAGGCGGGATTGGCCTAAGCGTTTGATGAATTAACTTCGAGACTGGTTTACTCCCTGGCAAATCGAGTATCGTTTGAGCCCACAAACGAGCCCCACGTAATCCAAAGTGCACCAAATCGCAACATTGGTACACAAACCAAGCACGATTTCGCATCAAAGTTTGCAAAGCACAATGGTTTGCAGCTTCCGCCTTTTCAGTAGCAATGGAGGTGCCAAGGGATGGTGCTTAACTCTTGTTGCGAGGTTCGATGCGTTCGTTGAGCCACTGGGCGGGCTCGCTGATAGCGGGAAGGCGGTGCGGCTCACCCTTCCACACGCGAATCATTGAAATAATCAGGAAAATAGTCGCCACAAACTTGAATAGGGATCCACCTATCGAGCTGTCGGTTATCGCTCCGACAACGCTAAAAAGCGTTTGAACCACCAAGATTGCGATGTGCAGAGCCAATCCCTGAGCGGCGTGAAACCGAGCTTTCAATTCTTTCCTCGGCACCAGGAATAATTCAACAAGAGACACGACCACGCCAATATAGAAAGGTGCATAGGGCAACATCACCGCCCATTTTTCAGGTAATCCCATCCCGGCCACCGGACGCGAGGTGGGCCTCAGATTGACTTGCGGCGGTAGGTAGGGAGTGGCTTGATAGGACGTAGGCGGTGAATAAGTTGGCGGCACAAATACTGAAGGATAAGGAGAATCCAATGGCGGCGTATCGAAGGTTCTGGTCGGGGCTTCGGAGTAGACGTTGCTCCGCGCGCTTTCGTTTGAGGATGAACCCACTTCACGGGTAGCCTTTTTTACTTCCCGCGTACCCGGCCCACTATCGTCTCCACTCCACATCTCTTCCGTTTGTCTCACATAGTCCGGATCGAGTGGGTTGGTGTCGTACTTGTTTTTTTTGGTCTCCATTATCTGAAAATCTCTACGACTGTTTCCCCGCGCGGTTCCAATCTTACTCGTCCGCTACAGCATACTCAACCTGCTGCCAGGTTTTGCCGCGTTCAGAAATCCGAAAGCCTCGCATGATCGGGTTTGCCCCACCCAGTCCTATGATCAAGTAGATTGCTGCGGGGTAGTAGGCAAGTCGTACGTCAGTCTCAGAGGGCACCGGTTCAGTCGAGCGCGGATGAGAGTGATAAATCGCCAGAAGCTGTTCGTCGCGCTCACGCATCTGCTTTTGAGCAGCGAAGAGTTCTTCTGGTGCGGCTTCGTAAGCTATCCGGGGATTGCAAGCGACATTGCGCAGCGGATGGATGGATGTGGCACGATCGTTAACGCCCCCGATCAAACCACAGCACTCGAACGGCGTGGCTTGGCGCGCATGCGCAAAAATCTCGGTAAGCTGTGCATTCCGAAGGATGATCATTCACGCGGACACCACTTATTCGTCCTTCACGACTTTAAGATGCAGTTCGTCCAACTGTTTTGGATCCACTTCACCAGGAGCATCGATCATCAAATCAGCGGCGGAAGCAGTTTTCGGAAACGCCATCACGTCGCGGATGTTCTCCGTCGGCACCAGCACCATCATGAGCCGTTCAATGCCCGAAGCAATCCCACCGTGAGGCGGTGTACCGTACGAGAGAGCTTCCAGGAAGAAACCAAAACGCTCGCGCGATGTCTCTTTGGACATACCCAGCGCCTTGAAAACTATATCCTGAACGTCACCGCGATGAATACGAATCGATCCGCCGGCTACTTCCACACCGTTGATTACCGCATCGTAGGCTTTGGCCCGTATCCGGCCGAGCAGATCCGACTCACCGCTGTTGACAGCTCGCTCCAGCAGCAACAGGTCTTCGTCGACCGGCGAAGTAAAGGGATGATGCATTGGGTAATAGCGCCCATCATCTTCATGGTACTCAAACATGGGAAACTCAGTGACCCATAAGGGCGCGAAGAGATTATCGGAGATTAGTTTCATGCGGCGGGCAACTTCATTTCTTAAGGCACCCAGACTGGCAGTAACGGTTTTTGGCTTTCCAGCTACGACTAAGACCGCATCACCTCTCTCAGCACCAGCCGCTTGAGCCATGGCCAATACCACGTCTTCCCCCAACGCCTTCAGCAGAGAGGAAGAGAGTTCATTGCCTAAGCGGATCGATCCGAGTGCCGACGCTCCATAGCGCTTCACAAATTCCTGGAGCTCGTCGAGGGCTTTGCGCGAAAGTTCCGCCCCTCCGCCAACCACAATTCCCTTAACCTGACCGCCAGTGGCCAAAGCTGAAGCGTAGGGAGCGAATGTTGTCCGCACCAGTAACGGAGAGAAATCCCGCAGCTCCATGCCTTGAATCCGCAGGTCGGGTTTGTCAGAACCATACCGCTGCATCACTTCTGCATAACTGAGCCTGGGAAAAGGCACCGGCAAATCAGCTCCAATCATACGAAATACACGGACAAACAAACCTTCAATCAAGGTATAAACCTGTGCTGGTGTGGCAAAACTCAACTCCACGTCGAGTTGGCTGAATTCAGGTTGCCGATCGGCCCGCAGGTCTTCGTCACGAAAACAACGCGCAATCTGAAAGTATTTATCCAGACCCGCAATCATGCAGATCTGTTTAAAAAGCTGCGGTGATTGGGGCAGCGCAAAAAACTTTCCCGGTTGAATGCGGGCGGGAACGATGTAGTCGCGCGCACCTTCAGGTGTGGACTTGATCAGATTGGGAGTCTCGATTTCGAGGAAACCCTGCTCGTCCATATAGCGCCGAATCTCAGCCACTACCCGATGCCGGAGTTTGAGATTTGACTGTAGCTGAGGTCGGCGCAAATCAAGATAGCGATACTTCAACCGCAGATCTTCGCTTGCCAGAGCATCCGGCGATGCATCCAGTTGAAACGGCAGCGTTCGCGCATCGTTGAAAATGTAAAGCTCGCGGGTTTGTACTTCCACCTCGCCGGTAGCGAGTTTTGGATTGCGTGCACTCTCATCACGTAACACGACGTCGCCCGCAACTGCGATGACATATTCACCGCGGACGTCCTTGGCCTTAGCGTGCGCTTCCGGAGAGTTTTCCGCATTGAAAACAACTTGAGTTAGGCCGTCGCGATCGCGAAGGTCGACGAAGGTGAGTTCACCAAAGTCGCGCCGCCGCGCCACCCAGCCCATCAAGGTAACTTTTTCGCCGACGTCTTCTTTGCGCAGTGCCCCGCAGGAGTGGGTGCGCTGTAAGTTCCCGAGGTTATCCAGCATGAATAAGATATTAAACGCCAATATGATTGAAAACTAATCGCCAGGTTCCTGTCAGAACGGGGGCAAAGCGGAGAGAGGGATCATCCGCAGATTACGCAGATAAGATTCAGCGATCATGAAATCACGCGAACTAATACTAATTGCGGCGTCTTTTAGTGGAATTCGTGGATCGTCTCCTTTTTTGTTGCTAAACAGCCTCGATGTGAAATCTGCGGATAGTCCCTCTCTCCCGCCCGTTGTTCTGACAGGAACGAGGCGTCGGTGCGTTGATGGTTAGTCAGTCTTTCGTTGGGCAATCTCGATCAGATTGCCACCCGGATCACGAATATAAAAACGTTGAGTACCGGGAACTGGCCGCGGATCAGGCAAGATCTCTACTCCCGTAGACACCAGGTAGTCCTGCGCTCGACGGAGATCCTCAACGTCGAAGCAAACATGTCGAGTGCTCGACCCTTCGTTGACACCGTCTGCGAGTGAGACATGCAATTGCACGCTGCCAAGCTGATACCACGCCCCACCGCGTTCCCGAGACGGTTCGGGCTTGGGTACTTCTTCAAGACCGAGTCTGGCGCTATAGAAGTCTTTCGCCTCCTGCTCGAGCGCGCGTGGCACGGTCACGTTCAGGTGATGGAAGTTGACAATGCCTGCTGACATTTTAGCCGTCCTTCTGCCCATCTCATTGAAGCTGGCCGTCACGTCGAAGCGATGTTCAGATTTTTCAGGATTCCGCTCAAGGTACTTATTGAACTCCGCCGACTTGTTCTCCGGGATGCTCAACGACTTCCAGTCAGCTGATCTGAAATGCTTGGCGAGAAAGACGATCTGGCCGATGTGATACGAGTAATGAGCCAACTGGCGATTGATCGACTGCACAACGGTGTGCGGCTCCCCACGAATCATCAACGGGCGTAACAGATCTTCTGGTTGCAACGCTTCCAGTGTTTCAAGCGTGCGTTGCCAGCCCTTTTCCCAATAGTTCATTACGTCAGACTTAGATGTTTGGGGTTCGATGACAAATTCCATGTCGCGATTGCGTTCGGTTTTTTCGCCATCGGTAGTTAAAAAGTCCGTCCAGCGCGACAGCATGTTGCCGGCCAGGTGTTTCATAATCACAGCAATGCTGTTTGATTCTTCGTCGAGCGTGAAGAAGTATTCTACGTCCTGCAACTGGTCCAGAGCCTTTTCGGCTAGCTTCTTGTACGCGTGAAACGACGAGCGGGCGTCGGCCAGGTAATGCTGTGCGAGTGGCTCGTTCATTTTAGGTATAAGTTCACTCAGCCTGCGAAGCAGGCGACAGCTCAGAGCCTGCGCGTGAGCCCCAGGGTACTCCGACGGGTTTCCGAAGCCCGTGAACCGAAGCGGCAGCGGTCGCGGTCGCTCACTCGAGAGCTGTCGCCCGCTCCGCGGGCTTGTTTCTCTTTTTGGCCATTCACCTGGGGCTCACGCCCCTGGCTTTATGCTGTCGCCTGCTTCGCAGGCTGGCCGTCCTTCATTTCAGCCTAGACTGTATCGCGTCGACGGCCTTCTCGCGCTTAACCTTCTGATCTTCTCCGATTCGCATATCCCTAATTGTCACCTCCCCGCGCTCACGGTCATCGTTTCCAACAACAGCGACAAATGGAAAGCCACGCTTGAACGCGTAGGCCCTCTGTTTTTGATTTTGCACGTTCGGCAACGGATAAAGGTAAGCCCGTAGACCGGACGCTCTGAAATACATCGCGAGTCCCAAGGCGTCCTTAGCTGCTTCCAGCTTCTCCCCTGCTTCTTTTTGATAGGAAACCATAACCATCACATCGGCCGGCGCAGAAATCAAGTCCGAAGGAAACATCTGGCGTTCGGACATCAACGCGATAATCCGTTCCAGGCCAAGCGAAAACCCACAAGCGGGTACGCGTTGGTCCTTCCCGAGAAACATACCTACCAAGTCATCGTAACGACCGCCTCCGCCGAGACTTCCTTTCATACCTTCTGCTTCAATCTCCAAAATTGAACCGGTGTAGTATGAGAGTCCCCGTGCCAAGCTCGGGTCAACCTTGATACGAGACCCTGCAGACGTTTCCGTGGCCAATTCGAGAATGGAAGCCAACTCCTCTAAACCACGGATACCTTGCTCATCCTTGCCGATTCGTTTACGTAGTACTTCTAAGACAGCTGAATTGTAAGGGACTAAATCGAGATCACGTTCATCCTCACTTGACACAGCCCCGTAAGTCTTCGAGTGACAGACGACACTCAACCACTCCAACAATGCCTCAGTTGCTATTCCGCGATCTCTGAGCTCGAGCTGGACACCTTCTTCCCCCAGCTTATCAAGTTTGTCGATTGCAACCAGAGCCTCACCATGCTTTGCTTCGGGAACACCCACGGCATCCAAAAGCGCGGTAATTACTTTTCGATGATTGAGTCGAATCATAAACTCGCGGAAGCCTAGTTGAACAAGTACATCAGTGGCAGCTGAGCAAAGCTCAACCTCAACAAGCATCGATGTCGAATCCAGCACATCAACGTCGCACTGGTAAAACTCGCGGAACCTTCCGCGCGCAGGCCTATCTGCGCGCCAAACCGGCTGAATTTGGTATCGTTTAAAAAACTTCGGCAGCTTGTCACGATATTCCGCAACTACTCGTGCAAGTGGCACGGTGAGATCGTATCGTAGGGCAAGGTCCGCTTCGCCTGTCGTTTCATGCACACCGCGTTTAAGAATCTTATAGATAAGCTGGTTACCTTCTTCGCCATATTTTCCCATCAGCGTTTCGATGTTCTCCACGGCCGGCGTCTCCAGCGGCTCAAAGCCGAAACGCTCGTAGACCTCCTTTATCACGCCAATGACATATCCACGGCGCCGCACATCCGCGGGTAGAAAGTCGCGCATGCCGCGAGCAGGTTGGGTTTTCGTGGAACTCATTACTTTGAAGATTGAGAATCCCCCGAAGAAGACAAACTGGTTCAGACCGCGATTGGAGCCGGAACGGTCACCGTTGGAGATGTGATGAACCTCACACCGAGAGTTACTGCTCGCCGCTCAGAAGTGAAAATCCGCACGCCGCCCCCTGCTTCACTGACAAAAGCAAACCGGCCCGCGTCCGGGCAATGGAACCGATTTACTAAAAATCAAACCACCACCATTCACATGCACAAAAGGATGAACGCGCGAACCGTTGGCGAAATCCGGTTGCAGACCGAGAGAAGTTAGGCCTCCACTATATGTAGTCTCGCGTTGGAAAGTCGTAACCGGTCCTACTGTGGTGATGAAAACGATGTTGCCCGTCGCCAGTGCAACCGGGATCGAATCGACCGTATATTGCAGGGCCACACTATCGTTTGCCACCAAAGTTCGTCCGTAGCGAAAAGCTGCGAGAAACAATTTGCGGCGGTCGGCCGATGCCACTCCACTACAGAACCGCCAGCGGTAGCGTGGCAAAGTGGCGCCATAAGACGTCATCAGGCGATGTTGAAACTGCATCACTACCGAATTCACCCTTGGGACGGCTCTTCCTTATAAGTCCTCGTATACAGGACATAATTCTGCCAAAACAAGTCGAGCCCTGCGAGTTCCTCCTCCGTTAGGGGCCGCTTTACCCTGGCCGGCACCCCCATCACTAAAGAATGTGGCGGAATGATCGTCCCAGGGGAAATCAATGAACCGGCAGCGACCAGTGATTGCGTGCCGACTCGGACATCGTCGAGGACAATGGAACCGATTCCAATTAGCGATCCGCGCTCGACGTGGCATCCATGCAAAGTCACACTGTGTCCTATCGTAACCTCATCTTCCAAAATAGTCGGATGGGTGCCGGTGCGGGTGTGGATCACGCTGTTATCCTGGATATTGGTGCGGTTGCCAATTCGAATGTAATACATGTCGCCACGCAATACCGCGTTGCACCAAACGGATGACTCTTCACCAATGTGAACGTCACCGATAATCTGTGCACTCACATCAATATAGGAGCTGGACTGAAGTTGAGGATGAACACCCCGGAACGGTCTAATCATATTTTAGCGCGCCATAGTAGCACAGACCTTAGTCTGTGATTTCTAAGTTCCACGGGTCTCCGAGTGTGGTTTTATAGCGAAGCTGAATCACAGGCTGAAGTCTGTGCCACTCGAAGTCGAATCAGAGGCTAATGCTTGCAGCAACGTTAACATTGACAGCCCGTAGACCACCGTGAGAAATTGCGCCCGTGACCCTCCGCCGGCCAAACAAGATACTCCGATCAAGAAGCGTGGGTTTGATTTTTGTCTTTGCGTCCCTGGCGTCGCTAGCAAGCGCCTGCGGTGGGGCGCTCTTTAAAGTAAAGCCCGTCGTGGAACTGCCGCCGCTCACAGGCGCCGTTAAGAGCGCTAGTGCCGGCGGCGTATTGATAAAAGTTGCCCCGCTGCTTACCGACGAGGACAGCCAGGAACTGTTCGAAGCAAATCTTCCGTTGGCCGGCGTGCTGCCGCTACGGGTAGAGGTCGATCATGAGAGTGGCGTGCCTGTGGAACTCAAGCGCGCACGGTTTCGCTTGCGTGACGGCGAAGGTAAGGAATGGAAGCTGCTCTCTCCCAACCAGGCAATTTCGCGAATCCTGTCGGCGAATGGCGTTTATGTCTACAATCCTAATTCGCGAAAACAATTTGAACAGGAGTTTGCCGCCTACGCACTAGATTTAAAGACACCGGTGTCGTCCACTGACCGCCAACGCCGGGGTTTTCTCTTTTTTCAAACTCCGGAAAAGGAGCCCGTGTCCAGCCCACGCGGACTGACTTTGCTGGGCGAGCGCCTGCCTCATCCCGTTGAGATTCTTTTGAACTAACGCACAAAAAATACGGGCGGCGAACAACTCGCCGTCCGTACCTCAAGCATTCGACCAAAAGGTCAGTCGAAAAGGTTGCGATTACCGAGGACCACTCGCCCTGATGGTGAACTCGGTACCGGTTATCAGCTCCAGATCCTGACGACCCTGGACGTAGACTGAACCAGCGCCCGTCCCGGCACCCAGCACGGCACCGATGGCTGCGCCTTTACCGCCCCCGGCAATTGCACCAATGATGGCCCCCAAGGCCGTTCCGATCGCGGCACGTTGAACCGTACGGCCAGTCTGATCGTCCTCCCGAACAGATCCCTCGTTATCGACACGAACTGTCTCATTGCCCGGCGTGCGAACGGCTTCGACAATCCCTGCGAACCGATAACTTCTACCGTCACGCAGACGAATCGTGTCGAAGTTGAACGTCATCTCTGACCGACCCGTTACGCGTCCACTGCGATTGACGTTTGTCACGTAGCCTTCAATTGTTGCACCGTCATACTGGGCGGGTGAGCGAACGGTCAGGGTAACGCGCTCGTTGTCCCGCGCCGTGGTGGTTGAAAGATTATTATTCAGAACGGCGACCAGTTGAGTTTCATTCGGAACAACGAACTCACCGCTAGTGACTCCGACCTGCGGATCGGTTGGACTCCCCGTGTTCAGGTCCAACTGGGCAATGTCGGAAGTTCGGTCGTAATAGGATATGACGGTTACCGGTTGACTAAATTGATCAGAGTAAAGCCGGCGCGTCACAATCAAGTGCCGTCCGTTATCCGTCGGATCGAAAGTGACCGAAAAGTCCTGCGACCGATCCCCGGTCCTGGTCACGTTCAACTGATCGCCGGAGAAAATGGCTCGCACACGAACAGTGCGACCGTTGGGTGTTGTCTCCACATGTTCGCGGCCGTCCGCAACAAAACTGATCTGGGACGCCCTCGATGAGGCTATGGTGACCGTGCTGCCGCGCCGTTCAAACGCCAGGGTTTCAGGCGAATCGAGTCGTCTGATCAAGGACTCATTGACCCGCTGGCGCTGTGAAGCGGGCAAATTCCGGGTGGCGTTGTCCGCAGCCTGTTGAACATCGGCACTGCGCGAGGTATCCAGTCGGTAAGTTCCAGTTAATTCTCCCTCGGCGCTATAGATGGGTCCACCCGGTGTAGATCCAGTGTTCCAGTTCCAGGCGATGTTAGAGGCGCTGGCCAGTTGATCCAGCTCCTGCTTCAACATGGTCCAGTCTCGCTCGGCCATCGCGTCAAAGTCATAATTGGCCATTAGTGAATTCAAAGAAGCTGCCGCCTCTAACACGCCACGGGCATCAGATTCCGTGAACCGACGAGTATTAGTCCGGTTCAGCTGGTTAGCCGCCGACTCCAACGCGATCAAGTTTCGGCTCGCTTCATCCTCTTCAGAGGTACCATTGATGCTGCTTCTGTTTAAGGCCATCCGCAGACTACGGCTAAACTGATTGGTGCGATTGTTAATCCGCCGGGCCAATTGGCGCACTTGCGCATCCGTCAAACTGTAGCCGGTGCCGATACCGGTCCCGGTGCCTATGGTGCCGGTATTCCAACGCCAGTCGTTGATGTAATAGGCACGTGCAAGCAGATCAAGATCGGATTGTAACAACCTCCAATCTTGATCGACTCGGGTCTCGAGTCGGTTGTTCAACAAAAAGCTATTGATCAGCCCTGCCTTATCTAGGACCGCTCGCGTATCGGCTGAAGTGGATTGTCTATTTTCAAAACGCGTTTTCAGCTGGTCGGTGGCATATTCAAAGTCCGTTACCAGCCTGTTAATTTCGTCTTCGCGAGCCGTATTATTCAGCTGGCTGCGATCAAGCGCATTCTCCAGCGTTCTGCTGAAAGTATCGGACCGCGTTTCAATCCGACGGATCAAGTTCCGCATATTAGTGTCGGTGTCGCGATACTGGCGCTGCGCCAATACCGAAGTCAAGGCTCCGATGTTAATTAGCGCCAGTAGTATCGCAGCGCCAAATATTTTATAGGTAATTCTCATCTCTCATTCCTCCACAAGATGCTAGTTAAAAGTTCCAACCGAACAACGAAGTTCCGCACAATGAGTTCAACGCCGGGGTCTTGAATTTAGGGGGCTTAAATAAGGAGAGTGGGAAACAGCCGTTGGTGAAATCCATTCATCTGCGGCTCACTTACTTGACGATGTCGCGGTTATTGTGCCGGGTTGCATTGGCAGGTGGTCAAAATGACCACTGCACCAACGCGACAATCTATTATCGGACTTCCTAAACCCGATTGAGTGACAACGGTGTCACAAAAGTCTTCTGACCGTATTAAGCACGAGTCCGGAGGTCACCATGGTCTATCCGGTTCATTCAGTCGGAATTGGCGCTGGCCAGTAAATGCACGATTTGTTAGCCTCTCCTTCGATGAAACTAAAGGTGTGCATCGCTGGCGCCACGGGATGGGTTGGGAAACCTTTGTGTCTGGCCGTGTCGCAGACAGAAGATCTGAGCCTCGTGGGCGCTGTGTCGCGGAGTCGCAAGGGACAGAACCTAGGAGATGTGATTGGCGATTCGCATCTCGATCTGGAGATCAGCGGCTCGGTCGCTGAAGCCCTCGAGACACCGACCGATGTGTTAGTTGATTACACGAATGCGGAGGTCGTGAAAACTAATGTGCTGACTGCAATTGACCGCGGCGGGTGCGTTGTCATCGGATCTTCGGGGTTGACGGACGACGATTTTGAGGAGATCAACCAGAACGCTCTAAAGAACAACGTAGGCGTAATTGCCGCAGGTAATTTCGCCATTACGGCAGTGTTGTTACAACGATTTGCTTGTGACGCGGCGAAATATCTTTCTCACTGGGAGATTATAGATTATGCCGCAGACAGCAAACAGGACGCTCCCAGCGGCACGACCCGAGAGTTAGCGTTTCGCCTTTCAGAAATCCGAAAACCAGATATCACGCATCCACTTGAAAAGACGATTGGGGAGAAAGAAAGCCGAGGAGCAACTCTCCGGGCCACTCAGATTCATTCGATACGACTACCCGGTTACGTGCTTAGTGTTGAGGCAATCTTTGGTGCTACAGAAGAGCGTCTATCGATCCGCCACGATGCGGGAAGCGGAGCGGCGCCGTATATACAGGGTACGCTTTTAGCGATTCGCAAAGTTAGGAATTATGTGGGACTGATCAGAGGTCTGGATAGAATTATGGATTGATGCTACTAAAGTTTTGAGTAGGTAAGTCCGGTCTGGCCTTGATACTTGCCGCCACGATCCTGGTACGACACGTCACAGTCTTCGTCTGACTCCAGGAAAACCACCTGACCGATGCCCTCGTTGACGTAAATGCGCAGCGGCAGGTCCGCGAGATTTGCGAGCTCAACTACCAGGCGTCCCACCCATCCAGCTTCCAGCGGTGTGGTATTTACCAGCAGGCCCGCTCGCGCATAGGTAGATTTACCCATCGCGATGCCGGTCACATTCCGCGGCATGTGAAAGGTTTCGACAGTAACGCCAAGGGCATAAGAATGTGGTGAAAGCAGGTAGTATTTCGACCCATCTTCGGTGGTCCGCAACGGCGGCTCTACCAGCGATTCATCATCGAAAGCCTTAGGATCGATCTCGCGGCCGTGAATGGGTGAAAAGATTCGAAAGCCGTCATCGGCAAGTCGCATGTCGTAACCATAGCTCGAGGCCCCGGCGGAAATTATACGGCGGCCATCAACATGCCGAATCAACTTCGACTCAAAAGGAGAAATGAGCTGATGTTGTTCGGCCATTCGGCGGATCCAACGGTCTGATTTAACTGTCATGATGGGGTCAGAGAATACAGTGGCGTAGGATAAGTGACAAGAGGGACATTGGCAATTAGCAATCGGCCTCACGGATCGGTTATGGCTAACTTTCTAATGCTAATCGTCCCATCGCCAACGATGAACTTGAAGAACGCCCCGCCTGCTCCGGCACGAGCTCTGACGACCCGCTCCGTGATCCCGGGACGTTGACGCGGCTCTAGCGCCGAAAACGTGTCGCTGATCTGACCAGTGCGTAAGACGTCAGCATCAATATTGCCATTGAAACCCGCCGGCAGTTCAACGGTTAAGTCCCCTGCAGCGATGCGAAGATCCGCTCCGGTGCCTCGCCAGCTACGCGTTGGGATCCTGACATTGATTCGTCCCGAGGCAACGGTGGCAGTAACCGTGCCGGATGTGAGAGTCATCTGAGTCTCGCTTTCCGTGGCGGTTAACGCTATGGCACCTTCGACGCCGCTTAGCGTTATGGGACCACGCCCGGCGTTAATCTCGAGATCGGTAGCCATAGGGACGCGAATCCGGTAGTCGATCTTCCAGGGAAGACCGAGTAGTTTCTTAGGAAAGCTTTTTGCCACCCGTCGCATTAAAACCTTGTCGTGAGTTCCTGTGCTTAGAATCTGGAGGTGATTGAGATCGTCATCCAGCACCCAACCATTGACCGCTGCCAGACGATTTAAATCCTCTTCGGTTTCAGCGCGCAGTTCGATGTCGGCCGTAATTTGAACTTCGCTCCGGGGCCAGCCCTCGACTGTGATTGAGCCTTGAGGAGCTCCGATGATCGTCACCGTGCCGCCATACCCCAGCCGCTGCGTCTCCTGCCTGGTGGCGGTGCGTGTGAGCAAGGGCGCAGCGGCTGTGAGAGGTGTTTCCTTTTGTCGCTGCGCAAGTGGTGTGGAGACAAACAAAGCCGACATGGACAGCGTGAAAACTGCGACACGCAACCATAGGTTTCTGAAACGGTAGTTTGAAATCATATTGCTAACCAGATCGATGTTCCTAGATTTCGGACTAGCAACCACAATCAGCAATCATTGGCGTCTGCAGTAGCTGATCAGGAACCACGGCTCAGTCGCACATAGTACCATCCGCTCACGGGACATATTAACTGGAAAAAAACAAGTGCTGAGTCAAGTTGGGTACGAGCTGGGCGCATGGGTGCAGAACGGAACCCCTTAGTGGTAGTGACTGGGTGAAACCTATTGGTCCCCCAAAGGACGGCTCAACCTCCGCTAATTTGCAGGCCTTCTTGGGTTATCACACAACTCGCTACCGCTCTGCGATTCTGTCGTGAACCGCATAGCCCCTGTCGATTCCCGTACCAAAAACTAATGCGGACGTTCTCAATCATCAGATCAAGATCGTCCGCATTAGAAATCCTAGCGTGCGCTGCTGGTTAGCGACGAATAAAGGTGATACTGCCCTGAAAAGTGGTCACCATTACCGATGAACGACCATCGCCCACATCGCCTACGAACTTCCTACCATCACCAAGTGTCTTAAAGCCGTTGTGCCAAAACTCGCCAAGGGCAATTTTCTTTGTCGGCGCTGCCGCCACGAGTCGGAAGGCAGAATCTGAGGGAATCCGTACGCTGATGTTTCCCTTTGTGGACTGGAATTGGTAAGTGCCCCCTCGCGAAAAACCTCCATCGAAGTGAATGTCTCCGATAGTATTTTGAGCCAGCACCTGCGTGGCGCTGATGTCGAGCAGCTTGATATCGCCTTCAGTAGAAATGTGGGCGCGCACGAGACCGCCGCGGATATTGCTGACCGTGATATCGCCCCGTCGCGTTTCGATATCAACCGAAGAATCCTGCGGTACTTGAATCTTGAAGTTCACATCGCCCACGTCACCGCGGCCTCGATTGTCACCCATCACATCGATGGAAACACACTCGCCCATGAGCTTGGGGTATACATTAGCGTTCGGGGTTTCCAACGAAGCAGTGATCTTGATCTCGTCCCGGTTCCAGGACTCAACTGTAATCGTTCCGGAGATATTCTTGAGTTCCACACGGACGTTTTTTCCGACTGGGAAACGTTTGGACACACGATTCTGAGCGTTGGCAGTAGGCGATCCAAACGAATAGAGAACGGCACAAACGACGAGCGCCGAGAAAATGTGCGCGCCGGAAAATCTGAGAGGCGTAGACAACAGTCGAATACTCATTTGTGCGGGACTATTCAATAGACCAAACTCTTACAGACTGAAGAGGAAGAAACTTAATCGAGAATTTTGCATTCGGGTTATAGATCTGAAAACTCCCTTAGCAACGCCAGTTTCTCATTGAGGGCAGCGTTAAGCATTTCTTCAGAAACTTCGTCGTGGGGATCCCGGTTCAACTCGTTGAGCGAGTCGTTGACTGCCTGATCGATGACCTTCAAATTACGGTCAAAAGTATCGCGCATCCCTTGATTCCAGCGTACCTTGTTCGTCTCCACCCGTTGGTTCCAGTAGTTTATGGCCTGCTGCTGTTGCCACATGCGATCGCTAACACGCGTTGCGGCTTCAGCGCGCGGCGACGACGCCACCGGTCCCGTTCCTCGGGCGTTGTCCCAACGACGCAAACCAACTGTGGTACCCAGGGAGACGACCAAAACTATCGCGGCCGCAGACGCCGCAAGCTGCGGCATCGAGAGTTCCCAGCTGCGACTCATCAAGCCGGACCAGAAGCTCTTGCCTTGCCGCCTGGCAGCCGACGCTTTGCTTGCTGGCTGCGTTTCCGCTTCAATCACGTTGCGAATGCGAAGCCACAGGCCCTCCGCGTTGGGTGGCGCGCTGTATTCTCCGCGATGACTCCGGCAAAACGCAACGATTGATTGGAGGTCATTGCGCACATCGGCGCAAGCCAGACATTCTTCCAGGTGCAGACTTAGTGTTGATTTATCTTCGCGGCTCAGTCCACCATCAACCAGGTCGCCCATTAGTTCTTGACACTTTTCGCAGTTCATTGTCTTACAACCTCTGATTTACCACGCGGATGCTGGTGAACTTCGTACTACTTCCTGCGCGGTTTTTTGGTTCCGAGCAATCAAGGGAGACTACATTCAAGTTCATTTCCGTTGGCGAGAACGTCCTCAAGAAACTCACTCCGTTGCGCCGCACCGGTCTCGTTGGAAACCCGCCAAGCGTTCTTGGAAGCTAATCCTTCGTTTTCTGTTGCCTGAGCAGGCCCCGCAACTTCATTCGCGCCTTGTGCAGTTGTGACTTCGAGGTCCCAACCGAGCAGCCGAGCATACGCGCAATCTCTTCGTGTTCGTGTCCTTCAATATCGTGAAGGGTGAAGACCGTACGATACCCGGGGGGCAGTTGCGAGATGGCTTTGTCGAGCGCAATGCGGTCGACCACCGGCATCTTGTTGGGGTTCTCAGTGCCTTTGACTATCTGTATCGGTGTCTCACCATCCTCGGTGGTCTGTTCCATCTTGACTCCGCGTTTGCGGAAGTGCATCAAGACCTGATTAACAGTTAACCGATGCAGCCAGGTGGTGAAGGCCGATTCGCCACGAAAGCTTCCAATTTTTCTAAAGAGCTGAATGAAAACCTCTTGTGCCAGGTCTTCAGCCTCCGAGACGTTACCCGTCATGCGCAAACAAAGCGAGTAAACCCGACGATTATGGCGCTGGTAGAGTTCCTCGAAGGCTCCCATGTCGCCTTGAGCAGCTCTCTGTGTCAGGCCGTAATCGGGTACTGGTTGCGTCTCGGTTTCGGCTGCGGTCACGTGTTCGTCTATTTGGGCAAGCGACGAAGGAATAGCCTCCCTATTGCTTGTTCTTCACGACTATCACGTTTCCGCCGTATTTCAAGGGAGCGGTACCTTTCTCACGAATTCCCGGTAGGGAAGACTGCGAGGTTTTCAGGTACCCTCGACGCGGGTGTGATGCCGCGCTTAGAGCGCGTCGTTGCCTTTTCCCCGGTTAAAAGTTACTGGTTTTCTCCAGCCGCATCAACACTTTCACCTTCGGCTTGCTCACGTCCAATAAGTGCGGTCCGGAGGGTAATCCACCTGCTTCGGCCACGTGAACGGATGGGATCTCCTCTTAACTCTCCGAGATCTGCAATTTTGCGACTGACTTTGAGGATACGGTCATAAGCGCACACTGACAAGCTCAGCCGCAACATAGTATTGGGACAGTTTAAGAGATCTCTACTTCGCCCTTCATCAGTAACTCGTCCGCTATTCGTTCCTCGTCAAGGTCGTAATCTGAGGTTCAGTGTGGCTTGCGGACTACCACTCACACCGTGGTTTTAGAGGCTGTAAAAGCTCTGATAAGAAAAATTCCGGAAAAAATCTTGAACCAGATCGACTTGTAAAACATTTCTTAGATCGCTGCGAATGTTTTGATGGACCGATTTTCGGGATTTCAGAGTAATACTTTCCCCTTCGGCTTTACTCACGTCCAATATGTGCGGTCTAAGGAACGGTAGCCAACTGCCTCAGCCACGTGAGCTGAGCGGATTTCTTCGCTGCTTTCCAGGTCTGCAATGGTGCGGCTGACTTTCAAAATACGGTCGTAGGCTCGGGCTGAAAGGCCCAGCCGCGTCATGGCGCGTTCCAACATCTGCTCGCTCTCGGAATCAATGCGACAATGGCACCGGATCATCCGTGGAGTCATGGCAGCGTTGGAGAATATTTTCTCCCCTGCCAGACGTTTGCGCTGGCATTCTCTGGCATGAATAACCCGTTCGCGAATTTCCGCGGAGCTCTCTGCTCCCGGTGCCGGGTCGCCCGTCAGCTCACGAAACTTCACAGCCGGCACGTCCACATGAATGTCAATGCGATCAAGCAGCGGTCCGGATATGCGTCCGACATAACGCTGAATCTGCAACGGTGTGCAGCGACATTCTCGCGTCGGGTCATTCCAGAAGCCACAAGGCTGCGACTTTCCATGAGGACGAACGGATCTACTTACCATTGGGTTTGGCGGCATGAAAGCACAAGCGGGAAGGCGGGCCGGGCGGGGCATCGGAACCATCTGTAGCACAATGGGCTGGGAAAAGAGAGGCGCGCACAGCTACTACTATCGGAAAGAGCGGGAAGGCTCAAGGGTGAAGTCTGTGTATGTGGGGCGTGGCGAGATTGCCCAGATGATCTCACAGATTCAGGAAACTTCGCCTATGCTCGAAAAACTGGCTCGTGCGACTAGGTTGCCTGAGCAAGTCAAGCGCGAGAAGGTAGACGCCGCGCTTGAGAAAGCTACTGACCTTATTCAACTACTAACTCAGGCAACACTATTGGCGGCGGGTTTCCATACTCACCATCGACAATGGAGGCGAACGCGTAATGCCGACTGCGGTTGAAGCATCAATACCGAATCCTGCTAAAGCGGAACAGATACGCGCAAAGTTCAGGCAATTGCTAGACAGGACTAACAAAGAGCATCCCCGTCCGCAAGATGTGAAAGCATTGTCTGATCTTCTGAATGGCAACAAGAGTTTGGAACTTTGGCGAACGGTATATAGTGCCGGGCAGTTTGCTGAGCTTACAATCAACGAGAATGCTTCCGCCGTTGCCGGTGTGAAGGAGTGCTGGAAATATAGGCTCGCGTCTTTAAGAAAAGAACTCGGTCATGACGACGCACCAATTCTTGAACAGCTGCTAATTCAACAGGCGTCTCTATGTTGGTTGAAGCTGAGTTTGGTGGAGCTGAGGTATTCGATCGTGATGAAGCAATCAATTACGCTGACGCTAGGGGTCTATTGGGAGAAAAGGTTAACAGCCGCTCAAAAACGTTTCACTCGCGCCTGTGAGACCCTCGCTCGTGTCAGAAAGCTTTCGCGGAACACCCGTGCGTTGCAGTTCAACATTGCAGCCGATGGAGGACAACAGATCAATATGACTTAGGGCTGGTCAGAATGGTTCGCACTCAGCACGATTGATGTTATTGGAATGATCACTGGCAGACAAATTATTGCGGACAAGGTCTTAAGTCTATTCAATACCTAGCCTCAGGTATGTTTCACATACGGCGGATATTCGCCAGGAGAAAGGGTGCAAAGGATGTGGACAATCGCTGACTACGATGAAATGCTGAGGAAAGTTAATGATCCCGAAGTGAGCGACGATGAATCTTTCGCCCTTGTTTTACAGGCTTTTGAGCAGTTTTGTCACCACGCTGAGATACGGTACTGGTTCACTTTGGGAGTCACATTGTTAAACGCCCTAGTTCCAAAACTCACTCCAGAGAATTGCCTTGGTTGTCCCCTCTTCAATTAGCTTTTTCATTTTGGCATTGTTGATAATGAGAATCCAAGAAAGCACCGCCATAAAGATCGCGCTTACATTGAGGGAGATAAGCAGAATCGTGACCTTGGTGATCGGCAGGGTGCTTAACATCAAATACACCAAGGTAGCAACGGATACCAATAACGTAACGATTACGATACCCGTTTTGTATTTCCTGATGTACACGCTCGACCTGGTTTTAGTTTTTTCCGTGGCAGGAGTTTTGCTGTCCAGATCAACCCATTTCAATATCCAAGAGTTGATTATCGCCATTGCCGCTATGATTATTGTGATCCAGGTCGGCATGATTCTTCTCCTTCTTGTGAAGCGGAAAACGGACGGAAGACTTGCAAGGAAGCCCGGCTTATATCACTAATCAAGAAGGGCTACAATGTCCTCGATAGACCAAAGCGTATTGCTTACACCGGCGGCCATTGCTGGCGAACATCGAAGGGTAGAATGGATGCGGGCAAAGTTGTAATACATGTAGTGCAAGCTGATTGCGTGAATATGATTCTCAATCTTTTTGCTGTGTGCGTTGGTTAATCTGGTGAAGCGGCGCATGCTCATTCGCATCGTAAGATTCTGACGTTCGACATAGGAGGTTGAAACCAATTCGCGATCAGGATTGCCGGTGATTCGCTCTTTCATAGTGCCGAGACATTCGGCAGGGGAGTAGCGGGTTTCTTCTTGCGAACCGCCATAGACTTTGATGAGCATCGCGTAGTCGATCTCGCTACCGAACGCTTCTTCAATGGCGTTCAAATATGCTTTGTGTCCATCGGTAGTAACCTGTACGCGATTCGCCAGACGTGAGGCTAGGTCTTTAACAAACTCCATCGCGCAAACTCCATCGCGACGGCCAACATACCAGCAGGGAACAAGCTTTGTTTCCGCATCCAAAGCGACCCAAGTGTAAACGTCGCCGTACCCGAAAACGCCTTCATATTTCGCCGGGACATTACGCGCCTTGGCAAAACAGAAGCTCCAAATCTCATCAAGTTCTAGGCGGTTGCAATTGAGATTTCGGAATACTTTGTCCTGATAGATAGCGCATGCACTACCAATATCAGCCAAGAGTTTTAGGACGGCGTTCTTACTCACGCATGTCATTCTCACCGTAGCGTTAATCGAAATGCCTTCCACTAAAGCCGCAATGACCTGCACGCGTTTTTGGGTCGAAAGCTTGTTCAAAATGAAACCGAGTATATGCTTGCTCGGGCAAGAAGTAAAGCACAAAAGAAGGGTTTGAGGAAGAATCTTTTGCTGGTATACTCACGGAACTAGCCCCTCGCTAGTGCTTGAAAGTACAGGAGGCGGGGCTCGAACCCGCACGGAGGGTATGCTCCACTGGGTTTACAGCCCAGCGCGTCTGCCAGTTCCGCCACTCCTGCGCATGTGCGACAGCGGTTGAGACTCGGGCCTACAATCCATTTCTCGCCGCTGTTTGCTTTTTGCTACCCTATTTTCCTATATAGAACCTCCCCTGTCTCTTCTGATACGTCTTCCAAGAGCTCAATAAGCCTCTCTGTGGCTAGGGTGCGAAGCGTGCTACGTTGCGCTTCTGCCTTGATTTTCCCCGCTAGTGCTGGGTTTAATTCTTCAATTTTTGTAATTAACTGGGAACGGGTAAATGTTCCTGGTAGGTGAAAAACCGCCTGTTTTGCGGCCTTTAGAGTGCCACGAGTGCGTCGGTGGATGCCGTTATTTTGGCTGGTATCTAAAGACGGGACTGCTTCAGGCGGGTGACCTTCCTGTCTACGGATGCGACCTATAAGAACTTCGATGGCATGTAACGCTTCCTGACGTTCTGCTATCTCGGTTTCAAGTACGCGCTTCTCAGAGAGTAAGTCCTTAATTTTCAATGCGTGGCCAGTCTAACTCCGCGCTAATTACGAAGTCAACCCTTTGCCACCATTTCTAATTACGGACTTAGGCTTTTTTAGCCCAGCGTGATTGCGCCGCTTTTTTGGCGATCTGGCTGCGTTTTCGAGCGGAGAGGGTTTCGGCTCTGGCTTTGCCGCCTTTGCTCGCTCCGAGCTTGCTCAGGGCTTGCGCGTGAGGGTTCTTTTTGGGTGGTTCGATCTTCTCGGTCTCGCCAGTCGTGACTTCCAAAATATATCTGGCAAGTTGGTTAGTATCGCGAGGTGGTCGTTCGTGTGTCCTAGGCATGAGTCGATCATACTACAGGCCGGATCGAGGCGATCAACTATCTTGACTGTTTAACATTGTAAATGAACCAGTACCTGAGATACTGACGGAGCACGGGTTAAAGCCTTATGCTGCTATCCTGGCCAAGAATGCCCGACTACGCTTTGAGAGGGACCGGTTTTTGAGGGTGGCTGGGCCAGCAGTCGAGCCCTACCGACGTTGATTATCTCCATACAGCGTTCATACCGTTCGCGCTCAAGGACCGATGCGCGTCCGGCAAGGACGTTCTCCTGTAACTCCATAATCTTTTGCGCCCGTTCCTCGTTAGTGAACGGCGCCCGCCGCCCCTGCGGTAGATAGCGAACTAAATACTTCATACGCCGATCAATCTCATTCAGAAGATCAGTCATTCGTTCCCTCGCTTATAGCGCGCCCAACTCTGCCCTAACATCAACCACGGCTTGGCCTTCTTCTGGCGTCAGTCGCGCTAGTGCTCGCTCGATTGCCGCATTAAGTACCTGCTCAGCCTTGGTAGGCTGAAGTATCCGAACCAAGTAGTCGGTTCGGCGCTGAATTTTCATTAACAAGTCGAGCGTCATCAGGTCGGGTATTTACCGC
>JACCUI010000062.1 GCA_013811945.1 Pyrinomonadaceae bacterium | reverse complement strand
ACCAGCGGTACTATCCAGGGCACGGTGCTCGATGCAAATGGCGCAGCCGTTCCGGGGGCTGGGGTGGAAATCAAGAACCTAGATACTAATGCCACTACGAATCTCTCGACCGATGAGGATGGCAGGTTTGCAGCCCTGCAACTGCCGCCCGGCCGATACAGTGTAACGGTTTCGAAGCAGGGTTTTGCAACGGCAGTGCTCGAGAGTGCCAGCCTCACGGTTGGTCGGGCGATCAATCTTCCGTTGTCGATGAAAATTTCCCAGGTGGAGGAAAGAGTTACCATCACGGCGCCGACGGTCGATACAGTCAAAACCGAATCCAGCACGACTCTTAATGAAAGGACTGTAAACAACACTCCGATCCTCGGACGAAAATTTGAAGATCTGCTGACGCTTACACCCGGCGTAAGCATCATACAGGGCCCAGATGGCGACGAGATCTCTTTTGCGGGACAACGAGGCACTTTCAATAACGTTAGTCTCGACGGCGGCGACTACAATAATGGTTTTTTCGGTGAGCAAGCCGGTGGCCAGCGGGCTGCAATAGACATTCCCTTGGACGCGGTAAGAGAATTCCAAGTGGTAGCCACGGGAGCCAGCGCGGAATTCGGACGGACAGCCGGTGGCGTCATCAACGTCATCACCAAGTCGGGCACGAACAAATTTCACGGCAGCTTGTTTCACTTCCAACGTCTAGAAGCACTAACGGCTAACACCTCGGATGGGAAGCCGCTTACGGACTTCCACCGTGAGCAATTTGGCGGCACCATTGGTGGCCCGATAAAGAAAGACAAGCTCTTCTTCTTCATCGCTAACGAGAACATTCGTGAAACCTTAACCCGACAAAATTTGAGTGTTCCCCTTGGAGCAACACCATGCCCGGCGACTGCTCCAACGATCATCGCTAACGAGGCGCTAATCAGTTCCAATTCCGACTGCCAGCGGCTGGCGCTGCTAAACTTCTTTAGGACAAGTTTGGGTCAGGATGACGGCCAACCAGTGACGCGCCCGGTCCGAAACTCTGCATTCCTGGGCAAGATCGATTGGAATCTCTCTTCCAATCACAAGCTTGCGATCTCGTACAACTTTGATCACTCGCGTAACGAGAACCAAACCTTCGATGTTGAGACCTACGGAAATTCCGCGAATGGTACTGAGGGCCCTTCAAAGATTAACGTCCTTAACTTCAACCTCTTCAGCACACTGTCGCCGACGAAATTGAATGAGGCCCACTTCACCTATTCGCGTGAGGCGCGACCTCGGGCTGCGACCACTTCGAATGTCGCGGCTGATATTGGAGTCGGTGGACTACCTAGCACGCGACCGGGTGCCTCCTTCCGATTCGGAAACCCGTTCTTCCTTCAGCCTGGGATCGATGAGTTGTTTTGGCGCACGCACCTCCGGGACACTGTGTCGATAGTTTCCGGGAATCACACCGTAAAATTCGGTGGTGAGTGGCTCCACAGCCTGAACGATCAGATCTTTCGTGGTTTCTTTACCGGCCGGTACATTTTCGACAGCGTCCCGGGGTTTTTACGCTACGCATCCCCGGCCGCTTTGGGAGTAGGCTTTGGACCTACCGTGGCAGAATGTAGCAACGGAACTTTTGGCGATATCAGGATAGCGGCCTCGTGTCCTACCGGTTATGCCCCCAACCCTGGGTTCGCCTTTGGTCCAGGCCCACTGGTTGGCTTTATTGGACGTGGAGGCAGGACTGGAGCACCCACGGATGCGGGCGGCGCTTCGAAGTTTGACAATGAGGACTACGGCCTGTTCATTCAGGACAAGTGGCAAGTCCTTTCGAACCTGACCTTGAACTACGGCCTGCGTTGGGAGGCTCAGATATTTCCGCAGCCTTTCGTTCCGCCCTCCCAAACGGCCTACGGAAGATTCCTAAGTGATCCGAGGTTCCCTTCTGACGGGACGCTGCCCAGCCCGAAAAAGGAGTTCCAGCCTCGCGTGGGTTTCGCCTGGGATATCAGCAAAACGGGCAAATCCGTATTGCGGGCCAGCTACGGGATTTATTTCGCGCGGCAAAACATGCTTACCCAGGTCCAAAGCCTCACCACTAATGGCGTTCAGCTTCAAGGAACATTTTTCAACACTGCGATCATAGGGTTCGGTGTTAATCCGCCAGCCTTTCCAGGTATTGTGATTCCGCCGCCATTGCCCGCGGGCCAGTTCAACGACTTCACGGGAATTAATGTTTTTTCCCGAGACTACGCCAACCCCCGGATTTACACCACGAACGTCGCCTTCGAGCAGGAAATAGTACCCGACTTGGCGCTCTATTTTGACTTCACTCATGCAAAGGGAGTTCACCTGACTCGCGCCTTGAATCTGGGCCGCACCGGCTTTTTCGCCCCCCAACTCGGCGACGTGTTTGTCACCTCCTCCGCTGGCAAATCGCTTTACGACGGTTTTACGGTGGGCATGAGAAAGCGTTTCAGCAGGCATTATCAGTTTGAATGGAACTACGTGCTCTCGAAAGATAAAGACGACGACTCAAACGAGCGCGATCCTTTCTTTGATCGCTCTTTTGATTTAAACAATCTGCAGTTGGACTACGCGCTCTCTGATCGCGATATCCGCCACAAATTCAACTTCTTCACATTTGTGGAAATGCCCTGGGAACTTGAAGGCAATTTCCGCGTGCAGGCTAGGACTGCACAACCGATAACTCCCGGGGCGAGAACGGCGACGAACCGAAATACCGCACGCAAAGACAATAAGTACTTCTCATTCGATTGGCGATTACAGCGCCCGTTCAAGTTTGGCGAACGATATGCGCTCGTTCCGGTCATAGAGATGTTCAATACCTTTAACAACAGGAACAATGTGAATCCGCTGTCCACTCCGCCCTTGACTAACTTCGATGGCTTTTTGCGGCTAGGTGTAGGCGATCCGAGGCAGGTGCAACTGGCGTTGAAGTTCGAATTCTAAGGCCCCGTCAAGCTGAAGGCTGGAAAGAGGGGTACGCATGCCGTACCCCTCTTACT
>JACCUI010000051.1 GCA_013811945.1 Pyrinomonadaceae bacterium | reverse complement strand
TTTTTAGATCGCTCAAAGGCGAGCGTCGAAGCAGTTCGCTCTCGCGTGGCAGCGCCGCCGACCGGAGGATCTTTCGCGGGTAATAAGCCGGCAGGTACTCAGGGTGAGCGCCGGGACCTCAGTCTTAACAAGTTGGAAGGTGGACACTAGCCACTAAGGCACGGACTAGTCGGAAAGCAAATGATTTCTTTGCTAGCTTTACAATTCACGCCGCCGGACGTCAGCTTCGCGCTCATCGCGCCGGAGCTGATCATCTGCGTCGTCGGGGTGGTAGTCATGTTGGTCGATGCCTTTGCGCGGCCTGACCAACGCTGGGTAACCGGCAGTATTTCACTCGCCGGTTTACTCGCCGGGGCGGCGGCGACGATCTGGCTCTGGCTGTCATGGGGCGGTGCCAGCCAGGCCTTTAACGGCATGATTGTGCTTGATGGGCTTCGCCTCGGTTTTACTCTCGTCTTTCTTCTCGTCTCGGCTCTGACGGTGCTGATCTCGATGGTCTGGGTCGAGAACGAGAAACTTCCTGCCGGTGAGTTTCATTCGCTTCTAATTTTTGCAACGGTCGGCATGATGCTGATGGCGGCGGGCGGCGATCTGGTGATCATTTTCCTGGGTCTGGAGATTCTTTCAATTTCCACTTACGTCATGGCCGGTTTTCGCCGCACAGACGTGCGCTCTAACGAATCGTCACTGAAGTACTTCATCCTTGGCTCACTGTCATCGGCCTTCCTGCTTTATGGCATCGCGCTCACCTATGGCGCGACCGCCACTATAAGCGGACTGCCCGGTACGACAAATGTGGCGGAGATCGCTCGCAGGCTCAATGATGCCCAGTATCCGCTCCTGCTCTTCGCGGGCGCGGCCATGATGCTGGTCGGCTTTGGTTTCAAGATAGCAACCGCACCTTTTCATATTTGGACGCCTGACGTTTACGAAGGGGCGCCTACTCCCGTCACGGCGTTCATGGCGGCGGGCCCAAAGGCGGCCGGATTTGCCTCATTCATGAGGGTCTTCGTATTCGGATTTCCGTTTGTAGCGGCGGCCGCCAACCAGACAATCTCAGACGAGCTTCATAGTGCGTGGGTTTCAGTGCTAGTCGTTCTGGCCATCATGACGATGACCATTGGCAACGTTGCCGCGATTGTGCAGAACAACGTGAAACGCATACTTGCTTATTCCTCCATCGCGCATGCAGGATACGCGCTGGTGGGCTTCATTGCCGCGGGCTCAGCATCCGGCATTGAAGAGCGAAACGCTGCGATCACTGCGGTGACATTCTATCTGCTGACTTATGCGGTGATGAATATCGGCGCCTTGGCCGTAGTGCAACTAATCGCCCGCGCCGGGGATCGCCGGACTGAGGTGGAGGACTATAACGGCATCGGCTTCCGGTCTCCCGTGCTCGCTTTCTCGTTGTCGCTCTTCCTGCTCAGTTTGTTGGGTATGCCTCTGACTGCCGGATTCATAGGCAAGATCCTGGTCTTTCGCGCCGCGGTCGATCAAGGATATGTGATTCTCGTGGTCATCGGTGTCCTAAACACCGCAATCTCCGCTTACTACTATTTGCGTCTGATTATTGTGATGTTTTTTCGCGAGCGCACGACTTCGTGGATCGCCCCCCCCATACCGGCTAGCATTGCGATCGCCCTGATGCTTACAGTAGTCGGAGTGTTGTACTTGGGACTTTTTCCCGGACAGGTAATCAATGCACTGCAAGCCAAACCGATCGTGACCCTGTCTCTGCGATAGCTGGGAACATTAAAGAGTCTCGCAACAGATGATTCACGCCTCTTACCTCGTGACCGCTGAAGACTATGCTGAACAAGTCAAAACCGAACTAACGAACACGTGGCTACCGCTGATTTATACCGAGCGCATCCTGAAAACGAGAACGCGCTCGTACTACTTTGGGGCACTACCGCGAAAGCCGCGGGTGGAGCTTCAACACACGTTGCTGGGCGTGGAACTAAAAGTTGGCCAACGCCGTCTGCTCTGCCCAGACCTCGCAACCGCCCGTTATCTGTCTGTCTTCGCCAGAGCAAGTTGTAAGGAAGTGGCAGTTCCTTACGACATTACCAGGGTTTCCCTGCTCGCCGACGAGCTCGAATCGTCCTGGCATCGAATGCTGCTCATGGCGGACCATAAGGCCGTCGACCGGACTGGGGCATTTAGGGCTCGAATTCATGGCTTATTAATTGCTAAACTAAGAGGCGAGATTGCAGTTGCCGGCGCGGGAGCCCCAGTTCCCGAGTTTAAGCAAAGTACGAGGCAGCGGACCAAGGGCCACTAGATCAAGAACGGATTCTAGAGAGAATTGGACGTATACTCATAAAGATGACCCACGAGATTGGAGACCTTTCACTTGCAGAGAGTCGGACACCTGAAGCCGCAGAACCGCTTCCCTTTCCATTTAACCAACAGACATTCTGCCGCTATGAACCCATCGAGAAGCGCATTGAAGCAGCGCGGGTGCTGGTAGTGGACAATCTTCTGCGTGACGAGGACGACCTCTCAGAAGTAGGGCACAAGGAGTGGGGCAAAGCCGCTGCCGCGCAAATCAGGCGGGAACGAACCATCGCCCAACTCGCGATTGAGAATATTCTTAACAACATCTCTCGTCTCGTAAGGAGTCCCACTAGCCATGTCGCGCACTTGGCAAACCTGACGGCAGCAGTTAAGGAGTTTGAGCCGGATGCTATCGTCCTTAGCGGCACTCTGCGCGATTTCGACTTTTATAGGCCGGTCATAATCGAACACTTTGGCGATTTTATTCGTTCGACAAAAATTCCGGTGCTCGGGATTTGCGGCGGACATCAGCTGGTTGGCTTGAGCTTCGGGGCGCAGGTTCTCACGCTCGATAGGCTCGAGCAACACGAGCAGCGTGAGAACCGTCCCAATGAATATCAGTACCGCTTCGTGCGCATCACAGATGCGCAGGACCCCATTTTTCGCGGAATCAACAATCCCGGCTCTGGCCTCTGGCAGGATTACACCAAGCAGGCGCGCATCCTTCGTGTCTGGCAGAACCACGGTTTGCAGCTGGACCAGGTTCCGGTCGGTTTTAAACTCCTCGCGACCTCATACCTTTGCCGCAACCAAATGATGGTAAATCGAGACAACGGTAAGCTCATCTACACCGTACAATTCCACCTCGAGAAGTCGTTCGAAGATTGGAACAAATCCCGGACGCGCTGGGAACATCAAAACGAATCCCGCGACGGCCGAGTACTTTTCGAGAATTTTCTCGAACTCGCCCTGGCGCACGCGAAGCCGGCCAGCTAGTGCGGCGTCTTTCCATTTACTCTTCAGAACTCCTTTCAATGCGAGCTGATCTTAGTAGTGACCTGCGCTCCTAAAGGGCAGCCAAAATGGGTGACCCCTAAACGAATGGCTCCCGAGCAACTCACAAAACCCACTCTCGCAGCCGCGGCACGGCATCTGGCGAAACGTGACAAAAGTTTAGCTACTATCCTTGAGACCTACGGTCCACCGCCGTTGTGGGCCAGAGAGCCAGGTTTCGCAACCCTGGTGCAAATCATTCTGGAACAACAGGTGTCGCTAGCCTCCGCAGCGTCGATGTACAAGCGACTCAGTGAAAACATTCAACCTTTTCGGCCAGACCGTGTCATTGAACTGGGTGAACCACACCTCAAGTCGCTGGGACTGACCCGGCAGAAAACTGCTTATTGCATATATCTCGCTGAGTCGATCAGGAGTAACAGCCTCAATCTGAGTGGTTTATCGAAGATGAATGATGAAGATGCGAAAGCGGCGTTGATGCAGGTCAAAGGGATTGGCTCCTGGAGCGCGGATATTAATCTGCTAATGGTCTTGCGCCGTCCGGATATCTGGCCCGCAGGCGATCTAGCACTCGTAACAGCGGTAACCAAACTTAAGAGACTTAAACAGCGACCGGCTGCCGATCACCTCTTCCGTATCGCTGAAGGGTGGCGCCCGTTTCGGGCAGTTGCGGCGAGAATGCTATGGCAATATTATCTTGCCCGGCGTGAGACTTGATAGTAGGGGCGTCCCTCCCAGAAACTCCCGACGGCGGAGGGTAACTAAGCTCCATCGTGAGTATAAGTTAGAGAAAGAGGGGCGAAAATCGCGAAAATGGTTCCACAGGAGTTTCTTTGGACATCTGCAGGCGGTAGCGCCTGCTCCGAAACTCCGTGGCTACCTCTTCTCGGTAGGTACTCTCACAAGATTGGCGTACCTCTAAACCCTTTCCGGAAGTCTCTGCCCAATCGGGGGGGCGCCCACAGAGGGACGCCCCCCACAATGGTTCCGGGTAACGGCCGCTACTTCGAGATTGTCGAAGCAGAAGTTTTCAGTCCTGTGAGATCGACCTGCGCCGTGGCCGGAACATTTTCCATGGTCCGATCGATCAACTGGTCCACGACTGCATTTAGATCGTGGTTGCTGCTATTGTAAACCTCAAGTTGTTCATCAGCCGACGTACCGCGCTGCATGATGGTATGGATGTGCTCAATCTCCTTACGCGAGCCCAGCGGGTCGACAACATCGTCCACGAAATCCAACAACTCATGAATCAGGTCGCGTGTGGGGACTTCTTTCTGCTTACCGAAGTCGATCATGTTTCCATCCAGACCGTAGCGTACCGCTCGCCATTTGTTCTCTTGAATGAGTAGCCGCCGGTAGAGGCGGAAGCCCAGATTCTTTTCAATAAGGATGGTGAGCTTGGCGACGATCGCCTGAAACAGCGCGGCAATTGCAATTGTATCGTCGACCCTTGTCGGAATGTCGCAAACGCGAAACTCCAGGGTAGGAAAGAATGGATGCGGCCGAACATCCCACCAAATCTTCTTGCCATTGTCGATACACCCGGTCCGGATCAAGAGATCGATATAGCGTTGGAAACTAGCGTAAGAATCGAAATGGTCGGGGATGTCCGTGCGGGGAAACTGCTTGAAAATTTCGCAGCGATAGGATTTCAATCCCGTGTTGTGAGCCATCCAGAACGGGGATGACGTGGTGAGCGCAAGCACGTGTGGGAGGAAGTAACGAGCCGCATTCATAATGTGGATCTGCCGGTCTCGGTCCGGGATGCCCACGTGAACATGCAACCCGAAGATCAGCAACGAACGAGCTACTGTTTGCAGTTCCTGCACCAATAGTTCGTATCGCTCGTCATCAAAGATCTTCTGATCTTGCCAACGCGAGATGGGATGTGTAGAAGCGGCGATGATTACCAGGCCGTTCTTTCGCGCCAGACTCGAGATAACGCTGCGGAGATTCGTAATATCGGCACGAGCTTCCTCGATGTTGCGGCAAATTCCAGTGCCTACTTCAACCATTGACTGGATCATCTCCGGCTTAATCTGTTCGCCCAGCAGCGTCACTCCCTCTGCCAGAATCTCTACCACGTGCGACCGCAGCTCACGGGTGTGCGGGTCTACGATCTGAAACTCTTCTTCAATTCCCAGCGTGAATTGATCGAACATAGTAGCTCCTTTCTTTGGCACGAGCCGGAGCTCGGCCAAAAAACCTGGCATTATTCAGCATGTAAACATCCCGAAGCAATACTGACTTGCCGCGGGCTTAAGTTTTCAAGCACTGTTTGATCATCTTCCAGTCAGGACAAATCTTCCCTATGAACTCGTGCCGAAGATGCTTGCCGGCGCTGCTGAACGAATGCACTGGGCTATAGAGATCGAAATGAACATACCATCTACGCGGGCTACCCTCCTGAAACAGGAAGTGAAGTATGGCTTGGGCCCGCCCCTTCTCATAAAAGCCACCGCTCGTATCTTTGTGATTGGCAAATACCCTGGTGAAGTCTTTGCGGCGGCGAAGCGTTGATTCGATCAGCGGCCAGGCAGCGAAGCCCATACCAACGCCACCCTCGCCGTACACGTTGTCAATGCTTCTTACGAGATACCAGAGGTCCTTAGCCTGCATCCGGCTGAGAACCAGTAGAAGAGCCTGCTGTTTATCTTCGGTTAGCGATTCGAAAGCCGCTTCATCGCTTACTGCCCCCCAGAGTCCCACGAGTCTGCCGGTCAGTGCGTGGTGAGCCTGGGCCGGAAGCTCGCTCCATCGGAGTCGATGGCTGAGAGAGGAGGACATTCACACCTTGCCGAGTTCCAATTCCAGCATAGCGCGGTCGGCCGTCGAAAGGCCATGAAAGCGAACGCCTACACCCCGCCCCGGATTGCTGTACACCACCTCACCGTTTACCACGACCTGCTGATCGGTGCCAAGGGGAATGCGCATCAATAACAAAGTGCCGTCGGGCAGGTCTGTTTGTGTGTTCAGATACAGCCCGCCCGCGCCGATGTCCTGGGTGCTGGCCACTCCGGTAGCATCTTTGCCGTCGAAGAAAACGTCGACGATCAGGCGTGAACGATCGCCTTCCCGGCGCTCTTCCCTCGAGGTCGGACTGTCATCGATATCATCAACCACGGGAGGCACCTCCTCAATCGATTCTAGGCGTCAGACCGGCGCATTGTACACGCTTTGCATCATTTCCTTTCGCTGATTATAGAAGGCGCTCCCGGGCGTTACCTAAATCCTCACGATCTAAAGGTTCTCGGAAGATTTTACAAAAGCGGACGTCCGTTAGCGATCATTGAGGATGAAAAGCAGTTGATTGGTGGGCAGCCTGGGTACGCGGATGTTTTTGGGACTGGAGGGCCTGACTCCGCAACGATTCAACTTGGTGGAGGGCCGTAAGCGATTAGGCGGCGAGTGGGGTTAGACTTCCAGACCGCGCGTAACAATTGGAGGTGCGCAACCGCAAACTACCACCAACCCAAATGGTAGTAGCAATCAAAGGTTCCTTACAGTCATATCAAATATTTGTCACACTAGTCTTTAGCTATTGAGGGAATCCTTGACTTTCGTCACACGATAAGTATATAAGCCGTGCTTGTAATTGGCTCCTCTGCCGACATCAAGTGTTCCTGCACTATTAGCCTCACGCTCATAGGCTTTAGCGTGCAGAAGAAAAATATCCACGGGGACTCTCTAATGCCTCATAACAGCGAAGGAACAAGTTTTAATGGCCGCCTCATGGTTGGCGTGGCGTCCCTACTACTTGTTGCGGCATCGACACCGTTGTGTATGGCTCAGGATGATTCAAGAGCGTTCTACGGTCGGCTGCCTGAATCGTACGCTCGCGAATCGGCAATCAGAATAGTTATGCCTTCATACCCCGAAGAAGCCGTGCGCGGGCGGATATCAGGAATCCTCCTGCTCAAAATTGAAATAAGCAGTGAGGGTGAAGTTCTTAGAGTCAAAGTTAACCCACATGCCCATCCGCTGCTGAAGAAAGCGGCGGCGACCGCTGCAATGAAATGGCAGTTCAAGCCTTACCCTGACCGTGAGGGCCTTGGTCGTTCTAGCCTTAGTCGTTTGACGTTCATGTTTGCGATTAGAAATGGGGAGGGCTCAGTCGATCTCTACAATCCCGATCCGGCTACGCCCGACGCCAAGCGTTTGGGATACTATAACTCCCCGAAGGAATTACGCGAGTGGCGAAATTGGGACGAAGTTTCTATTGAAGTGTCAAAACCGCCCCATTGCCGTATATCGGAAACCACAGCTCGAACTACTCACTGCTCACTCACGCGGTAGAATCTTGCTTTTAGACAATTCGCGCTTCCCCCGCCAGGCATAACCTCAAGATCCATTTGCCAAAGGAAAAAAATGTCCTCAACAACCAGAAATGATAACCAGAAAATGCCTACTTCACCTCTAGTTTTATTAGCTGTCTTTGTGGTTTTTCTTGGAGCTAAAGCCGCATGACCAGAGAGAATCTTTTATTCGCAATCATTGGAATCCTGTTCGGCTTCATTGTTGGCTTTATGTTCGCCAGCACTATGAGTCAACGCTCCGTTCCAGTTGCGGCCAGCACTGCGGACAACCGAAACCTGCCGGCGAATCACCCGCAAGTTCAACCCGGAGACTCAAAGAATCCGCAGCAGGTGTTCGCTGAAGTGCAGGAGGCCATCAGCAAAGCTCGAAAGGAACCAAACAACTTCGAAGCGCAGATGAAAGCTGCTGAGCTCTACTACCAAATTCAGCGTTACGATCAGGCCATCGAGTTCCTACTGAAAGCAAACCAGATTGAGCCGGATAGTTTTGAGGCGGTGGTAGCGCTGGGCCAGGTGAATCTCGATGCTGAACACCACGACACGGCTGAGAAGTGGTACAAGGCTGCGCTAATGAAGAAACCGGATGATAAGAGAGTGCTGGCGAGTCTGGCGTTTACAGCCCTGCAGAAAGGTGACGCGGGCGCAGCCACTAAAGCAATCGAAAACCTGCAAAAGGTCGATCCGAGCAATGAGGATCTACCGCAGTTTCGCGATCGGCTTGCGAGCCTGAAATCCGGTGAGAAAGCGAAGTAGCGACTGTGCCGTTAGTGACATGGGGCGCTGAAATCAAAACGATCCACGAAATATCACTAAATACTTTTAGTGTCCGTTCGTGTGGTTTCGTGGATCTTAGATCTCCATCAAGCGGACTCTCAAACTAAGACACCAGCGGACCATTAAGGTTCGATTGACATCCGAATGACTTCCGACATTCGAATCCTTTCGATCCTACCCAATTTACCCACGACGACAATCTGGTTATTTTCCACCGTCACACGTCGAATCGTACTCATGAAGCGCTCGATACGTGTTCCGTCATGCATTTCAATTACAAGCCGGGGTCCCGCCTGCGGTTCCGGAGCCGGAAGCTGTTCCGTCGGACGGTTGATACTTCCCCGCCTTCCTGTTCGCCCAGTCGCGGGTGCAGGACTATCTGCGTTTGGTACCTCCAAGGCCTTGTCTTCATTCGTTGTTTCAGAGACTGATTCTTCCTTCTTTTTGGCGGGCTGTGAAGCTGGTCTTTTGCGCCCAGGTGTCACGCGTCCCCTTGCTCTTCTGGGGACCGGTGCGGGCGCCGGCGTTTCTGTTTTAACGGTGGATTCCAGAGTCGCAGTTGGAACCGCAAATTCGAGAGGGGTGGGTTGTGAAGTTGGCGCAGCTACCACCTCTTCTCTGAGCACCGGCGGTTCCGCGATGCGGGCGCCCACAGAAGAAACGCGTCTGGAGCCCTTGCCGCGTGAAACGACTGTGGCTTCAGATTCCGTTGTTGGACTAAGAGCGTCGGGCACGGTGGCACCGCCAGCTACTGGCTCAAAGGACCCGCCCAGCTTTATGTGGTAGATACCTTCATCATCGTTGGGGCTGCGCGCTTCCACACGCAGAATTAGATTTTCGCGCTTTCGTAGAAAGATAGCCCGCGTCACTGGCGAGGAGTTTTCGGCATAGAGCGTAAACTTCATCAACGGGCGCAAACTACCGGCGGTGAAGAGGTCGACATCACCATTCAGGTTGCCACTCTTGACTGTGATTAAAACGTCGCCTGGCGTTCCCGAGAAGGCATAGAAATGGTCAGTTAGCCGCGAGTCGCCAAGATCCCGGGCGGCAATTGTGCCCACAACTTCGTTCCTGTGAACCGGGGAGGGAGCGTTGATATCTATTGATTGCGCCAGAGAGACGCCTGTGGCTGAACAGAAGAGGAGTATCAACGCCAAGGCCCGCAAACCCTGCAACAAAATTTTCCGAGGAATTGAGATTGATATCTTCAAGAACAGCACCGTGTGAGTTGTCAAAACAAAGGCTGCGCCATTTTCGTTGCGGAGAATATCAGATTTCGGGGCCCGAACCGAATATGGATCAATGCTTTGTTAGCAGAACGAACGCCCAAAACATCGTTGCCAGCCACCGCCCGCCCCTTGTACAATCTTGCGCGCCCCTCTGTTGCCTCGCGTTTATGTTGCTTCACAAGATGTTTGTGAGGTACTAATGCCTGAAGGTTGCACACGAAGAGTGCGAGGTTTGCTATGATGGCGAGCGGAATTTTCTTGCGACTGAGCGGTGTCTGCACTCGGAAATCAGACCGATGACTGACCCGCGGCATATCGAGAAGGTCAACGACGTTCGCATAGCTATTGTGATGAAAGTGGGTAACGGTCCAATGGGGTTCGAGTGCGAATGTCTGATCGGAGTTACGAGGAGGCGTGGGAGGCGCACCCGATGAGTACGGCTTCTCCAGAAAATCAAAACTTGGCCCGGCAATTACTCGCTTTCGAGGCGGCACACGACAACTCATCCGATGCTGGAATGGGTATCGCGATGCAGGTCATTCAGGAATTGCGTACCCACCTCATCAGGCTCACGGGAGTTGATGGCTTTCGATCTCTTTTATCCCGAGCTTTGACCCTCGCAAAGGCGGAAGTCCCTTCGCTAAATATGGTGCAGGTACGCACGGACGGTTCTGTCCAAGGATTCGAGGGAATTGAGCAGCGCCAGGAGACGGGGGCAGCAGGGCAGGCCGGAATAGTTTTCGTGGCCCACTTGCTGGAACTGCTGGTGACCTTCATTGGCGAACCCCTAACTCTGCGCCTGGTGCGTGACAAATGGCCGGATGCGTCCATGGACTTAGCGGATCTGAAAACTGAGGACAAACAATGAGTGCGCAAAAAAAGGTGAGTATTCGGACACTGCCGACCGGCGTGCCGGGGCTGGATGAGATTTTGGGCGGTGGCTTACCGGAGTTTTCTTTTAACATCATCGCCGGCGCGCCTGGCGGCGGGAAGACCACGCTCGCCCACCAAATCATGTTCGCCAATGCCACCCCGGAGCGTCCGGCGCTTTATTTCACCGTGCTGGGCGAACCGGCCATCAAGATGCTGCGGTATCAGCAGCAGTTTCAATTTTTCAACCTGACCAAGTTGAATACCTCGGTCTGCTTCATCAACCTCAGCCAGGTTGTGCTTGATCACGACCTGAACGCGGTGCTGGAGGAAATTATCAAAGAGGTCGAGGCGTCTAGTCCCGCCATCGTCGTGGTGGACTCTTTTCGCACCGTGGTGCGTAAGGCCCATTCCGGGGCAAGTGATATTGAACTTCAGGGGTTCATCCAGCGGTTAGCCCTTAACCTGACGAGCTGGCAAGCGACCACGTTTCTCATCGGAGAATACGACGAGGGCGAGATTCGTGATAACCCCGTCTTCACCGTCGCCGACGGACTCTTCTGGCTCTCCCAGCAGGTGGAGCGGAACTCCATCGTGCGGAAGTTGCAGATCAAGAAGTCGCGCGGGCAAGCCTCGGTGCCGGGGCTGCACACCTTCCGTATCACCGATGCGGGGCTGCAGACCTTCCCGCGCACCTTCGGCCTCACCGGAAGAGAAGATAAGGCAAAAGGACATCGGCGTCTTTCGTGCGGCGTCCCCAAACTGGACGAGATGATGGGTGGAGGCATTCCCGAAGGGGACAGCCTGCTGGTGGCGGGCTCATCGGGGTCGGGGAAGTCCCTTCTGGGTACACAGTTCATCGTTGAGGGCCTCCGTCAGGGGGAGCCGGGGATCGTGGCGATGTTCGAGGAACGGCCCGAGGAGTACGCGGACCGGGCCGCCAGCTTTGGTCTCGATTTGCACACGCCGCAGCAGGAGGGCAAACTCAAACTCCTCTACATCCGCCCCCTCGACCTTTCCGTAGATGAGACGGTGCGTGAAATCATTGATGCGGTGCAGGAGATGGGCGCCAAGCGGCTGGTAATAGATTCCCTTGCCGGGTTTGAGATGGCCCTCGCTCCCGGCTTCCGCACGGACTTCCGGGAATCGTTGTACCGGATGATCGGAGCACTCACAAGGACTGGCGTGACGATCCTGAGCACCGTTGAAGTTCAGGAGATCTTTACCGGGTTCACCCTCAGCTCCTACGCGATCTCGTTCCTCAGCGACGACATCCTCCGCCTGCGGTTCGTGTCGATCAACGGCCAACTCCGCAAGATGATGGTCGTCGTCAAGATGCGTCGCAGCGCACACAGCAGTGACATGCGCGAATACAAAATCACTCCCAAGGGCTTGGTCATCGGCGAGCGATTAAGGGGCTATCGTGGCCTGACAACCGGGGTTCCCGGGCCATGGAAAGACGAGCCGGGGGAAATCCAGGAGTTGCAGGACCACGTGGAAAGCGATCGGTAGGAGTGCCGTATGCGTGAGGAACGAAGATCGGTCACGGCGGAGCAGGCTTTCCACCTTGTACGCCTAAGCCGGTACTTTTCCGAACTTTCACCGCAGCCGATGGTCGCCGTTGAGGGAAAGACGCACATCGTGCGCTACCTCAATGCCGCTTTCTCGCGCCTGGTCGGGAAGGAGGCAACGGAACTGGTCGGACGCCCCTTCGCCGAGGCCGTGCCGGAAGGGGAGGAAAATAGATGTCTCTCGCTTTTCGACCGTGTTTATCGCACGGGAACGCCGGAGATTTTAGTCGAGCAGGAGCACTGCCAAACGTCACCCGTTTACTGGTCTTATTCGGTGTGGGCAATACTCGGGGCGGACGAACGCCCGGTGGGGGTCATGATCCAGGTGACCGATACAACAGAGATGGCGATCTTCCGAGGACAAGTGATGGCGATGAACGAACAGCTCCTGCTCTCTGCAACTCGCCAACATGAACTCACGGAAGCCGCGGAGAGAGCGAATCATCTCAAAGATGAATTTCTCGCCACGCTCTCGCATGAATTGCGCACGCCGCTGACATCGATTGTCGGGTGGGCTGAGATGTTGGGAAATCCTAAGCTCGACTCGGTGGCTTCCTTACGCGCCATCGAAGTCATCCGGCGTAATGCACGGATGCAGGTACAGATGATTGACGATCTGCTCGATGCCTCGCGCATCATCACCGGCAAGTTGCGCCTGAGCATGCAACCCGTTGACCTCGGCACCATCATCATCGCGGCGGTTGACGGCCTGCGCCCGGCCGCGGAAGCCAAGGAGATGCGTTTAAAGTTGCAACTCGATTCTCCGGCAGGGCAAGTCTCGGGCGACCCTGACCGACTGCAACAGGTGGCCTGGAATCTCATTTCGAACGCCATCAAGTTCACGCCGAAAGGCGGGCGCTTGATTGTCGGTCTGAATCGCGTCGAATCACATGTCGAAGTTAGAGTCAGCGATACCGGCATTGGCATTGCGCCGGGATTTCTGCCGCATGTTTTCGACCGCTTCCGGCAAGCCGATGCGACGACCACGCGAGCATTCGGCGGGTTAGGCTTAGGTTTAGCGATTGTCCGTCAATTGGTCGAACTGCATGGCGGGACGGTGCGAGTTGACAGCGAGGGTGAGGGTCTTGGCTCGACCTTCACTGTCAGCCTGCCGTTGCTGGCGGTTCGCGGTGCCTTAAGCGACAGCGGGAGCGCGCAGCCGGAGTTTAAGCTGCCGGAGTTCGACTGCCCGCCAGAGCTTAATGGTTTACGTGTGCTGGTCGTTGACGACGAAGTGGACACGTGTGAGTTGCTGCAAGTCATACTCGAAAGCTGCGGAGCCCACGTGAAAACGGCAAGGTCGGCAGCCGCCGCACTGGAAGCGGTAGCGGAAGAAGTGTTCGACGTCTTAATCAGCGACATCGGGATGCCGGATGAAGATGGCTATTCCCTGATTGCTAAAGTGCGCGCTCTGGGCAAGGAACGTGGGGGTAAGGTTCCGGCGGCGGCGGCACTGACAGCTTACGCGGGCGAAGAAGATCGTATCCGCGTGCTTCAGTCAGGCTTCCAGATACATGTGCCGAAGCCGATTAGCCCGAGCGAGTTGGTCGCCGTGGTCGCCAACCTCGCCGGGCGCACGGGGTAGGTGTGATGTACTCAATGAGCGCGACATCAGGGTGAACGAACTCGGATGTCTAAGCACTCACTGGCTTGGATGAGATTTAAGCCATTCCGCGCGAAGCAGGAAGCTCCCCTCAGTAACAATGCGATCACCGACGGTTAAACCTTCACGCACCGGATATTGACCGTTGACCTCGAGACCAAGCTTTACCGGCCGCATCGCATACGTATTCGGCGCCGACATTTCGACAAACACAACCTGCTGATTGTTGATGTTTTGTACGGCGCTCTTCGGTATCACAGGACCTGTGGATTCGGCCCCACCGACTGCCGCGAAGGCAATATTAACAAACATGCCAATCTTCAAAGCCTGGCCGGGGTTTGCCAGTTCAATCCGAGCCTGCGCGGTGCGGGTTGCGGGATCAAGAGCCGGATCGATGTAAGAGACTCGCCCACGGAAAACACGTCCGGGATACGTGTCGCTCGTTATGCTCGCGCCGCTGCCAACGACCACTTTCCCAAGATCCTTCTCGTAAACCTGGCCCATCACCCAAATGCTTGAGAGATCAGCGATGCGAAGAATCTCCTTATCAGCCGTAATTACTTCACCAGGATTTGCTGCGCGACTTATGATCGTGCCCGAGACCGGTGCCGGCAGCATCACTTCCGAATTTACCTGAGAGGGCGTCTTTAGTTGGGCGATTCGTCGGCTGCTAAGTCCCAAAAGCATAAGCCGCTGACGCTGTGAAGCAACTTCCGACTCCGCCGTCTTTAGTTTAGTGGTTGCCTGTTCCAGTTCCTCTCTGCTCGCCGCGCCAATTTCCAGCAAGCGCACGGTGCGTACATGGTGTTTATGATGCTCGTCCAGTTCTGCCACTGCATTAAGGTAACGAGACTGGGCCGTCGCGAGTTCGTCGCTGGACACCACAGCCATAGTCTGCCCGCGGCTCACGCCCTGGCCCAACTCGGCAGTCACTTGCCGCAAGATACCCCCTACAAGTGAGACCACGGGAGTGGCGCGATAAGCATTGGCTTGGACCACACCTGTTGTGGCTGGGCCGGACATCGCACCCCCCGCAATCATCGCCTCCCCAACCGGCTCAGTCTTAATACCAGCGCGCGTCGCCGCTTCCGGCTCGAGGGATATCGTCACTTCTGAAGTCGGTGCCGTTGAACTTGGCTGATCAACGCCGATGTTACGCGGCGCGGGTACTGGTCGTCCTGCGCCACCCGACCCGGATCGCCAGAATACCCAGACCAGGATTACAACCGCTGTTATAGCGACGACTGCGACGATTGCCACAATCGCCGTTCGGTTTGTCCTTCGATTAGTGGAACGGCTAATGACCCTTTCGTTGCCGGACTGCATAGTTAGACCTGAATCAGGCGCTGCTGGCTCACCTTCTTCGGATTTTTCTTCAGTGGTGTTGCTCATCTCTTTACCGCGTTGGGGGAAGCGGTCGCGCGTTTAATTTCCACGCGCGCCTGATAGGTGTTGACCAGCGCCTCGATGTAGCCGGTCTGGACTTCAATGAAACGTCTCTGTTCAGCGATAACGTCCAGCAAAGTCTTTGAGCCGAGCTCGTAGGTTTGTCGTACTACATCGAGATTGGCGTTCGCTTGTCCCTGAACACCTACTCGATAAATCTCAGCAGCCCGTGCTGCCCTTTGGTGGCGCGCAAAAGCGGATGCCACCTCGCGCCGTACCGTCAGCTCGGCAAACTCGCGGCGCTGTGTTGCGGCAGCTCTCTCAGCCACGGCGGCTGCAACCACGCCTTGATTACGATTCCGAACCGGAAGATCGAGAGTGATGCCGACCGCTAGAGAATGAAATCTACCCTGAATCGGGACCAACTGTCCGCTTGAGTTCAAACCTCTCTGAGGAAAACCAAAATTCATCAACTCGTATTTTCCTGTCAGACTCGCGTCTAATCGTCCCTCACTGCGCGCCTGTTCGATGCGTGCTTCTGCCAGGGTTTCCAACGCACGGGCCGCTTGCACGTCCGGCCGCTCGCGCAACGCTACTTCGGTAGAAATGGCAACTGAAGGCAACGGTTCGATTAAATGATCGAGGTTTCCGCGTAACCGCAAGGGTTCCTCCGGATGCATCCCTACCAGATTGCGCAGCTCAAGCATGGCCACTTCGACATTTCCCTCATTGCTTTCTCTCATTGAACGGATCCGATTGACCTCTACCAGCACCATGTTTTGTTCCAAGGGTGCCGTTCGGCCCTCGGTAACCCGAGCAGCCACCAGGCGGTATCCCTCGTCTGTTGTCAAAAGCAGATCTTCGGTGAATCCTAATTTCAGCAACTCACCCAACGCTTCACCGAACTTCGCGCGGACTTCGGCAGCGAGAAGGCGTTCACGATCTGCCAGCAGGCTCTGCTTCATTTCCGATTCACGTCGCGCCACCAAAATACGACTGGATCGCCGCCCACCTAACTCTAAGGGCAGCATCGCTCCCACCATCGTGCCGTTGTCCGAGCCGTTTATCTGTTCCTTTCGTTCGATCTCAAGCTGCGGATTTGGGCGAAGTGACGCCTGCTGCACCAGTCCTCGTGTCGCTTCGACCTCATGACGAAGCGCCGCCAATTCGCCGTTATGTAACAGGGCATAAGCGACGGCTTCGTCAGCTGACAGTCCAGCATTAGGATCGTAGTATCGCGATAAGGAAGATTCGGGTTTCTGTTGGGCAAGCTTTGAAGATGTTCCCTGCGCCCACGCTGGCTCTGGACCGCGCAGCCCTTGAACCATCAGCAGCGAAAAACCAATTAGTAACTTCTTAATCATCAGAAACCTCACTTCATTCCCTTATTAGAGGCTTATGTCTGGCCTTCCGTCGGAGTTTGGCCGGCAGTCCCCTGGACGACCCTCTCCCAACCTTCTTTCGACGCCTGCAGTTTCTCTTCCTTCTTCAGTTCACGCGCACGCAGCGAGTAAAAGATAGCCGGTGTCACAATCAGCACGTGGAGGAGACTTGAAACCATCCCACCCAAAACCGGGGTCGCCAGCGGCTTCATTACCTCCGACCCTGCGCTTGTGCTCCACATGATTGGCAAGAGACCGGCTACGACGGTTGATACCGTCATCACCTTTGGACGAAGCCGCAACAGCGCACCCTCTGTCACTGCTTCCTTCAACGTTTGGCGCGTTAATGTTCCCACTTCCCGTTTCTTTCGCTCTACCGCTTCATTCAGATAGATAACCATGACTACGCCGGTCTGCACCGCGGTACCGAATAACGCGATGAATCCAACCCAGACCGCTACCGAAAAGTTGTAATCGAGCAGCCAAAGCAGATACACGCCACCTGTAAGCGCAAAAGGCACCGCCATTAAAACGTGAGCTGCTTCCAGCACGGAGTGATAAGTGATGTAGAGTAGTCCGAAAATAACAACCAGTACGATCGGAATGACAATCATCAGGGTTTGCCGCGCGCGCTGCTGGTTTTCATACTGCCCGCTCCACGAAACGTAGTAGCCAGTCGGAAGTTGCACCTGGCGGGCGATCATGTCCTTGGCCTGGTCTACAAAGCTGCCAACATCGCGGCCACGCACGTTCAAAAGAACTGTGCCGCGCAACAAGCCGTTCTCGCTGGAGATCATCGTCGGACCTTCGACTGTTCGAATCTCGGCTAACTGAGCGAGCGGAATCGGCGCGCCGGTTGAAGATGAAATTGGAATCTCGCCAATGGATTGCGCACTGCCGCGAAATTGCGGCGCATATCGCACGCGTACGGGAAATCGTCTGCGACCTTCAATTGTTACGGTTAGATTCGTTTCGCCAATCCCCTTTTCAATCGCATCCTGAATCATGCCAACATCTATTCCGTATCGCGCCGCCGCTGTCCGGTTGATCTTTATGTCCACATAAGGAGATCCACCGATTTGCTCGGGATAGACGTCAACCGCGCCCGGCACCGTCTTCACAACTTCCGCAATTCGCCGCGACGCGTCTTCCAGAGCTTTAAGATCGTTACCGAAGATTTTGATCCCCACCTGCGAACGAATCCCGGTGGTCAGCATGTCGATGCGATTGATGATCGGCTGCGTCCAGATATTCGTAACACCCGGCATGCGCAACTTCTCGTCCATCTCCGCTACCAACTTCTCGCGCGTCATACCAATGCGCCACTGCTCAGGCGGCTTCAGATGGACGATCGTTTCATTCATATTCACCGGGGCCGGGTCGGTGGAGGTCTCAGCCCTACCGGATTTGCCGACTGCCCATTCAACTTCAGAGAAACTTTTCAGGATTGCGTCTTGTTTGCTGGTTATCTTGAGTGCTTCATCGATTGAGATCGCCGGGTCAGTAACAGGCATGTACATCACATCACCTTCGTTCAGCGGCGGCATAAACTCTTTGCCGATTCCGGTGGCCAGGATCAAAGCGCCCGCAAAGAGAAGGGCGGCGATCGAAATTGTGACGGCGCGATGGTTCAACGCAAAGGAAAGCGCCGGCCGATAGAGCGCCTGCAGGAACCGCATCACCGGGTTGGATTGTTCCGAGTGAAACTTCCCGCCGAGAAGAAACGTGCAGAGTACCGGAACCAGGGTGACGGCGATTATCGTCGCGGCAGCCATCGCGAACGTCTTGGTAAAAGCCAGCGGATGAAACAGCTTGCCTTCCTGACCTGTCAAAGCGAACACCGGAATGAAGGCGAGAATGATTATCGCCATCGAGAAGAAAACGGGCCTGCCAACGAGCTTCGTAGATTCCAAAACCGTCCGCCAGACAGCATCTCGGTCTTTTGGATCCACCTTATTCTTCTCGAGAAAACGAAAGGCATTTTCTGTAACCACGATTCCCGCGTCCACCAATACCCCGATGGCGATCGCTATTCCCGACAGAGACATCAGGTTTGAGCTAATGCCCATGTACTTCATGAACAGGAAGGAGATCAGCACCGCGAGTGGTAAGGGAATCGTGACGATGAGGATGGAGCGAAAGTGAAATAAGAAAATGATGTGGGCCAGCGTGACGAGCAACAACTCTTCAATTAACGCTCGCTTTAAAGTGCCTGTGGCCCGATTTATGAGCAGGGTCCGGTCATAAAAAGGAACAAGCCGCGCACCCTGCGGTAAGCCAGGTTGCAGATCAGCGATCTTCTGCTTTACAGCGTCGATCACTTCGAGCGTGTTGACTCCGTAACGCGCAATTACGACGCCGCCCACCGCTTCCTTACCATTCTTGTCGAGCGAACCTGTGCGAAACGCATTTCCTAGTTTCACCTCAGCCACGTTTCGCACATAAATCGGCACACCGTTAGGAGCGCCTATCATGACGTTCTCTACGTCCGCTACCGACTCTATAAGACCAACGCCGCGCACCACCGCCCACGCGCCGGCTTGCTCGACCACATTGCCGCCGACGTTATTGTTCGAGCGTTGCACGGCTTCGACTACCGTTGATAACGGAATCGCATAAGCCCTCAGCTTGTTCGGATCCACATCCACCTGATACTGCTGAACGTAGCCACCTACCGACGCAACTTCAGCCACGCCAGGCACTGAATTCAGTTGGTAACGAACAAACCAATCCTGCAACGTGCGCAGGTCGCGTAGGTTCATCTGGTCGCTCTCTACCGTATACCAGAAGATTTGGCCCACTCCCGTGGCATCAGGTCCAAGTGTTGGGACCACACCGTCAGGCAGTTGCTTAGTGACCAGGTTCAGCCGTTCCAGCACGCGGGTGCGAGCCCAGTAGAGCTCAACATTGTCCTCGAAGATGATGTTGATCATCGAGAAGCTGAACGCCGAGCTCGCACGTACGACCCGCACGCCAGCCAGCCCCTGAAGGTTTGTAACCAGGGGATAGGTCACCTGATCCTCAACCTCCTGAGGAGACCGCCCGGGCCAATCGGTAAACACGATTACCTGGTTGTCCGAGAGGTCCGGAATCGCGTCGATAGGGGTGCGCAGCAGCGCCCAGTAACCCCAAAAGGCCAGTCCGATATAGAGCGCCACGATCAAGCCGCGGTTCCGTAAACTGAACTCGATGAGCCGGTGAATCATTGGTTAGGTGGCGGCCTCAATTGCCGTAACGCGAATTGTTTTACCCGTAATGCGTCCGGTGATTTTGACCTTCTGACCCGCAAACTCCCGAGCCTTTTCCTGGCCCGCCCGATCAAGCTGGTAAACAACTTTGTGATCGCGATTCGCGAGCACGAACTTTCCATTCTTTACACACATCAGTGTGCAATCTTTCTCATCCATGCCCGCCATGTGAGAGAGACCGCAGGAACTATCGCTGATGTAACCAATTACGGTTTTTGCAGCCGCAGTCTTGGCCTTTGTTTTCTGAGCAACTCCCGTCGTCGCCAAGGCCGAAGCCGTGGTCAGAGAAAGCGCTGCCAGGATTCCCAGGTTTATCAAAAATCTTTTCATTTCTTTACTCCATTTGTTAAGAGGGTTGTCCCTCGATTGTTATTCGGTTATTGAGCAGTTACCGCAAATGACGCCTGTCCACGTCCCGTTGGGCCGTCGTAAGTAATTTGCGCTTGCCACTCGGCCGCCATCTCGATGTTGGCTTTACCGCGGTAAACACCTGGTGTGTCAGTGGTCGTAAATGTTGCCGCATCGTTCATCGCCGCCATCGATCCCATCTGCGGCATGTGGAACGTCAAAGCTACTGCGCCGACATCTACAGGCTTGCCGGAAGAATCCGTGAACGTGAGCGTGAACTCAGTGTTGCCGTGCCTAAGCACACCATCAACCGTTGCCAGCGCAACGGTCAGATTATTCCCCGTTGGTGCACTCTTAATCACTTTTCCCGTGTCCGTGGTTTTCGACCCACAGGCCGCGGCTAATATCGCTAGTCCTATCAGACTCAGTGCGATCGCGTATTTCTTCATCTCTTGAAATCCTCCAAAGAAAGTAAACAAATAGTTGGGGAATCCGAGCGCTACGGGACAAGTATTCCGATGACGCTGCGCGCACGACGCCTTACCTCAGTGCGGC
>JACCUI010000050.1 GCA_013811945.1 Pyrinomonadaceae bacterium | reverse complement strand
TGCACGGTGAAGGCCGCGTGCGAGTAGGTGAAGGTCGTGGCTTCGGGACGCGCATTGATCAGGACTGCGAGGTCCGCGGCGCGGAATTCCAGCGGATAGCCTTCGATGCGAAACGAGAGCTGGAAGTCATCCAGCAGTTTCATTGGGTAGACCCAGGATTCAAGCGCGCGATGCTCGTAACCGAAGACGCCAGACTTGTGACCGACCACATCAAAGAAAGTTCCGGCCTGGGTTCGTCGCTCCAACTCCAGTCCGCTTTGTCTCAAGGTGAACTTGGGCGTAAATACGATCTTTGGCTGAGCTTGCGCGGTTGGCGCGAACTGGCTCGACAGGAGGAGAATCGAGCAAATAACCAACCCCTGATAAACCCAGCCCTTCACAATATGGTCCCCCCTTAAACCCCGAAAGTAGCCATTCGATTGACGCATCGGGCGTTGCTGCAAATTTTTACATTAGAAATCATTCTGGATTCTATGTGAAAACTGCAATCAAGAGAAAGCCAAGTGAGCGTTTGTTAACTTACGTCTCGGTACCTATCACACAAAAGCCCGCATCTTGCCCACCCCGGCCGGTGGCAGATCGTGCCGTGACGTGACGACGACTCCTGTTTTCCTTTTTCCTCGCCGCGTCTCTCAACGCAGCTAGAGATCTCTATCATGCCCAGTCTTCAGGGCCCAACTCCGGGCTTGGGTAACGCGCGTGAGATACGCGTTATTATTTTTTACGGACACCTTCAGCTTGCTCACTCGTTAATGAATTGCGCTGCGTTCTCCTTCGTGATGCGCGCCGTCGGCGGCGTGATTGTTTTCGACGCCCGTTCTTTGTTCAGGATTTTCACCGCCGTTTCGATGGCCTCCTTGCCGCAGTTCGGGTACAGGAATGTCGCGTCGAGTTTGCCGTCGAGTACTGCTTTCGCGCCCCCCTCCGTTCCGGGGAGGCCGTCAATCCCGATGATCTTCAGCCCCTCGGCGCGGTTCATCGCCGTCGCCGCGAGGTAAGCGCCCATCGCCATCGGGTCGTTGTGCCCGTAAACGAGATCAATCTTTTCGTTCGCGCGCAACGCGGCTTCCGCCTGCTCGCGCCCCTTGTCGCGCAGCCAGTCGGCGACCGGGTCGGCCACGATTTTGATTCCGGAGTGAGCGGCGACGGCTTCGCGAAAGCCCGCGCTGCGGTCAATCGCCGGCGTCGAGCCGGGCAATCCTTTGATCTCGACCACGCTGCCTTTGCCGCCCAAGAGTTGCGCCGCGTACTCACCTGCCGCCTTGCCGATCTCGCGGTTGTTCGCGCCGATGAATGTCGTGTAACTGTCACCCTCGATGCTGCGATCGAGAATGATGACGGGGATGCCGCTTTCGTAGACGCGCTTGACGATGCCGGTCAGCGGCTTCGCCTCATTCGGCGAGATAATGAGCAGATCAACCCGCTGGCGTAGAAAGTTCTCCACATCGGCCACCTGCTTGCTGTTGTCCTGCTGCGCGTCAGCGTAGGCAATTTCGATTTGCGGTTGCTTCCCCGCTTCCTTCATGAGCGTGTCGTCCATCCATGTCCGCCACGGCTCGGCCTTATTGGCCTGCGAAAATCCGATGACAAACTTGTCCCCTTGCCCGCCACCGCGATTACACGCGCTCGTTAGGAGCAGGCTCGCGGGCAGGGCCAGCGACAGGCTGCCGAGAAACGCGCGCCGCGAGTTCTGGCGCGCTTGTCTGTCTTTAGTCGTTAGATTTGCTTTCATGTTTGCGTGTTCCTTGAAACTCAGCCTCGTCGTTGCAGCAACACCGCGCCGACGATGATTATTCCTTTGAGCAGGAGTTGAACGTTGGCGTCAACGTTGTTGAGACCGAGGATGTTGTTGATGATGCCGATGATTAAAGTTCCGACTAATGTCCCGACCACCGTCCCCGTGCCGCCCGAAAGCGACGTGCCGCCGATGACGACCGCCGCAATCGCGTCGAGTTCGTAAGTCACGCCGTCGTTCGGATTGCCTTGTTCGAGTTGCGCGCAGTGGATTATCCCTGCAAGCGCGGCGAGCAAGCTGCAAATCGAGAAGACGCCGAACTTGACCCAGTCGACGCCGACGCCCGACAGCCGGCTGGCCGTCTCGTTGCTGCCGACGGCGTGCACGTAACGCCCGAAGCGCGTCTTGTTCAATCCGACCCACGCGATGGCGACCGTCGCCAGAAAGATGAGCGCCGGGACGGGTACGAACTGGCCGAGTTTGCCGCCGAGTACGGAGAAGCTCTGCGGCGCGCCGCCCGCGCCGTAGCCGATCTCGACGCCCGAACCGCCCGACACCAGACGCGCCAGTCCGCGCGCCCCACTCATCATCGCCAGCGTCACGATGAATGATTGAATACGCCCTTTCGTAATGACGAGCGCGTTGACCGCGCCGATGAGCAACCCGGCGGCGAGCACGGCTAACAGAGTTTCCGGCGTGCCATAACCGCCGCGCATCAGCATGACGGCGGAGAGAGAGGCGGCGAAGGCGAGCACCGAGCCGACCGACAGGTCAATGCCGCCCGCGAGAATTACGAAGGTCATCCCGACGGCGATGATGCCTTTTTCGGAGACTTGCCGCAGGATGTCAGTCAGGTTGCCGGGGTCGAGGAAGATCAGTTCGCCGCGCCGCACCGGCGAGAAGACGCACGCTAAAATGAAGACAACGATCAAGCCGAGAAAGGCTTGCAGTTGACTGAGCTTGACGCGCCCGATGCGCCGCTCCCCGAGCAGCGTCATCCGCTCCCTAAGCGACCTCGCGTGTCTCTTCATCTCCGACGGTTGCCAACTCAATGATGCGCTCCTCTGTCGCTTCCGAGCGCTCGAGCGTGCCCGCGATTGCGCCTTCATGCAGTACGATAATGCGGTCGCTCAGCGCCAACAGTTCGGGCAGTTCCGAAGACACCAGGATGATGCCGAGACCACTGGCGGCGAGTTCTTCGATCAAACGATAAATTTCGGCTTTGCCTTTAACGTCTATTCCCTTCGTCGGCTCGTCGAGCAAGAGTATTTTCGGACTCGTCAACAGCCACTTCGCCAGCACGACCTTCTGTTGATTTCCGCCGGAGAGGTTCATCGTCGCCGCGCGGGTGTTCGGCGTCCTTACGCCGAGTCGCTGGACGTACTCATCCGCCGCCCGTTCTTCGCGCCGCTCTTGAACGAAGCCGAAGCGCGTGAAGCGTTCGAGTCGCGCGAGCGTGATGTTGTCACGAACGTTCATGTCGAGAACTAATCCTTGCGCCTTGCGGTCTTCCGAGACGAAGGCGATACCTGCTTTGATCGCAGCGCGCGGGTCACCTATGGTGCGCGGCTTTCCGTTGAGCGTGATGCGTGTCTCATTTGTCGTCTCATGCACGCCGAACAGACTCTCCAGTAATTGCGTACGTCCCGCGCCCATCAACCCGGCGACGCCCAGTATTTCGCCCGCCCGCAAGCTGAAACCAATGTCCGTCAAACGGCGGCGTCCGGTAGCATCAATTTCGTGCGAGCTGAGGTTCTCAACGCGCAGCAGCTCCTCACCACTTCGCGCCTCAACATCCATCCGCGTATAGGAAACTTCGCGCCCGACCATCATCCGCACTAAATCATTGGGCGTCGTCTCATTCGCCTCACGGTGCCCGATCATCTTGCCGTCGCGCAAGACCGTGAACTCGTCGGCGATGCGGAAGAGCTCATCCATCTTGTGCGAAATATAAACAACGCGAGCGCCGTCGTCGGCTCGTCCATGATGAGCACGCGCGCATTCAGCGAAAGCGTCTTAGCAATTTCGACTACCTGTTGGTCGCTCACCTTGAGACTCTCGACCGTGCGGCGCGGGTCGAGTCGGTGTCCAAGACCGTCCAGCAGCGCCCCGGCGTCGCGCTCTATTTTGCGGCGATCGACGAAGCCGAAGCGCGTCGGCTCGCGCCCCAGAAAGACGTTTTCGGCGACGCTTAACGCTGGTACCAGATTCAATTCCTGATGGATGATGGCGATGCCGGCGGCTTCCGCCGCGCTCGGGTCGGCAATCTCAACGACCTCGCCGTCGAGCAGAATCTCACCCGCGTCGGCGCGGTAAACACCGGACAGGATTTTCATCAGGGTCGATTTTCCCGCCCCGTTTTCGCCCACCACTGCGTGAACGGCCCCCTGGCACAGACCGAAGCTGACCCCGTCGAGGGCCTGCACGCCCGCGAAATGCTTACCGATCCCGCGCGCCTCAAGGACGTAACTCATCAGTTGTCACCAAACAAGATTTAGGTCACAGGATGATACAAATCTGAAAAGGCCTTAAGCAAAACCATGGAATTTCTTGTTCCGATCCGCATTTGTCTGCGCAAATCCGTGGCTGATGCTTTTGCCTATCGAGCGTCCATGCTTTCGGGGCGCATCTCTATCAATTCACTTCTAATTGGTCCCTACCCGGCAATTTTGGGAAGGCGGTGTGCGGCTCAGTCTGGTACCAGAAAGCCACCGAAGAGATGTCGTCCATAAGAGGTAGATACGTCCGGTTGTTCCGCCACCCGAGGGCTTGAATAGTTACCCGCAAGTCATTGTCAAAGCGGACAGGATCGGGGATGTGCCAGCGGTATAAACCGAACCGCTGCTGGGCCTGGTAGAGACCGTCAGGTTTGATGACCTGAGCTAATCCCAAGTAGGGAGTGGTGTACTCCTCGTACTGCTTTTTCTCCTTGTCTCGAAGTTATAGGATCCGCCGAAGTAATCTTCCGTGCCGGTCCCGTTGATGGTCGGGAACTCCCGGTCACCGTCCATGTAGAACTTGATCTCGCCCTCCCCCCACCAGCCGTTGTTGTTCACACCCCACGCCATGTAAGTGCCGACGTAGTGGCCCTTCCCCTTGAGATTATCGACGATGGTGTAGACCTGCTTGAAGGGGAGCGGATTCACCCTACGGAACTGGGCGTGGAAATAGGCCGCGTCCCTGGGAACTTGCGTCAGCGTGTAATCGATTTGGTAATAAAGCCTCATCGGTTGCGCGTCGAGATTCTCCATTGTGATCCGCGCCTTGTTTCTGAAGGGCATCGGCCAGTAGGAGTTGAAGGCGCTCCCCGGGTTGACTACGACCGGGAGAGAGGAGATCGGGGCATACTTGCCCCAGCCCATCGCGAAGAAGTCACCAACAGGTGCTTCCACGGATGGCTCTTTCTCATCGTCCCAGTACATCCTGATTATCGAGAAGCGCCAGTTACCGGTCGGGGTCATCCAAATGTGTTGAATAGCTCCCTGGCCGGTGAGCTCGGCGAGCGTAAAAGTCTTCCCCGGCTCGATGATAACGAAGGGATTGACTTTCCAACCTTGCCCCAATTCGCGCGCCTCATGCGAGGCGACCCCCTCTGTCGCCATGCCGCCCTTTCCCTTCTCGCCCGTAAAGTTCTCCGGACTGATGGAACGCGTCTTCGCGTTAGAGACTCGGTACAAGTTGCTCAGATTATTGGTCAGCCCGTCGTGCGCACTCTCTTGCGCCAGACCTGACAGGGGAGCAAAGAGCAGCAGCCCCCACATGACAAAATTTTTAGACCTCATTATCGGCAAGTCCTCCTTTTGACCTGTTACCTGGACTTCGATTGATGCCTCCCCGCACAAAACGTCTATCCGTTTTCCGCCGCCTTAAGCACTCAATGTCTCTTGCAGAAAGTTCGCAAGAATCAACTCTTCTAGCAGGCCAAAAGACTAAGAACGATCCACGAAACGCGAGCGGCACGAAAAGAGCACTTTTTTCGAGTCATTTCGTGTGCTTTCGTGGATCGTCTGTTTCTCCCTTAGTTGGCCCACCTCTTTTTCAGCAGCCTGCTAGTTCAGAGATTCCCTCTTCTGCAAGATCCGCCCCAACTCTTGAGACAGAGCAACCATCTCTTCGAAGATGTCGCCGTAAGCGACGGCAATGTGGTTCGAGAGATAGTGAGCCATCAACGTTTCTTGCGAGATTCCCAAGTCCGCCGCCATGAATGGCCATTGTCTGGTCGTGCCTTCCCACCACGCGTCACGAGTCGCCGGCGGTAATTTGACGACCTCGCCGCGACCGATGTCCATCCAGAGCGCGCCCTCCTTAATAAAAGACCGCGCCCAGGTCATTCGACCGGGCAGACTCTCGCCAGCGAAAGTCCCCCCGGGAGTCGGGAAGTAAGCGGGAGGTTGGCGGTAGGAGTGAACACCTTCGAGCGTGTCCGGGTTATGGTTGAAAGCGTAAGCTCCGCAAGAGCCGGAGTTCAAGAGCACCCACAAGAATCTGCCGTTGTGCTGCGCGCCCCAGCGCACGTCATGAAACATCACCGCCTGATTTAGTCCCTTAGCTTTGAGCAGCCGCTTCATCATCTCCATCGGCACGACGTTGCCCTGATCCGCTTCCGTCGCACAGGCGACGGTGTCGCCGTTCGATTCGGGTCGGCAGACCGAGTTGAACAATCCCTCAGCGAAATCGGACGGCGGGCGCAATGGGATGAGTCCGAGCTGATACTGCCAGCCGAGACAATCCGCTTTGTATTCGATGAGCATGTCGAGCACGGCCAGGTAGTCGCGCAGTTGCTCACGCGTCGCGTTCTCGTCAAAGTCCGCTGCCCCTTGCTCTTTCCAGTGGAAAGTAACTCCATTCTCCTTGACGAACGCGAAAGCTTCGTCAATTCGCTTCGCATCGATGCGTTTGCCGCGATCAATGATCCATGCTTGATCTATCTTATGTTCGGTGAAGCCGTAACGGTTCAGCAGCCGGGGACCGAAGTAGCCGTTGATCATGCCCATCGAAGTATCGCCGAGCATCAGGATGAGGATGCGGCGGCGGCGGATCTCTTCGGCCACGTCGCTTGCGATCGTAGCTGCAGCTTCGGAGACTGGGGCGTGAAAGGCAAGTTCGTCCGCTGAATATGCGATGCGTCCGGTCGAGCACCATTCCCCGAGTCGCTCCATGAAATGCTCATCCGCGCTCCAGTCCCCGGCCTCTGTCCAGACGCGGGAGAACGGCCGGCCAAGGCTCTCCAGGCTCGCGCCGGTGTTCAGCAGTCCGACGAGACCCGGCCATTGTCCGGCAAAGTTGCTGGCAAGCAGCAGCGGGTTTTCTTTGCCGACGACGCCATCGGTCGTATGCGGAGCGTAGATCCAATGCACGCAGACGGCGATCATGGGATCGTCAACCGGCCCAAGCTTTTCGATCGATTCATGCGGTTTGGTCAAGTACCCTTCGATCAGATATGGCTCGCGTCCGAGCTTCTTGAGGGCCCGTTCGATCTGTGTGGTCGCCTCGGTGATATTGGGTAACGCCAATTTGTTTGGAGTAGGACGCGCGTCTCCCGGCCAGAAAAGAGCGATTCGTTGGTTCATCAATTAACTCCTCTGAGTTCCTTTGGTTTCATCGGCTGAATTAATTAGATCTCTGGCAAAAGCCGCTTTAGTGGTCGCCTTAAACATTCCGAAGCGTTAGCTCCGTCGGAGCGAAGTGTTCGTGGCTCCGCGCGACTGATGACCATCAAACTCCGCACTTCGGGACATTCCACCCACAGAGCTGAGACCGAATGCCGCGAGCTGCAAACAGCCTGACCTGATGGGGGGCTCACACGTGAGTACATCCGAAGTGACTGCGCATTTACTTTGGAAGTGGCGACGACGTTGCGGAATCATCCAGACCCTCGTTCCACATCAGAGGAGCCACCCAAGCTAGAAAAATGTAAAGAATTTGCCGCATTGTAGACGGGAATACGCCGTTGATGGCAGCCTTATCCATCTAAGCTTTCTTTCCTGGACCGGGTCGCTACCGCTCGCCGTTCCGACAGGGCTTGCGGTTTAGAACGTGCGAAGCATCAAGCGTCACGATGGGTTCACGCCGCCTCAGACGCGACAAGAGACCGCTCCATGATTTGGCGGTATTGTTGCTGGTGATCGTACATCAGCTTGAAAACTTCGTACTTCGCGCCGTGAAAATCGCTCGTCGCGCGATCGGGTTCGATCATTTCGGCTCGTGGACTCATCGCTTGCATCGCTTCGATGATGTTGGAAAATTTACCCGCCGCCACCGCCGCGAGCACGCCCGCTCCGAGCAGCACAGATTCAGACTCTTTAGCGATGTAGAGATCGCAGCCGGTGATGTCGGCGTGCTCCTGCAACCAGAGCGGGTTCTTGGTGCCGCCACCGCAAGCGTGGATGCGCTTTATCCCGTATCCCTTGGAGTTCAGCGCATCAATGATGTGTCGCGTACCGTACGCGACTGCCTGTATCGTCGCCAAATAGAGCCGGGCCAAATTGTCGAAGGAAACATCCAGCGTAAGACCGCTGATTACCCCGCGCGCATGGCTGTCGGCGCGTGGGCTGCGGTTGCCGAGAAAGTCCGGCAAGACGTGCAACTTTTCCGTTAAGTGAGAGCGTGTGCAACTTTCTTCAGCTCGATGACTTTCTGGTTGAGCAGTTCGTAAATAGTCCCATTCTGCGCCGCCGCGTCTCGCTTGAGTTGGGGAGCGTAAGCGTGGTTCTCGATGACGTGGTCAATGAGCGCGCCGGTGGCGCTCTGCCCCCTTCGGTCAACCACATCTTCGGAATCATCGCACCGAAGTACGGTCCCCACACGCCCGGGATGAAGCGCGGTTCCGGCGAGACGGCCATGTGACATGATGACGTGCCGCCGATCAGGGCGAGCGTCCGCTGAATCTGCTCGACGCCTTGCTCTTCTCCCTCCGCGGCCATCCCCAGCGAGCCGATGCCGCCGGCATGAGCATCAATGATTCCGACCCCGACCGGCGTGCCTTCGCTTAAGTCGAGCTCATCGGCTGCTTTGGCCGTCAGCCCGCCGGCTCGCGTCCCCATGGGGCGGATTCTTTCTCCCGCCCGGCCGTTAACGAACAGGTCTCCAAGATCGATCTGTTGGAAAAAACTTTCGTCCCAGCTTCCGCCGTCACCTTCATGACCCAGGTACGTCCACTTGCACACCACAGTGCAAAGGCTTCGCACGTCCTGTTTACACGACTCGTAAACAAGGTAATCTGCCAAGTCGAAGAACTTGGCAGCGCGCCGCCACGTTTCGGGTAGATTCTCTTTGATCCATTTCAACTTCGGCGGTTCTTGTTCCGGCGAAAGCTTGCCGCCCACGTAATTGAGAACGCGGTGGTTGGTTCGGTTGATCTCATCGGCTTGCTCCCGCGCCCGGTGGTCCATCCAGACGATGATGTTCTGATCGGGGGTTCCGTCGAGAGATACCGTCACCGGCCGGTCCTTCTCATCGAGCGCGACCAGCGAGCAGGTGGCATCGAAGCTGATGCCGGCGACCAGTTTCGGGCTCACCTCCCCCTGGTCCAAGGCCGCGCGCACGGATGCGCATACCGCACTCCAAATGTCACGCGAAGACTGCTCGACATGGTCTTCCTGAGGGCGAAAAATCCGGATCGGATGTTGCGCAGTTGCGACCATGTGACCTTGCAAGACTTTCGTAGTGCGGACCCGGGGAACCGCGATTCCGCTGAACAGGGAAACCGAACGATTCGGAGTTTGAGAAGAACCGGGAAAGCCTGTAGACGGCCCGGAAGTGGTAACCGAGGAGCGGATACATGATAACCTGCTCGGGCTTAACTGAGCTTAGAGTGCCTAAAAGTGAACGACCGAGGATTATTGATCCTCCTGGAGGAAGAATATTGGGGGACAGGCGAGCTACAGATAAGAAAATGGTGACCATGCATGATGTGGCACGATTGGCGAACGTTTCCGTGGCTACGGTCTCGGCCGTAATCAATGGCAAGAACGGAGTGAGCGCGAAACTGACCATGCAGGTCAAAGAAGCAATGGCGACCCTGGATTACCATCCGGATCTCATCGCCCGCAGCCTTAAAATCGGCCGCACGCATACGATCGGGATGATCGTGCCGGATGTGACCAATCCCTTTTCACACAGAAGTAATGCGTGGCGTCGAAGATGAAGCGCGGTTGAACGGTTACTCGCCCATGCTGTGTAACTCCAATGAAGACCCGGAGCAAGAGCGTCATCTTCTCGACATTCTCTTTTCGCAACGTGTCGATGGCGTCCTGTTGGCGGCTTCGGATTCTTCCGCCGTCTACGATCGCTTAACTCGTCGTCGCTTTCCAATAGTCTTCATCGACCGTTTACCTGTGGGGCATAAACAAAACGCGGTGGTAACGGACAACGTCGGAGCGGCTTACGATGCTATTAAATACTTGATTTCGCTGGGCCACGAGCGCATCGCTATTATCGCCGGACACCTTCACCTTTCAACCGGCTCTGACCGCCTAGAAGGCTACCGGAAAGCAATGCAGGAAGCCCACCTACTGATTCGCGATGAGTACTTCCAGGGCGGTGATTTTCAGTTGGAGAGCGGCTACCGATGCGGTTTGCAGTTACTGCGGCTAGCCGACCCGCCGACGGCAATCTTCTCTTGCAATAACAAGATGACCCTGGGATTGATGCGCGCTCTCTCAGAGTCACAGATGCCGTGTCCGGAGCGCGTGAGCGTTCTGAGTTTCGACGATTTTGAGTGGGCTGCTAATTTCAGTCCCAAGTTAACCACAATCGCCCAGCCGACGCACGAGATGGGTAAGCAGGCGATGAGGATGTTATTACGAATCATGCGTCCAGACAGAGAAGACTTAGGTGTTAGTGAAGAGAACGTTGTGGTGCTTAAAGCGGAACTGCGCATCCGCGACTCGACAGCGTCGCCGAGAAGTTAGAGTTTGTATCTGATGAAAGTGCTTGGTGCGTGCTTGTACGACGATGAGTCGCAACGGGCGACGTAACAACTCTTCCGTGCCAATGCTACCAGGCGGCCCAATGTGTGGGCCTCTCCTCCCCATCCTCATACAGAAACCAACGCCAAGTTGCCGTCAGTATTGCCGTCCACGGCTTTACTCGCGGGCCCACTCCAACCCGGATCGCTGGACTGTGTCGCCGGTTTGTTCAGCGCTAGATTCACAGTGAGATTCATAGGAGATTCCGTCGTGATCAGCAACTGCCCGGTGCGATGGCTGTACTCCTTCTGCGGATTCGCAGCGGCAGCGTTAGCGGCATATTCAGCTAACAGCTCCCCACCCACGCTATACACCTGCCACGTCTCGACCCCATTGACCTTGCGCCGCACGCGCTGGCCGTCGGCGTTGTAGGTATAGATCTGCCACTGATTATTGGCCCAAACCTGCGTCATCCGATTCTCCGCATCGTAGGTGCGATTCCCGCTTCCAGTGTAAGTGTCCTTGATAAGGTTGCCGGCCGTCGAGAGGCGTCAGGCAAGATCAAATCCCCCGGCGAATAGAGCCGGTTCGTTCCCGTTTCCACTTCGGAGCCAAGATTGTTAATTCCTCCGTAAGTCTTACTCGGATCCGGATCGATTCGACGATTGCCCAGCGGTTGTAGTCGAAGTATTCCTGCTGCAGGTCGAGCAATGAATTTCCCGTGTCCTCGTGCACCCGCTGCAAACGATTTAAATGATCATGGTCATAGCCTTGCCGACTGACTCAGCAGAGGTTGCTCGACAAAAGGTAAATCGCGCGGTTAAATGACGGTCGTTCAACCCCTAGTTTGTTCGCGAGGTTAAATACAGTCATGTCAATAGCTCTTAGATCCAAACCGCCTTCCCCCATCGCAGTGCTTATCATGATGTGCTTCACTTTTAATCTTATTGGAAAACTGGATGCTTTCGCTCAAGAGCCTATTGATGATGTCAATCCGATGATCGGCACAACGGGACCGACTGAAAACGACTATGGAGGGATGATCCCTGGTGTTGCCACACCCTTCGGCATGACGCACTGGACAGTTATGACCCGGGAAAACAAAATCAGCGTCTGTCCCTATAATTACAAAGACACGACGATACAGGGTTTTCTGGGCACTCATCAGCCTGCGATCTGGATGGGCGACTACGGCCAAGTCAGCTTGATGCCGCACACCGGAGAATTTAGGACCGCGAAGAAATTGCCCTTTCGCCATCAAGATGAAGTCTCCGCGCCCAACTACTACGCCGTCAAGATGGACGACGGGGGTAAACCGCTCAAAGCCGAGTTGACTGCGACGACCCGCGCCGGGTTCCTGAGGTTTACATTTCCCGCAGCGCGCGCTTCCCACATCGTCGTCACTGCCAGTCGTTCCCAGCAATTCAAAGGCTTTGTCCAGATCAATCCGAACGACCGAGAGATTGTTGGCTATAACCCTGATCGTATGTCTGCCCATCTAGGCCCGCCTCTGCCTAATTTCAAGGGCTACTTTGTCATTCAGTTCAGCAAGCCTTTTGCGTCCTTCGGGACGTGGGAGGACGATGATATTCATCGCGGGCGCGGCCAGCAGCAGAGCGATCATCGGATGGGCGGTTACGCGAGCTTTCCAACGACACAGGGTGAAATAGTCGAGGTCAAGATCGGGACATCTTTCATCAGCATCGAGCAGGCCAGAGACAACTTGAAGAGAGAGATTCCCGATTGGAACTTTGACCGGGTGAAAGCGG
>JACCUI010000040.1 GCA_013811945.1 Pyrinomonadaceae bacterium | reverse complement strand
TCGATGGCTTTTTGCGGCTAGGTGTAGGCGATCCGAGGCAGGTGCAACTGGCGTTGAAGTTCGAATTCTAAGGCCCCGTCAAGCTGAAGGCTGGAAAGAGGGGTACGCATGCCGTACCCCTCTTACTCTTAGTTAGTGAGAAAATCAGACCCTCAAAGGGATCGCTGCAAGCTTGCCCTAATTTGCAGGTTGGGAAGGGTGGCTTGCCCCCGCTCAAGGTGCAATGCCGCTTACATCAGGGTAGCAACTGAAGTACGGAAATTCTTTCAGTTTAAGGGGCTGATTCAGAATTGAGAGGCATTGCAGCTTGAGCGGGGGCAAGCCACCCTGCCCAACCTGCAAATTACCGAAAGGCTCCTTCCTTTTCACACAATCGCTACTGCTCTTCTTAGAACCATGCTTAAGGTTGGCCTGCTTAAGCAGGCTATTTGCAAGTTTTCATCTCGTTATCTTCTTAGAAACATGCTTAAGGTTGGCACTGCTTAAGCAGGCTATTTGCAAGTTTCATCTCGTTATCTGCGCGTCGCAGACGAGCAAAGCTACTCGGTTCTGTAGCTCTAGTTCCTTTACGATTAATCTCGCCGCCTCATTCGGCGGGAGCGCTGTATGTCCAGGACGAACCGATGCGACGGAGTTCCGGGATCTTCAAATGCACCCGCGTTATTAACTCGTCAAATTGCGCTAACGAAGTCAGCTTTCCGAAATCCTGTCGGGATGGATTTGTCAGACGCTTTTCAAGCTCTTCCCGGGAACACGTTAGCTCAACCGATAGAACTTCGCCGTCACTGGATTCGACAGTGCTTTGTGCTTTTCCGACAAAGGTGTCGCTCACGGAGGAGTCGGGCAAAAGTAAAAATCAACCCGGTGAGGTCAGCTTCGACAGCCTCGCGGAACACCTCGAGCCAGATCTTTTCACGCAACTCAATAAAGGGCTGGCTGCCAAAGTCGAAAACGGATGTAACCAGATCAACTGTCAGATGATTGTGGAAGAGCTTGAAGCCGGTTAACGCGACGAGCTCTCTCGCCACCGTCAGTTTTCCGACACCGGGTAAGCCGTGGAGGAAGATGAGCTTCATTTCATAGGAGCACCGAACAGAGATCAGGTCGCTCGATGTACTCCGGTTTCGGCGGCAGTTCGTCCTAAAAATGCAGTGGTCAGTTGGGCGAATGATTCGAGGTAGATGTCAGGATTTGCTTCTCGCAGTCGCCAACTTGTGGGATAAGTGCCCGGCACTCCCACTGTAAGAAGACGGGCGCGCTTGCCCATCTCGATGTCTTCGGGACTGTCGCCGACATAGCTTGCATGCTCATTCGGCCTGTTGAGCATCGCGAGCGCTGTTGTCAAACCTTCCGGGTGAGGTTTTTTATTGCGCATCTGCTCATTGCAAATTACAACCTCAAAGAGTTCGCTTAATCCCTGGTGTTTCAGCTCTCGCGAGAGTCTGCATTCGCTCCCACTGCTTACGATCCCCATCCGGTAGCCTCGGTGCCGCAACTGCCGCAGCGTGTCGCCAGCGCCCTCGACCAGCTGGGCGGTTTGCTCGCCATAGTGTTGCATCCAGAGATCGTCGGCGAGGGTCCACTTCTCCTTCGGCAGTCCCATCGCTTCATAGATTGAGTACCAGTTTGGCGAATAGGCAGCCTCGTAAATGTCCTGTGGAAATTCCCAACCGAGAGCGCCGAATGATTTTTGAAAGGCGGTTAGACCGAGTTGGGCAGAGTCGGCAATAGTTCCGTCCCAGTCGAATAGCAGAGTCGTAATGTTTTCTGTACGCCGATCCATCTTCCCAAGCTGCTTGGTAGTGTCTCTCAATTGACTTTAAGTTGTTTGTTTCGTGCTGCTTCGTGTTATTTCGTGGATCGAGTCTTTGCCGACGAAAAGCGATCCACGAAATCACACGAAAATCACGAACCAAAGCGCTCTCTTTTCTGTTCATGAAAAACCAGCCAACATCACTGACTGTTGTACGGATAATAGGGAGCCACTAGACAGGCAGTTAGGTTGCATCTCAGAAAAGGCTAGTCCGCAATCATTACGGTCAACTCGCGCAGAGGCATCGATTCCGTGGCATCAGACCGGAGCGACTCATCCCGATGCACGGGCCGGTAAAGAATATCCCGCTGTTGGGGAATAAAGCCGGCTTCGCGGATCAGGTAGCGGAGCATTCTCTCATCCGCTCGATTGTGTGCCCCCGCCGCCGAGACCACGTTTTCTTCAATCATGATCGACCCCATGTCATTTGCGCCAAAGCGAAGGGCCACCTGACCTAGCTTCAAACCCTGCGTCAACCACGATGATTGGAAATTCTCGATGTTGTCGAGAAACAGGCGCGAAACGGCCAGCATCTTTAAATAATCGATGCCGGTTGGCTCATCCTTAATGCGCCGGCCCAGCGCGGTGTTTTCCCGTTGGAAGGTCCAGGATATGAAGGCGGTAAACCCGCCGGTCTCATCCTGCAGGTCTCGGATGCGCTGCAAGTGGCGCACTCGATGCTCTACTGTGTCTCCGATGCCAAACATCATCGTGGCGGTTGATCTCAGGCCAACTCGATGCACGGAGCGCATGACTCCCAACCACTCATTGGTGGTGCACTTGGTAGAAACGCGCTTGCGCACTTCATCGTCCAGAATCTCACCGCCACCGCCAGGTAAACTGTAAAGACCGGCATCTTTCAAACGTGACATTATCGTCTCGTAATCCAGTCCCGAGATCAGATGGATGTTATGAATTTCCGGAGGCGAGAAGCAGTGGAGTTGAAAACGGGGATACTTGGCATGCAGCGTACGCAGCAGGTCTTCATACCACTCGATACCAAAATCCGGGTGCAATCCGCCCTGCATCAAAACACCGGTGCCGCCGAGCGCGATCGTTTCGTCGATCTTCTCGCAAATCTCATTGAGAGTTCGTACGTAAGTGTCCGGAGCTCCGGGCCGGCGATAGAAGGCGCAGAAGGTGCAGACAACGTTGCAGACGTTGGTGTAGTTGATATTGCGGTCGATGATATAGGTGACGATGTTATCCGGGTGTCTACGCTGGCGAACTGTGTCCGCCGCCGCGCCGATCGGCGCTATGTCATGCGACTCCAGTAAAGCAGTGCAATCGACGGCAGTCATTCTCTCGCCTGCCAGCACTTTGTCCAGGATTGATTGAGTGTCTGAAGCCATGACCATAGTCTATTGCTTAGCTTGGCAATTCGCAAAATGCCGCGCGTGAGAAGTTCTAATTATTGGCGGACTATTCGTTCTTCTTCTTTTGGTACCTAGGTCCTAGGGTTGCGGCAACCCTGGGCTGGAACTAGCCAACGCTTTCAGCGTAATTCGGCAGTAAGATGAACGAACCGTGATGGCTTTACTTGTTCGATCAACCGATGTTTGTAAGCCAAATCAAAATACAACTTCATCCCCTGCTCCATGTTTTCGTCGATATGGAAAGTAATGTCGTCCGTCAGGTATTCCTTCAGTTCCTCCCGAGATAGCGGGATCTCCTTTTCGTACTGGGAAAGGATGCTCTCAATCCGCTCCAGTCCTTCATCTCGAGCGGCGGTGAAATCAACATGCGCAAGTTTATGCACCTCGCTAACCCGCACAGCCCATACGGCAAACACGAAACCAAGACCCGTGTACTCACGCCAGAGGCTCGCCATATCGACGATGCGTAAATCATCTCTGGCGAAGGTCATGGCCGGGTCACCAATGATCAATGCGGCATCATGGTCTTTTAGCATGCGATCCACGTTGGGCGCCGAGGTCACCCACTTCGGCTCTACCTTTAAAAACTCAAGAAAGATGACCTTCATCAGCGCGGCCGAAGTGCAAGAGGACTCGTCCAAAGCGACCGATCGGACTTCCCTGAGATCCTGGATTCTGGTCACCAGCACCACGCTGCGAACATTTCCCTTCGATCCCACACATACGTCCGGTATCAGCGAGATGTCCGGTATGCGCTGATATTCGATGACCGGAATCAGCGCCGCTTCAACCGCCCCTTCCTCCAGTAGTTGTGCACAACGCGCCGGAACAGGATCGATAAGATTTATGGTCCCCTTTCTTGACCCATGAACAAAACTCCAAATGAGCGGGGCGGAATTCAAATACCTCGAGGCCGCCACTAGGGGTAATTTCTCTTTTGTAGAAAGGGGACTTATGACGGTCTCCGCTGCGATGAAAACCATTTGAAGCAACGTGTTGATGCTAACGCACTGGTAAGTATTGCTGCAAGAAGTGGTGTTGATGGACTCGGTTGATTCCTAATCCCGAAGGGATTTAAGTCAATAGCCGTGGGCGAGCCTTGCGACGCCCACGGAAAATCGGCGAAAAGATTCCTGACCCTGAAAGGGTCAAACTGTACCCTGAGAATGTGACCCTTTCAGGGTCAGTCATTTTCTTTCGCTTGTCCGTGGGCGTCGCAAGGCTCGCCCACGGCTATTAACTTACATCCCTCCGGGATGATGTGCTCCGAAACTCAGACGGCGCCGGCCCTCCACCGGAAGGACACGTTGACACCATTCTGGAGCGACAACTACTATGCCCCAGGTTGCAATTCAGGTAACGTCATGCGCATTTACGATGTGAGCGTTCGGCTTTCCGAAACAACACCCATCTATCCGGGCGATCCTGGAATTGAAATTAAAAGTTGGAAATCACTCGCCGACGGCGACTCCGCCAACGTGTCGCTGCTCTACATAGGCGTGCACTGCGGAACGCACGTCGATGCGCCTGCGCATTTCATCGCGGGCGCCGGCCGCGTAGAATCGTTGCCGCTGGAAGCTCTGATTGGTGAAGCTCAGGTAGTAGCAGTGCCGGAGGATATCACGACGATTGACGCGAGTTTTA
>JACCUI010000026.1 GCA_013811945.1 Pyrinomonadaceae bacterium | reverse complement strand
TGGACATTCTCACCATAAACTATTAGGAGATAATCAATATCTATGATGGCGCGCTCGCCTGGATAGTTACGGACGATGATCGGATTGGCAGCAGTGCCCGCAATCTCAAAATAAATTTGGTCAGGGTCGTTGGTAGGGTTCAGGCTGTAAGTACCGCCCCTGAGGTAGACGGTGCTGCCTGCAGGCACAACGCCGGGTGTAACCATTGCGTTCCATATGTTCCAGGGATTGTTAATACTTCCGTCACCGGAAGAACTGCCCGATGGCGAGACGTAAAACTGAGCGCCGTCAGTGGTAGGTGGGGGCGTCGGTAATGGTGTAGGCGTCGGAGTTGGTGTCGAGGTCGGTGCTGGGGTCGGAGCTGATACTGACACCGAATTGCTGGATGCGACCGGGACGAAGTTATTATTGAGGAAGAGACGGAACTCGTACTGTCCGCCTTGCAGAGGCGCAGTGAGCGTCAGGTTGCCGTCCCCAGATCCGGCCGTATATCTCCACCATTGTTCGCTTCCATTGGCACTGGACGAGCCGACTTTGTAGAGTCCGACCCAGTCAGTTTGAGATTGATTGCTGGGAATACTCCATGTGACTGCGAGCGGGCTTCCCGCGGAAACGGCGTTTGAGCTTGCTGCGATGCTGTAATAGGAAGGGACCGGCGTGGGTGTAGGAGTCGGTCTAGGTGTTGGCGTTGGCGTCGGAGTCGGCGTCGGAGTAGATCTCACTGTCACCGGATTGCTGATCGCAACCGGCTGGAAGCTATTGTTAAGGAAGAGACGGAACTCGTACTGTCCGCCTTGCAGAGGCGCATTGAGCGTCAGGTTGCCGTTCCGAGATCCACCCGTATACCTCCACCATAGTTCGCTGCCATCGGTATTGGGCGCGCCTACTTTGTAGAGTCCGACCCAGTCGGTTTTTGATTGATTTTTGGGAATATTCCATGTGACTGCGAGCGGGTTTCCGGCGGAAACGACGCTTACGCTTGCTGCGATGCTGTACGCAGGAACCGGGGTCGGTCTGATGCCGATTTGTACACGATTGCTGGCAATGCCGTTGTGGTAGATACGGATCAATACATCACCTACGCTTAAATCGTCGTTTAGCCTGACGACAACACCACTCAACCAATCGAAGTCTGGCACCTTGACGATATCTTCAACCGTTAAAGGATAGAGCGCCTGCGTCCCGTCCTCAGCTTCGGCCGTGAGGGCAGAGATGGTTTCACCAGGCATCAAGTGTAGATTCGTCGCGAAGAGCATGACACGTGTGCGCTGATTCTGACCTAACGCACTGGGCGAGGTTAGTGAGAACGGCTCACGCTGCCATATGATAGTATCAAAGGCAATGGCTCGCGTTGAATCCTCTTCACTCAAGAGCGACGGGCCGCCCGTCATTCCAACGTTATGCGCCGTCTCATTGTTACCCAATGGGGTTGTGAGACTCATAGGGTGCGCCCCTCTACTAACTGGGGTGAGCGCAAACATGAGCAGCGTCAGGATCAGAAGCGAAGATAAGCTCACTTGGAGCAAGCGGAGGGTGAATCGGTTGAGCCCGCACGAGATAGGCATTAGTTGAACCTCTGGCTTATAGACCCGGGTCTACACACGGGGCCTTTTCGTTAATGAGGTTAATTCTGCGCTCGCCGTCCGGGCGCAAAAGGGAGTGGTAATGCAAAGACGATCCATGGGTGGCAGAAGAGCCGTTGAGGCGAACTGCGCCCTAGGCTGTACTGCTTCAACCGGATAAAGTTGGCTCTGACCTAAGTATGTATTTGGAGGGAAACGAAGGGAGTGATAGCGAAGTTGGAACTGGCGATTGCTGCACGCGCGGCTTGGCCAGCGAGAAGGTTCCAACTTCCAATTCAAATCTATGACGCCGACTGACACCAACCGCTAATCGCAGCATCTATGGCAAGTGAGCAGCGGCATTGACTTCCTAATGGTAACGTCGCCTATAGAATTGAAGAGGAATATACCTCCGATCGCCTTCGGCAACCAGACAATCTGCCGGGCGGGTGGGAAACGCGTTACCAACCCTAGCAGACTCACGGCGTTGCGTCCCTGCTTCGCAGCAGGTTTGCCTTTATCGTGTGCAATCGTCATCATTTTAAAGATCAATAGCTTGCTCGATGAGATACAAGCAACGGCAACTGCATTAAGCAAGTTTAAAACTTCTTTGTCAAGCTTCATTTTTATGAGTCGATCGGTTAGCGATGCATAAGCGGGGCTACCCTTAAGGTTAGGGGATTTGGAAATTGAATTCAATTGCTCTCGTAGGATTCTAAGATCGGGACTTGGTGTACCCGGAGTAGGGGAGGACTAGGTCCAAATTCGGACTTTTGAGCCTTGAGCTTGTCTCTCGGCGCTCGGTTTGTGGGCATTTTTATGGGGCTTATCGGTGAAATTCTGTTTGTTCTTGACCGTAAGATTCTATGTGGTTATCCTCCGTTGACGCGAGTGTCTAACCAGGGTGGGAGAAATTGATGTATAGCCGTGGTAAAGTTTTTCTCTTATCGGCACTCTGACATTTCTTGGAATTTGTCGCTCGCACGGTCCAAGCGGACACAATTACATTCAATGGTGTCATTCAGACTACATACGGCCCTGATCGCGGTAATCTGACTACCCAAGGTTGTGTTCTCCTCAAACCACCACTTTCATATTATTGAGTCCTTCCGCTTCACGGATCCGTCTCTCGGCGACTTTCAAACTTCTGCATCTAGGCACTATCTATGCTAACGCACATGATGGGTCGTCTATCACAATGCAAATGGATAACGCCGCGCATTTCAGTTTGAACGCTTTGGATGTTGCGGAACATAACGCCGGAGCTAACGCTTCCGCAACGCAATGCAAATCACCATAACAGGATTCCTGATGGGCGGTGGGACCGTGATGCAAACATTCGACCCAGGCGGGGTATCGAGGGACCCGGAGGCGCTGCTGACTGCCAAACCTTTTTGGCAGCGGCAAAAGGTCTAACCTGCAGTCTGTAGCCTTTTCTGCTTTGGAGGCAGTGCGCAGGAGTCTTCCGAGACAACATCGCGTCAGTCAAGGTTTCCGGCAGTCCCCGAACCCGCCACCATGCTTTTACTCGGGCACAGGAATAGCGGGGGTTGCCGCGAAAGTTCGCAGGCGGCGCGATCATCGTTCCAGCGAAGAGGTTTAAGGTCGGTGCTCAACTCGAACACTGAACCACCTGCGAGTTATCAAACACGCAAAGCCCGTTGGTTGTGACCAATCCCATAAACATGAAACCGATTGATGCCAGGCGACTGCGGTGAGAGTTCATAGGATTTCTTAACATAACGATGAAAATTCAAGTGCCTTTCTTTCGTGCCGATCTTAATGCGCAAGAGGTCGAAGAGGTTGTCGCCACTTTGCGTTCTGGGTGGCTGACGAGTGGTCCAAGAGTTCGCAGTTTCGAGCAAGGGTTTGCCGCTGCGGTAGGCGCACCTAATGCAATAGCTGTTAACTCCTGTACCGCGGCGCTTCACCTTGCAGTAGAGGCGCTGGGGTTAAAGCCGGGTCAGGCCGTTCTGGTGCCGACCATGACATTCGCCGCCACAGCCGAGGTCGTGCGTTACCTGGGCGCGATCCCTGTATTAGTGGATTGTGAGCCGCTGACTACCAACATGGACCTCAATGATGCAGTGCGAAAACTGGCTCAATTGAAATCTGAACCACTGCCGGGTTCCTTGACAGAAGACTTAAAGGTAGTAGGAATAATACCTGTTCACGTGGGCGGATTGATGATGAACATTGAGGCGGTTCGAAAATTTTCTGCTGCTCATGGGTTATGGGCAATAGAGGATGCCGCCCATGCTTTCCCCGCAGCGTGGAGACAGACTTCTGTAGAGCCGTGGCAGCGGTGCGGCGAAGGAACAGCAGCAGTAACCTGCTTCTCCTTTTATGCTAACAAGACCATTACGACCGGCGAAGGTGGCATGGCCGTCACTCATGATGCCGACCTGGCTGAGAGGATGCGGTTGATGTCGCTGCACGGGCTTTCTAATGATGCATGGGAGAGATACTCGGGTGGTGGAAGTTGGGACTACAGGATCATGGCGCCAGGCTATAAGTATAACCTCACGGACATCGCCGCGGGCATCGGCATTCACCAGCTGGCTCGGGCGGACCAGATGCGGCGGCGCCGTGAGGATATCGCCCTTCGATACCTGGAAGAGTTAGGAGGTGTGGAAGAGGTTGAACTGCCAGCCAATGATGTGAACCGTATCCATTCCTGGCATCTTTTTCCGATTAGATTGCGACTGGAACGACTCCTGATTAATCGTAACGAATTTATCGAGAAGCTCAAGCAAAGCGATGTTGGATGTTCTGTGCACTGGCGCCCGTTGCATTTGCATCCATACTACCAGGAGACGTTTCATTGGCGCCCGGAAGACTTCCCTGTGGCAACGGCTTTGTGGGAGCGACTGATCAGCCTGCCGATCTTCCCCGGGATGCGTGATAACGAACTGGAACATGTGATCCACACGGTTAGAGGGTTATGCGCTCAGTATGCGCGGTGAAGCTTGCACTGTATTACCGGTAAGGATTGTGACTTCGTATATGCTTATCGGTAATCAAATTGTGTAAGACTATCGAATCTGTGAACGAAGGGGAGAGCACCGTAATCGAAATGGTAAACGAAGGTCTGCCGCGGGCAGTCGAGGTCATCCTCGCTGTGTTGGGTCTTGCTGTAACCGCTCCGCTTTGGATAGTAGCTGCCATCTCAGTAGCTGCGAGTTCACCAGGTCCTATCCTATTTCGGCAGGAACGGTTAGGACGAAACGGCATCCCGTTTACCTTATATAAGTTTCGCACGATGCGCGCGGCACAGGGCGGACTTCAGGTTACAGCGAGAGATGATGCCCGCGTCACTCCGGTAGGTAGGGTGCTGAGGCTGATGAAGCTCGATGAGTGGCCCGAGCTTTGGAACGTTGCACTGGGAGACATGTCACTTGTGGGCCCCAGGCCAGAGGTTCCCCGATATGTGGAGCTCGACGACCCGCTGTGGCAGCAGATATTTCATGTGCGACCCGGCCTCACTGATCCGGTGGCTGTGCATCTGCGCAACGAGGAGGAGTTGATGTCTCGCGTAGAAGGGGACCGGGAGAGGTTTTACGTGCAGACGCTGTTGCGCTACAAACTGCTAGGGAACCTTGCGTACCTTAAGAAACGGACGTGGCGTAGCGATATCGCGGTGCTGTTTAAGACAATTGCTGTTGTAACTTTCCCCGGCAGTGCTCCGGCGCCCTCGCTGCAGGAGATCACAGATTTTATGGCGGAGAAACAGGGGGCGGAAGCAGGGTCGAGTGCATAGAGATGGAATTGAACGGGCTGAAAATAGGCATGGCCACTTCACAGGACGAGGCTGCTCTCCTGGCGCTCATCAATCTGGTCCAGCCTCACGTGCCGTGGACGAAGGCGCACCTGTATTGGCAGTTCTTCGATTTGCCGGCCGGCCCGGCTAAGCTCTACGTGATTCGAGATGGAGAGGCGATTATTTCTCTTTACGCCGCCATCCCCCAGATTCTTGAGGTAGATGGTCACCGGCTTGAGGCGCGGATGGTTCAAGACGTAATGACGCATCCGGACTTTCGCGGACGAGGCTTCCTACATTACCTGGCAGGTCTATGCTTGGAGGATATCAATCAGTCTGACATCGCCGGCTACACGTTTCCGAATGATCGTTCGGAAAAGAGCTTTCGTCGGGGAGGTTGGTCGGAGTTGTGCGAAGTGCCGGATCGCAGTAAAGATTTAAGCGGAGACATCCACTCGCGCGGCATCGTTCGGATCGAGGCACTGGATGAATTCTTCGCTGATTGGGCGACCGACATCTGGAGTGTCGCCGGGTTGGGTGTGGGTGTCCGGCGGGACGCACAATTTCTGAACTGGCGCTACGGGAAGCCGAACAACAAGTATCACAAATTCCTTATCGAGGAGGACCGGGGGTTGCTTGTTGTTAAGTTTTACTCGGATGGCGTCTCGAGCGTTCTTCACATTCTCGAACTCGTACTGAGAACACGGGATCGCGATTTGCTTCCCGAAGTTCTCGCGTTCTGCTTTGATTTCGCTGCGAGCCATGGAGCGCTGACCGTTACGGCCTGGCTGCCGCATGCACATCCATATGCGTCGCAACTTGACGCTGCTGGTCTCGTTATCAAGCCGATGCGGAAGCGCTTTATGTTCGTCCACGCCCCGGATGCATATGCGAGTCGGGTTGAAGATTCAACTGCCTGGCACCTGACTCAGGGTGATAGCGATATCTTCTGATTTGAAGGAGCACTTCTGGTATGAACGCTTTGGTCCTGGTTGCCCACGCCGATGACGAAACGCTCGGTGCAGGCGGAACGATCAGAAAGCTTGTTACGCGTCGGTGGGACGTTGCGGTTGTTGTTCTTTCCGATGGCATCGTACGGGCCAGGGGCGCAGAGCAAGACAATCGGCCGGATGCCATTGCCGCCTGCCAGCGCCTGGGCGTCGCTGAGCCGCGCTTCTTAGGCTTTCCGGATCAGAAATTCGATACGGTTCCGATGATGGATCTCGCCGGACGAGTGGCAGAGTTAAACCTCCGACCCGATCTTATCATCACCCACGTCGACACTGACCTGAATATGGACCATCGCTTAACCTGTGAGGTGGCGAAGATCATTGGCCGACCTAGGTCGAAACCCGTTGCAATCTTGGGTTGTGAAATACCCAATACGACATTCTGGAACGGACGTCCCTTCCCGACTAATTACTATGTGGACATCACCCAAGAAATCGAAACGAAAATCGAGGCCTTCAGCCAGTACCGCAGCGAGTGCCAAGCCTATCCTCACCCATGGTCGAAGGAGGGATTAAGCCTCTTAGCGAAGTATCACGGCATGCAGTCGGGGCTTCCAATGGCGGAGGCTTTCCACGTTATTCGTGGCTACGAAGGTCGGATGCCTGGCTAAGTGAGCAGCCAAAGGGTTTAGAATAATACGAAAAGTCGCAAAACCCTGAGCTTTGAGTCTCTGCAGAATTATTTTCACAAAACTCTTGGCCACTCGCGTATGATACTGACCTCATTAGCCATACTCTCCTGTAAAGCCCGTCGCAAAAGAAGTAAGTAAGAAATTTCGACTTATTCAGCATATATAGAAATAACCGGATTAAATGAACAAAACCCCCGCACGCTTTGAACAGGCGCGGTATTTGCGTATTGTCAAGACGTATGAACTGGGGAGAAAACTCTGAATTACCATGAAGGCCATCAACCAAAAAGCCAAGAATATATTGCGTTTGCGTGGTAACCGGGGATTGGTCAGACAGCTACAATTTGCGGTGGATTTAACTATCCTAGTTGGTGCGTTTGTGCTGGCCTACCTTTTACGGTTCGATTTTGTGATTCCCAGGACAGATATTTTTTACGCGTTGATCCAGCTCCCCTACGTCGTGTTAATTCAATTCGCGGTGCTGTTTTTAACTGGAGTGTACACTTTCATCTGGCGGTATGTTGGGATGGCCGAGTTGAAAGCGTTCCTTAGGGGAGCGTTGTGGTCAGTCCTCCCTGTCATCACACTGCGGGTATCTCTGCCTGAAGAATTTCAGCAGTGGCGGGTTCCGCTTTCGGTGATCGTGGTGGACACGTTTTTCGCGTTCGGGGGGGTGTTGGGCGTGCGCCTGATGTGGCGCGCTCTTTACGAGCAGAATCAGAAGCATCACCGGGCCCCAGCCCTTGGCGCCGCCAATGGGCACAAGAGGCGAGTGCTGCTGATCGGCGCAGGGCGCGCCGGAATGTTGGCCGCCAAGGAGATCCAGAATCGTGGCGATTCGGACATGAAGATTATCGGGTTTGTAGACGACGACCCAAATAAGCAAAGGGCGGTGATCCAAGGCATCAAGGTGCTCGGCGTCACGGAAGACCTGCCGCATCTTGTCCGTGAACTGAAAATTAAACAAGTAGTAATCTCCCTCGCTCAGGCTTCGCGGCAGGACTTCCGGCGGATTTTGGACATCTGCGAACAAAGCCCCGTTAAGGTGCAGATCATCCCGGCGTTTTACGAGATCCTGGAGGGAAAATTAAACATCAGCCGGATTCGCGACGTGCAGATTGAGGATTTGCTGGGGCGAGAGGCGGTGCGCCTTGATGAAGAAGGCGTGAGGCGATTTGTAAGCGGCAAGACAGTGATGATAACGGGGGCGGGCGGTTCTATTGGATCAGAGCTGGGGCGGCAGTTAGCGCGGTTCACGCCCTCCTGCTTACTTTTAGTTGATCGATCAGAGTTCGGCTTATTCACCATCGACCGCGAGTTGCGCGATAACTGGCCGGAGCTATCGCTTATGACGCTGGTAGCGGATGTGGGTGATAGGGAGAGAATGCACGCTATTTTCGCCACCCACCTACCTCACGTGGTGATTCACGCGGCCGCGCACAAACATGTGCCCATGATGGAGTCCAACCCGGGCGAGGCGGTGAAGAACAACGTATTCGGCACGCGCGAATTGGGAGATTTGGCTGGAGAATTTGGGGTCGATGTCTTCGTGCTTGTCTCAACCGACAAGGCCGTGCGCCCTACATCAATCATGGGCGCTACCAAGCGGTTGGCCGAACTAGTAGTGCAGGATTTGAACAGGCGCTTTGCGACTCATTACGTAGCGGTGCGTTTCGGCAACGTGATTGGGTCGGCGGGATCAGTAGTCCCCGTCTTTCGCGAACAGATCCGTAAAGGCGGGCCAGTTACCGTTACTCACCCGGACATGATTCGCTATTTCATGACCATCCCTGAGGCGGCGCAACTGGTGCTCCAAGCCGGCGCAATAGGGCAGGGAGGTGAGATTTTTATCTTGAACATGGGCGAGCCAGTGTGCATTTTAGACTTAGCCAAAGAGATAATCGCTCTGTCCGGGCTGAGGCCGTTCGATGACATTGATATTGTATTTACTGGGCTGCGGCCCGGTGAGAAGTTGTTCGAAGAGCTGGAAACGTCCGACGAGCAGATAGTCAGAACGCGCCATCCCAAGATTTTCATCGGTAAAATTGCCGCCTATCCTGAGGGAAAGGTGTGCGAGGCGCTGGAACGACTGAGGTTCCTTTCGAAAGATGGGGAGGAAAGAGAATTACGCAGATATCTCAACGCTTTGTTGCCAGAGGCGCGACTCGTTGAGTGCGTTGGCGACGTAATAACCCCAGCCGAGGTGAGCGAGCGCCCTCTCGATGTAGGCGCAATCCCCGGGGGTTGATCTATAAATTTTACTAATTCAAAGCAGAACAATTTGGGAGAGTTGAAGCGCAAAGCGTATGTCACGGTGTGCTAATTTGCAGGGCATAAGCAGGTTACAGGCAACACCGGGTTTTAGAATAACAGCGTTTTGAGTCCGGTAGGATGACGAAATGATCGGAAAGAGTGATTTACCGAATCAAGGGTTTAGCCTATCACTTGCAACGAGGCTGCCGTGTGAGGAGCAACTGCGCGGTGGCTTCGCGATTCCCACTCAACCACAGATTATTCCTCAGCGTCCAAAGCAGAATCCGGTTCCTCTCTCCTTTGCTCAGGAGCGGTTGTGGTTTCTTAATCAATTTAATCCGGATGGTTTCATACATAGCAATCCTACAGCTATACGCCTTACGGGTGTGCTAAATGTCGGGACACTCGAGCAATGCATCAATGAAATCATTCGCCGACATGAAGTTCTACGAACCGCCTTTACCGCGGTGGATGGTCGTCCAGCGCAGGTGATCATCCCAATCATGCGCGTAACGCTGCCGGAAATAAGTTTAAGTGAGTTGCCGTCAGCCGAGCGCGAGGTTGAGGCGCGGCAGCTAAGCAACAGCGAAGCTCAGCGGACGTTTGACCTAGCGCGAGGCCCACTGGTGCGAGTGTTATTGCTGCGGCTGAATGCAGAAGAGCACGTGCTGCTGCTGAACATGCACCGCATTGTCAGCGATGGATGGTCCATCGACGTGTTCACGCGGGAATTAGCAGCGCTTTATGAAGCCTTCTCTACGGGCGAGACTTCACCGCTGCCGGAACTTCCCATTCAGTATGCGGACTATGCGGTATGGCAGAGGGAGTGCGCGCAAGGCGAAGCCCTTGAAAAGCATCTTTCATACTGGAAGCAGCAACTCTCGGGTGCCCCTGCTGTCCTGAAATTGCCGACCGATCATCCACGCCCGGCAGTGCAGGGCTTTCGCGGCGCGCGTCAATCAATAATCCTCTCGACGGACAAATTGGATGCGCTGAAGAGCTTAAGCCTGCGTGAGCGGGCGACGCTGTTCATGACGTCGCTGGCCGCCTTCCAGACGCTGCTCTGGCGTTACACCGGGCAAGAAGACGTTATCGTTGGCGCGGAGGTCGCCGGTCGCACCCGGGACGAGATAGAGAAGTTGATCGGGGTCTTCGTTAATCATTTAGTAGTGCGCACGGACCTGTCAGGCGACCCAAGTTTCCGAGAGTTGCTGAGGCGAGTGCGGGAAGTAACTCTCGGGGCCTATGAGCATCAGGACCTGCCGTTTGAGAAGCTCATTGATGAGTTGCAGCCGGAACGGAGTCTGAGCCATACGCCGGTATTTCAAGTTTCGTTTGCGCTTCAAGATGCGCCACCGCAGGATTTGAAAAGTTCGATTTCGAACGCGAATCACCTTGAGGGTGACAGCGCTGTAGCTCACTTCGATCTGGCCGTGAAGATAATAGAGGAAGCTGAAGAGCTCTCCTGCGTCTTTGAGTACAACACAGATCTATTCGCCGCGGCCACAATTGCTCGTATGCTCGGGCACTTCCAAGTTCTGGTCGAAGCCATCATCGCTAATCCGGAGCAGCAGCTTTCCGCCTTGCCGATTTTAACCGAGGCGGAGCGTTATCAACTGCTCGTCGAGTGGAATGATACGAAAGCGGATTACCCGCATGAGCAATGCATCCATGAATTATTCGAGGCGCAAGTTGAACGGACGCCGGAAGCCATCGCCGCCGTCTTTGAGAAAGAGCAGTTGACCTTTGGTGAACTCAACAGCCGAGCCAATCAACTTGCACACTATCTGCGAAAGCGTGGAGTAGGGGTCGAAGTGCCAGTTGGCATCTGCATGGAGCGTTCGACGGAAATGCTCGTCGGGTTGCTCGGCATTCTCAAGGTCGGCGCGGCCTATGTCCCTCTGGACCCTGTGTATCCGCAAGAGCGGCTTCGCTTCATGCTCGTGGATGCTGCGGTGCCGGTGCTCCTGACACAACGACGGTTGCTAGAAGCCATGCCTGAACTCCCGGCTGACTTTGTGTGTTTGGACTCCGACTGGGAGACCATCGCTACAGAGAGCTCAGAGAATCCGGAGAGCGGCGCGCGGGCGCAGAATCTTGCCTACGTGATCTACACCTCAGGTTCAACCGGTAAGCCGAAAGGCGTGTTGATTGAGCATCGGGCTTTGGTAAACCACAGCTTAGCAATTGCGCGGCACTATCAACTGAGTCCGGGTGATCGAATCCTACAGTTTGCTTCACTCAGCTTCGACGTGGCCGCTGAAGAGTTGTTTCCAACCTGGTTGAGTGGCGCCACAGTTGTGCTGCAGCCCGGTCAAGGGGCCGCATCGCTCAAAGATTTTCTGCTCCTGATCGAGCAAGAGAAGATCACAGTGGTCAATGTGCCAACTCCATATTGGCACGAGTGGGTCACTGAGCTATCAGCACCCGGAGACAGATTGCCGCCGCCGCTTAGGTTGGTGGTAGTCGGCACTGATAAGGCGCTGGCCGAGCGGTTAGCGATTTGGCAAAAGGTAGTTGCAGGGCGCGTGCGGTGGATCAACGCTTATGGGCCAACAGAAGCGACGATCACGGCGACTACGTATGAAGCGGGACGGTTGGGAGATGGCGAGTCCGTTGATCTCGTGCCCATCGGGCGGCCGTTGCCGAATAAGAAGATCTATATTTTGGATCGGCATCTGCAGCCGGTACCAGTCGGAGTAGCCGGCGAGTTGCACATCGGCGGCATCGGGTTAGCACGCGGCTATCTGAATCGCCCGGAACTCACGGCCGAACGCTTCATTCCCGACCCGTTCAGCCCCGAAGCGGGCGCGCGCCTCTACAAGACAGGTGATCTCGCCAGGTACCTGGCTGATGGTAACATCGAGTTTCTCGGACGCATTGACCACCAGGTGAAGATTCGCGGTTTCCGCATCGAGTTGGGTGAGATCGAAGCGTCGCTTAGTCGACATCCCACTGTGCGTGGGACTGTAGTGGTAGCGCGTGAAGAAACTCCAGGTGAGAAGCGGCTAGTGGCCTACGTGGCTGGTAACGAGGAAGGGCCAATACGCGTCGATGAGTTACGCCGCTTTCTGAAAGAGAAGCTGCCAGCGTACATGGTGCCATCGGCATTCGTGCTGCTTGACGAGCTACCGTTGACTTCTAGCGGCAAAGTTGATCGGCGCGCTTTGCCCGCGCCTGAGCAGACACGAACCGAGCAGGACGGAGCCTTCGTCGCACCTCGTAACGAGTTGGAGTTGCAGTTGACGAAGATGTGGGAGAAGGTGTTGGGCGTGCAGCCGGTAGGTGTAACTGACAACTTCTTCGATCTGGGCGGGCATTCGCTGTTGGCGGTACGCTTGTTTGCGCAGATTGAAAAGGTGTTCGGGAAAAATCTTCCGCTGGCGACGTTGTTTCAGGCGCCGACAGTGGAACAGTTGATACCCGTTGTGAGTGCGCAGGAATCGTCGGCGCCGTGGTCTTCCCTGGTGCCAGTGCAGCCGGGTGGTTCCGAACCGCCTTTTTTCGGCGTCCACGGCGCCCTCGCCAATGTGCTAATGTACCGCGGCTTGGCTCATCATTTGGGTCCGGATCAACCCGTTTACGGACTGCAAGCACAGGGACTGGATGGAAAACACGAGCCGTACACGCGGGTTGAGGAGATGGCGGCACATTACATCACGGAGCTACGCACCGTCCAACCTGAGGGGCCTTACTATCTGGGCGGAGTTTCCTTTGGAGGAATAGTGGCCTTCGAGATGGCGCAGCAACTACATGCGCAAGGAGATAAAGTGCCCTTGCTGGCGCTGTTTAATACCGACTTCCCAGGTCGTCCTAAACTTATGCCTTATCCCGAATCCTACCATCACAGCGTCGATCCTTACTTCGCAATAATTGAGCGCCAGTTGGCTGAGCTTAGGCAACTTAAAACGAAGAAATACATCCTGACAAGAATAAAGGGTATCAAGGTGAGGATCAGCAGAAGAATTTGGAAGATTGCAGCCGAACCTTATTCACAGATTCAGAATCTCGATGGCTTCGCCACTCCTGTTATCGGAAAGATCTGGAACGCTTGCACCCGGGCCGAAAGAGACTACGTACCCCAAAATTATCCCGGACGGATCACGCTCTTCTGGGCCAGCGAAGCTCCTGTCCTAGCTCACAATGACACTCGGCTGGGCTGGGGTGAGGTAGCTGGTGACGGATTGGAAGTTCATGTGGTCCCCGGCGATCACGGCACGATGAGAGAAGAACCTCATGTGGGAATTTTGGCTGAAAAATTGACCGCCTGCCTCCAAAGAGCACACGCAGCAGCATCAAGCGGACAGACATAACTCGCTCTAATTCTCCTTCTTTACACCTTGCAGCTCTCTTCGTTTAAGCTAAGTCTATGAAAGGAACATCCGTCAATAACCGGTTTGAGTCGGCACCGACCTTGAACTTTGATACTTCGTGGACGTCTCCGCCAAAAGACCTTACTTTGGGAGAAGACGAGGTTCACGTTTGGCGCGCTGCGCTGAGCGTCCAGGGCTTACACGTACAAAGCCTGCTACGAACCCTAACGGCAGATGAACGGGCTCGGGCCGAGCGATTTCACTTTCAGAAGGATCGCGAGCAATTCATCGTGGCTCGCGGACTGCTCAGAACCATCCTCGGTCGCTATTTAGACGTTGATCCGCGTCAATTGCGCTTTGCGTATAGCTCTTATGGAAAGCCGTCACTCGCCGGAGAATTTAACGCGGAGGCGCTCTGCTTTAACCTGTCCCATGCAGATGGGCTTGCTCTCTATGCTGTAACGCGTGGCCGGCAGCTTGGCATTGACATCGAGAGTGTCCGAGCAGATTTGGCAGATGAGCAGGTTGCCGAGCGATTCTTCTCCATTCAAGAGGTCGCTGCGTTTCGCGCGCTCCCTGGAAATATGCAGTGTCTAGCATTTTTTAATTGTTGGACGCGAAAGGAGGCGTACATCAAGGCCCGGGGCGAGGGTCTTTCGCTTCCCTTGGACCAGTTTGACGTATCTTTAGCCCCGGGAACACCAGCCGCCCTACTAAGGACCTACGGCGACCACCGGGAAGTCTCCCGATGGTCCCTTCGGGAGTTGGCTCTAGAGACCGGCTCCGTTGCTGCTCTCGCCGTGGAAGGACACGGCTGGCGGCTAAAATGCTATCACTGGCCGAAGGAGAGCCATGAAGCTGCTGCCCTCGAGGCTTGATGCAGGGAACGTTGCCAAGCGTAATATATGCAAAGGTATGTCAGAGCTGAACGCGAGCTATCGTTGTCGTCCCCACAGATAGCGAAGGACTAAAGTAGAAGCTAGAACGGAAGAGCAACACAGGTAATGCAAAAACAAAGAATCGCTGTTACAGGCACTTTCACGGCAGAGCCGCTCGAAGAATCTCTCGGCTTTTGGATGCAGGAACTCAATATTCCATTCGAAATTAAATTCGCCCCTTACAGTCAAGTGTTTCAGCAACTGCTCGACCCTGCAAGTCTTCTTTCCACCAATCAGCACGGGATCAATGTGGTTCTTGTGCGATTTGAGGACTGGGGAAAGTTTGCAGATGGTGGGGAGGCTTCTTCGAACGCTTCTGAAAAGATTGAACGCAATGTGAGAGACTTGCTGCTCGCGTTAGAGTCAGCGACGCAGCGTTCTGCAACGCCTTTTCTGGTCTGCTTATGTCCCGCTTCGAGTGCCAGTGTAGCCGACTTAAAGCTGACGGCGTTTTTTCAACAGATGGAAGAATTGATGGCGTCTGAGTTACGCGGCATGAGCGGCATATACCTTGTCACCACATCAGAGCTGGCCAATGCCTATCCCGTGGCGGCGTACGATGATCCACAGGCGGATAAGGTGGGTCACGTTCCATACACACAAGCTTTCTTCACTTCTCTTGGAACCATCATCGCTCGAAGGATTTACAGTATAAAGAGCGCTCCGTATAAAGTGATCGCCCTTGACTGCGATCAGACGCTTTGGAAAGGCGTCTGCGGAGAAGATGGTCCCCACGGAATTGAAATTGATCCCCCACGAAAAGCGTTTCAAGAGTTCATTGTGGCTCAGCATCAGGCCGGGATGCTCATCTGTCTGTGCAGTAAGAATAATGAGGAAGATGTCGTCGACGTATTCGAGCAGCGTTCGGACATGCCTCTCAGACGAGATCATATCGTAGCTTGGCGCATTAACTGGGGTGCCAAATCGGGTAATCTTCAGGCTTTGTCAGAGGACCTCCAACTCGGGCTCGATAGTTTTATCTTCATTGATGACGATCCAGTTACCTGCGCAGAAGTCCAAGCGAATTGCCCGGAAGTTTTGACGCTTCAGCTTCCGCAAGAGTCAAGCCGCATTCCCGGATTCCTTAACCATGTGTGGGCTTTTGATCGTTTGAAGATCACCGGAGAGGACGAAAAGCGGACCACGCTCTACAAACAAAACGCGGAACGCGAGCGTGTCCGCAAAGAGTCTCTCAGCTTCGAGGGCTTTCTCGCGAGTCTTGGGTTGAATGTTCAGATTTCAGAACTACAGCCGGAAAACATCGAAAGAGTTTCGCAACTGACGCAGCGAACCAACCAGTTCAACTTTACTACGATCAGGCGTTCAGACGGTGAAGTTCAAAGTTTCTGCCAGCCGGGTAAATCGGAGTGTCTCGTTATCAATGTTAGTGATCGGTTTGGAGATTATGGCCTGGTTGGTGCCATGATGTTCCAAGCTGGAACCGAGGCCATCAACGTCGATACTCTTCTGTTGAGTTGTCGTGCATTGGGCAGAGGCGTCGAGCACCGGATGCTTGCCAGGCTGGGAGAGATCGCACGAGAGCGTGAACTCGGTCGCGTGGACATTGCGCTTATCGCCAGTGGTAAGAATCAACCGGCGTTAGACTTTTTGGAAGGGATTGGTTCTGAGTTCAAAGAGCCAATTGGTGGTGGTTACCTCTACAGGTTCCCGGTCGAGTTCGCTGCGATGTTGACCGGACCACACTCAACTGGGCCAACGATTTCGGGTGATCTTTCGGGTGAAAAGTCTACTCACGCGCTCTCCGTTACAGAATCTCTCGACGGTGAGGCACGAACACAATCTGCACTGTTGAGCCGGATCGCCACAGAGTTATACACAGCCGAGCAGGTTTTCAAAGCCCTCGAATCTCAAAAGCAACACACAAGGCCGGAGAAAGCTGGAATCTTCAAGGCTCCTCGTACGCCTACTGAGGAATTGACAGCCGAGATATGGGGGGAAGTCCTGCGCCTGGACCGCATCGGCATTCATGATAACTTCTTTGAGCTGGGCGGACATTCCTTGCTGGCCACGGTACTCATGTCCCGTGTGCGCGATGCCTTTCAGGTAGAGTTATCCCTCCACAACTTTTTTGATGCACCGACGGTGTCGGGTCTGGCCGGTATCATCGAGCAATCGCAGGTCGAGCAGACAGACGCAGAAGATATTGCTGAGATGTTGAAGGAATTGGAAGGGCTATCGGATGATGAAGTCAAGGAGCTACTTGCCAGCGAGCTGCAGCTCGCGCAAGACGGTGAAAATTTGTGACATCGACCTTTGGTCATGACTGAGTATTAACGACGAGGCAGCAGCGTGAAAATATTACTGGCCCAGAGTACGCTCTACGTTCCGACACATGGTGGTGAAAACAAGGCCAATCGGCTTTTAGTCGAAGGGTTGGCCCAAAGGGGACACTCTTGCCGGGTGGTCGCGCCAGCCTGCGGCGCGCAAGGACCCGGAACGCGCGCGCAGTTTCTTGATGAATTGACTGTGAGAGGGCTGAGCGTGGGATCTTCCTCTTACGGGGCTGACGTCTTTCACCAGAATGGAGTCGAGGTGCATGCTGCCACAGAAGCTTCGCACCTGAGGCTCCATGTCGCAAACCAGATTCGTGAATTTGAGCCAACTTGGACGCTGGTATCCTCAGAAGATCCTGGGCAGGTTCTATTAGAGACTGCGCTGGAAGCAAGCCCTTTGCGGGTCGTTTACGTGGCCCACACGATGTTGTTTTTTCCATTCGGCCCTCACTGCTTCATGCCAAGTCCAGCTAAGACGGAACTGTTCCGGCAATTTGCCGGCATCATCACCGTTAGCAACTATCTTAAAGAATACATTTGGCAATGGAGCGGCTGTGAGTCAGCCGTGATCCCGTTTCCTGTCTATGGCTCCGGGCCATTTCCGCGCCTTGGTAGTTTCGATGAGGGCTTCGTCACAATGATCAACCCTTGTGCGTACAAGGGGATTTCGATCTTTCTAGAACTCGCACAAAGGATGCCTGATGTGCAATTCGCGGCAGTGCCTAGCTGGGGCACAACAAAAGCGGACGTAGCGGCACTGGAAAAATTACCCAACCTGCGACTGCTGAAAGCGACCGACGGTATTGATGAGATCTTTGCCCAAACCCGCATCCTTCTCGTGCCCTCAATATGGGCTGAGGGCTTTCCGCTAGTTCCGGTAGAGGCTATGCTCCGCGGGATTCCAGTGCTGGCGAGTAATTCAACCGGGCTTCCAGAGTCAAAGCTGGGCGTTGATTATGTGCTGCCTGTCCGCACAATCAAGCATTACCAGCAACGTTTCGATGACCAGAAGCTTCCAGTTCCAGTGATTCCAGACCAGGACATTGGGCCATGGGAACAGACGCTTCGGGAGCTACTCTCAAATCGCGCTCTCTACGAGCGGCTTTCGACAGATTCACGGGACGCCGCGCTGGCCTATGCATCTAGTCTCAGTGTTGCTCCGTTTGAGGATTTCCTAGAAAACCTTACATTAGCACCTCAAGCTAAACCGATCGGCGCTCCGGCCCTAGTGAAAGAACAAAATTCAAAATCGGACGATCTTAAAAATATGGACCATCTTTCGCCTGAGAGGCGCGCGCTTCTAGCCTTAAGATTGAAGAAAAAGGGTGGGGGTACATCGAAAATAAAAAAGCCGATCTCCCGAAGGAGTGAATCCAACTTCGTTCCCCTTTCATTTGCCCAGCAGCAGTTCTGGTTTATAGACCAGTTGGAGCCTGGCAACCCTGCCTACAATATGGCTTGGGGATTCATCGTAACGGGTCCTCTTAATGTGACAGTGCTGGAGCAAAGCCTCAATGACATCGTCAGACGTCATGAAGCCTTGCGCACTACCTTTGCTACCGTGGATGGAAGCCCAGTCCAGGTGATTGCTCCAGCCCAGAGCCTGACGCTGTCGAAAGTCAACTTCAGTGAGCTGCCCGAAACTGAGCGGGAGGCACAAGTCTTACGTCTGGCGACGGAGGAGGCCCGGCAGCCCTTCAATCTGTCTCAAGGCCCACTCTTAAGGGTTAGCTTGCTGCGGTTGGATGAAGAGGAGCACGTGCTCCTGCTTAACGTGCACCACAGCGTCTATGATCTTTGGTCCATGGGGGTCTTCCTTCGAGAACTCGCAGTGCTCTACGAAGCTTTCTCCGTGCAGAAGCCCTCGCCGCTGGCGGAGTTGCCGATTCAGTACCCCGACAATGCTGTCTGGCAGCGCCAGTGGCTTTCAGGTGAGGTCTTGAAGAAGCAACTCTCGTACTGGAAACAGCGGCTTGAGGGCGCTCCCGCGATATTAGAATTGCCGATGGCGAGACCGCGACCGGCGGTGCAGAGCTTTCAGGGCTCGCACCAATCCTTCTTGCTCTCGAAGAAGCTAAGTGAGGAGCTGCAAAGGTTGAGTCAGCGGGAGGGCGTAACGCTGTTCATAACATTGCTCGCAGCGTTCCAGATGCTGCTCTTTCGTTACACGGGGCTAGAAGACATTGTGGTCGGCTCGCCAATCGCGGGCCGCAACCGAGCGGAGATTGAGGATCTGATCGGGTCCTTCGCCAGCATGTTGGTCCTTCGCACTGATCTATCCGGTGATCCCACGTTTCGCGAGCTACTCGCTCACGTCCGAGGGGTCGCGCTGGGGGCCTACGCGCACCAGGACCTACCCTTTGAGAAACTGGTCGAAGAATTGCAGCCGGAGCGCAGCCTGAGCCATAACCCGCTATTTCAAGTAGTATTCGGTCTTCAGAATGCGCCGATGCCACCGCTGGAGTTCTCGGGTCTAGCCTTGAACCCGCTGCAGGTTGATCACTGGACTGCGAAGTTTGATTTGGTCCTACACATGGTCGAACAGGCGGAAGGTCTGCGGGGGCGTTTGGAGTATAAAACCGATCTATTCGACGCGGTGACGATCAATCGCATGATCGGACATTTTCAAGTGCTGCTCGAAGTCGTAGTCGCCGATCCCGACAAGCGCATCTCAAGCTTGCCGCTCTTAACTGAGGAAGAACGCCAACAGCTACTCGTTGAGTGGAATGCCACTCAGACAGATTATCCTGAAGGTACATGTTTGCATCAGCTGTTTGAGCAACAGGTGGAGGAACCGCCTAATGCCATAGCCGTGCTCTTCGAGAACGAACAACTGACCTACGGTGAATTAAATCAGCGTGCCAATCAATTAGCGCATCATCTACGCTCGCTCGGCGTCGAACCTGATGTGCGCGTGGGTATCTCTGTGGAGCGCTCGCTCGAAATGGTCGTCGGTATTCTCGGCATTCTCAAGGCTGGTGGGGCATATGTGCCTTTGGATCCGGCTTACCCGTCCGAGCGGCTTTCCTTCATGTTGGAAGACACGCAGACCTCGGTGCTGGTGACGCAGCGGCACTTGCTGGAAAGGTTGCCTGACCACGGTGCCAAGGTCGTCTGTCTGGACGCAGACTGGAAGATCATTGCACGGGAGAGCGCGGAGAACCCAGATGCGGCCGTGACGCCCGACAACTTGGCCTATGTGATCTACACCTCAGGTTCAACTGGCAAGCCTAAAGGCATCGCCATCCGCCATCGCGGGGTGGTCAACAACCTTACAGACCTCAACCGGCGCTTCGCTGTGGGCCCCAGAGATCGGGTGCTGGCGCTCTCGTCCCTGAGCTTCGACATGTGCGTCTACGAGGTTTTGGGCACGCTCGCATCCGGAGCTGCGATCGTGATGCCGGCGGCGTCCGCAGAGCGCGACCCGGCGCACTGGGCTAAGCTGATGGCGCAGCACCGCGTGACAGTGTGGAATTCAGCTCCGTCACTGCTCGAGATGTTGGTCGAGCACGTCGGCGAGCGAGCTAAGACGCGACTACCAGATTTGCGTTTAGCGATGCTTGGCGGAGATTGGGTTGAGGTGACATTGCCGGATCGGCTGAAAGCCTTGGCCGCGGGTGTCGAGGTGATCGTGATGGGGGGCGCAACGGAGGCGTCGATCCATTCGATCATCTACGAGGTCGAAAAGACCGACCCGACGTGGAGAAGTATTCCCTATGGTCGGCCGATGGCGAACCAGCTAGCCTACATCTTGGATGCGAGGTTGCAACCGGTGCCGGTCGGGGTGCCGGGGGAGTTGCACCTTGGCGGTGTGGGTCTGGCGCGCGGTTACTTCAACCGACTGGAGTTGACCGCAGAAAAGTTCATTCCCAATCCGTTCAGCGCCGAGGTGAGCGATCGGCTTTACAAGACGGGAGACCTGGCGCGCTGGCAGGCGGATGGCAACATCGAATTGCTCGGGCGGATGGATTTTCAGGTGAAGATCCGCGGCCACCGTATTGAGTTGGGCGAGATCGAGGCCGCACTGAAACAACACTCAGGCATTCAGGAAGCTGCCGTTATGGCTCGGGAGTATGCGCCTGGGGACAAGCGCCTCGTGGCCTATCTTGTTCCTAATGAGCAGCAGGCGTTTACGGTTCGGCAGCTGCTTCGCTTTGAAAAGGACGACCTGCTCACTGACCATACACAGTATGAGTTGCCGAATGGTATGGTGATCGTTTCCCAAAACAAGAATGAGACGGACTTTAGCTATAAGGAGATCTTTGAAGAGGAAGATTATTTAAGGCATGGAATCACTCTGAATGATGGGGATTGCATCTTCGATGTGGGAGCCAACATCGGCCTCTTCACGCTCTTCGTAGGTCAAATGTGTAAAGATCCTGTCATTTATGCATTTGAACCGATCCCGCCTATCTTTGAGGCACTGCGCCTCAACGCCGCACTCTATGGCTTGAATGTAAAGCTGTTTGAGTGTGGCCTCTCTAGCGAAGCCAAGAGTGATACGTTTACTTATTATCCTCACGTTTCCATCATCTCGGGACGCTTCGCAGATTTTGCAGATGAGCGTGAGGTCGTCAAATCTTTCTTGCTTAGCCAACAGCAGGAAGGTGCGAGTAAGGCAGTGCTGTCGAATCAGGAGATTGACGAGTTACTGACAGAGCGGCTAAGGAGTGAGCGTATTACTTGCCAGTTGAAAACGATCTCTGATGTGATTCGCGAGAATGATGTCAAGCGAATCGATCTGCTGAAGATTGACGTGGAGAAGAGTGAACTGGATGTACTTGTCGGTATCCAGGAAGAGGACTGGCCCAAGATTAAGCAGCTTGTGGTAGAGATTAACAACACTGACGGTCGGCTGGAGCGCATTACGACGCTGCTCGAGAGACATGGATATGAGCTATCCGTCCAGCAGCATCCTTTGCTCAAAGATACTGGCCTCTATGACCTCTATGCGGTACGGCCATCCGAGAATGGCAAGCGGACGAGCGGGAATGGCGGCCAGCCACACTCCGGGTCAGAGCCGATCTGGAACAGCCCGAATCTACTGATCAATGACGTGCGGCGATTCTTGAGAGGGAAGCTGCCTGAATATATGGTGCCCGCTGCCTTCGTGCTGTTAGATGCCCTGCCGCTGTCGCCCAACGGCAAAGTGGACCGCCGCGCGCTTCCAGTTCCCGACCAAGCCAGGCCCAAGCTGGAAGGAGTCTTCGTAGCACCACGGACCCCGGTCGAAGAGGCGCTGACAGAAATCTGGATGAAAGTGCTGGGAGTGGAACAGGTGGGCGTCAACGACAACTTCTTTGAGTTGGGCGGGCACTCGTTGCTAGCCACGCAGGTCATCTCGCGGGTTCAAGAAGCCTGTCAGGTGGAGTTGCCCCTGCGCTGCTTTTTCGAGACACCGACCGTGGCCGGACTCTCCGAAGCCATTGAGAAAGCCAAGGACAGTGGCGCTCGACTTCAGACACCTGCAATAGTGCCGATCCCGCGAGAGCTATACCGTGCAAAGCTATCTTCACAGGGACTGCTAACGGTTTCTGAAGATTAAAAGGAAGGTTCAAGAAGGTGTTTAGAAGCAGCCAGCAGCTGAAAATCAGAAAGGGCTAATGGAAAACAAGACCACACTTGCAGAATTCGCGCAGCGCGGAATTGAGCTTCTACAAAAGGATGACCCTGCCCTTTACGAACTGCTCGATCAAGAGTACCGCCGTCAAAATAACACGCTGGCGATGATCGCAGCGTCAAGCGTCGCTGACCCATCTGTTCTTGCTTGCGAGAGCATGGTGACAAGTAACGTGACCACCGAAGGATATCCAGGGGCGAGGTTTCATGCTGGTTGCCAGATCGTCGATGAGATCGAGCGGTTAGCGATCGAGCGCGCCAAAACTGCATTTAAGGCGTCTTACGCCAACGTCCAGCCGCATTCTGGAACCTCTGCGAACCAGATCGTAATGTTCAACCTGCTTAAGCCGGGGGATACGATACTAGGACTCGAACTCGATTCCGGAGGACATCTCACGCATGGAGCCAAAGCGTCAGTCTCAGGCCGATATTTCAATGCGATAGGATACGGTCTCAATCAAGAAGGCTTCATCGATTATGATCAAGTCCATAGATTGGCCCGGCAGTTCAAACCAAAATTGATCATCTGCGGGGCCAGCGCGTATCCTCGAATCATCGATTTCAAACGATTCCGTGAAATAGCTGATCAGGTGGGAGCCTTTCTACTCGCTGATATTTCGCACATTGCCGGGCTTGTCGTTGCCGGCGAGCATCCCAGCCCGATTGACCATGCCCATTTCACGACGACCAGCACGTACAAGCAGCTATACGGACCACGTGGCGGCCTGATCCTGATGGGAAAGGACTATGAAAATCCTGGTCCAGATGGAAAGAAAAAGCTGTCTGAAACCATTCAGCGCGCGGTCTTCCCTTTCTTTCAGGGAACTCCTAATCTGAGCGTGATTGCCGCCAAGGCCAGAGCATTGGCGATGGTGGCAACACCGGACTTCAGAACGTTAGCAAAACGGATCGTGACGGACGCGAGAGTTCTTGCTAAGTGTTTTGCTGATAAAGGATACAGGGTGCTTACAGGTGGGTCCAACAATCACATTGTGCTCATCGATGTTCTTGCCAGCGGTGTGACAGGAGTGATCGCCGAACGTGCGCTGGAAGAGTGCAATATCATCGTCAATAAGAATAGGATTTCAGGGGATAAGAAGACCGCATTGGTGACCAGCGGCATGCGTTTAGGTACTAATAGTCTGGCTTTCAGGGGAATGAGCGAAAGTGAAATGCCGCAGTGTGCCGACCTGATACATCAGGTTCTTTCGTCGGTAAAAGTGCTGGGTGAAAGTGACTATGAATTGGATCAAACTATCAGTGAGTCCGTTCAAGCTGAAGTGAAACAGCTTTGCAATTATTTTCCAATCCCTCGCTACCAGGTGGAGTCTCGGGAACCGCATTGGTTGATCGGTGAAGAGTCAGAAACCTGCCAAGTCCCTTTGTAATTCAATGGTTATATGATCGGCACACGCAGATGAGGGACAAAGGAAAAAAAACAACCACAGATACACATGGACAGACACAGATCTTATTACCGTTTGCATTTAAGTATCTGTATTCATCTGCGATTGATTCCACTACTTGATGTGCGCAACATACAGTAAAGCGCCAGCGGTTACTGAATTTCAAAAGGAAGTGTTCGAAGGAAGTAAGAACAATATGATCGCGCAGGAAGCCTTCGTCTTTCCCGTATCTTTTGCCCAACAGCGTCTTTGGTTTCTCGATCAGTTGGAGCCTGAGAGCTCCTTCTATAACATCCCGGCTGCCGTGCGTCTGACCGGCCCACTCAACATGGCGGCGCTGAAAGGAAGCCTCAACGAGATTGTGCGGCGTCATGAATCCTTACGGACCGCCTTTGAGATCATGAATGGAGAGCCTGCGCAGGTGGTCGTGCCGACTCTGGACCTGGCACTGCCGATGATCGACCTCGGCGAACTGCCGGAGAGTCGACGCGAGGCCGAGTTGCGACATCTAGTAATTGAGGAGGGACGGCGACTCTTCAACCTGGCGCGCAGTCCGTTAGTGCGCGCCAGGTTGCTTCGGCTAAGGGACAAGGAGCACGTACTGCTCCTCACCATGCACCACATTATCTCTGACGACTGGTCTATAGGAGTATTTTTCCAAGAGCTCACAGCGCTCTACGAAGCCTACTCCATGGGGAAGCCTTCGCCACTACCGGAATTAAAGGTCCAGTATGCAGACTATACTGTTTGGCAGCGCGAGTGGCTCCGTGGTGAGAGGCTTGAGCGACAACTCTTGTACTGGAAAAAGCAGTTGAGTGGAAGTCTTCCTGTCTTGGAACTCCCAAGCGACCGACCACGCCCGGCGAGGCAAACCTTCCGCGGTGCGTCTCAATCTCTAGTGTTGCCTAACAGGTTGACCGCGCAACTCAAGACTTTGAGCCAGCGCGAACGTGTGACTCTCTTCATGACGCTGCTGGCGGCCTTTCAGACCTTACTCTCTCGTTACACCGGACAGGAAGACATTCTTGTGGGCTCGCCGATCGCCAACCGCAAAGGGATCGAGACCGAAGCTTTGATCGGGTTTTTCCTCAACACGCTGGTGCTGCGCACAGACCTGTCGGGTGACCCTACATTTATTGAGTTGCTTGGTCAGGTGAGGGAGATCG
>JACCUI010000278.1 GCA_013811945.1 Pyrinomonadaceae bacterium | reverse complement strand
CCTCAACACAGACACCTGACCGCCCTGACCGATCAGGAAAACCTTGTCGTCCGCCGCGACGGGGGACGAAAAGTATTTATCAATAGCCCCGTGCAGGCGTCCCTGCTTGATCACCTGTCCGGTCGCTCGATCAAACGAGAGCAGAATCCCGCTATCATTGATCAAGTATAGAACGCCTTTGTAGAGAAGGGTGGAAGGGACTTGCGGCACCGGCTTGTTATAGCGCCAACGGATCGCAGTCGAGGTTTGATCGCCCTGTCCGCCCAGCTTGATTGCGAGCAAGCCATTCTCAGAAGCCATCATCGCGCGGAAGACTTCCCAATCTTTAGCGTTCAACTTCTCATCGCGGTCCATATCAAACGCCTCGAACGCCTCATTTAACATCTTCAACATCTTGTCCATCTTCTCCGCCCCGGATACCTCCGACTTTGCGATCTGCTGGTCGCTATTTTTGTCGTACCTGGGCAGCGCCTCATCGAAGGGAATTGTCCCTACCTGCTCTCCGGGTTGATTTTGCGGAAAGCCCCATCCATTGATGTACAGATATTCCCCATCGTGGCTGGCAATCGATTTCATCTCGCACGCAAGCCCGCGAACCCACCAGACTCTTTTGCCGTCGGCAACCGAATAAGCCGAGAGTTGAAACGATTCGGGAATAACAATCTGCTTCGGACCCTGCTTTGGTTGATAAATGATCGGTGTCGAGTAACCTGAAATGACTACGGGCCGGTCAACTTTCCAACGCACACGACCACTGTTCTTATCGACCGCTACTAGGTATGAGCTTGGGCTGTCTTGATCTACAGGCAAGATTACTTTGTCGTCCACGAGGATCGGTGATGCCCCGAAGCCGTAGAACATGTTGAACGGTCCAAGCGGGAGCCGCCACCGCTCCTTGCCGGCGCCGTCAAAAGAAACCAATCCGAACTCTTGAAAGAAGACGTAGACATTCGACCCGTCTGTGACGGGGGTTGGCGAAGCGGGCCCATTGACGTTCTGCAAGCGGCCCACACCCGCGCGGCGCACTTCGCGCTGCCAGAGGAGCTTTCCTGTCTGGCGGTCGAGACAGATGACTAGTAGCTTGTAGTTCTCCTTCTCTTTTGTGTGCGCAGTGACGAAGATGCGATTCTTTGTCAGCACAGGAGACGAATGGCCCGGTGGAAGTGCAGTTTTCCAAATTACATTCTTTCCAGGACCAAACTCAACTGGAAGCCCGGTAGATGCCGAAACGCCGCTCCCGTTAGGCCCGCGAAACTGTGGCCAGTCTTCAGCGACAACCGTTGTTAACGCCGCTGGCGAGATGACCGCCGCGATCAATAACGCGATCGATAAAGCAAAGACTGTATTCTTTAACTTCGACATTGTCCGGCGAGATTGAAGCGACGGTATCCTGGGAGAATGACGCGACATGGTTTTGCGAGTGTGACGAGTTTTGTTTAGCACGGCACCAGTCCTGACGAGAGCTAGCAAAGCTGGTGCGATTCTAATTGAACGAAGCCATAAAAGAAACGCTGCGATCCTCACACTTCCACCGCCACATTCGGGGTAGCCTCCAGTCTAACAACATCCTAAACTACGATCATGCAAAAACTCGCTCCTGATTTTCGTGACGCCCTGGACGTAGCTTTCGATCGTGCCATCTCCCACCTTGAACACCTGGACGAATCGTCGGTAGCTGCAACTGCCGACGCGGCGGGGCTAAGAGCGCACCTAGACAAGCCGCTCGCACAAGCGGGCGTGCCGCCCCGTCAGGTAATTGAAGAGCTGGTGCGCGACGTCGAAGGTGGACTACTCGGCTCCGCGGGGGGAAGGTTTTTCGGTTGGGTGATCGGCGGTGCCCTACCCGCCGCGGTCGCGGCCGATTGGCTTACGTCCGCCTGGCAACAGAATGCCGCGCTTTACGCCTGCTCGCCCGCCGCCGCGGCGGTGGAAGAAACAGTCGGCACCTGGTTGAAGGACATCCTGGGCCTGCCTCCATCAGCCAGTTTCGCCCTCGTCACTGGCTGCCAGATGGCCCACGTCACCTGTCTCGCGGCTGCGCGACACGCGCTGCTCAGCAGGCATGGGTGGGACGTCGAAAGTCAGGGTTTGTACGGCGCACCACCGATTCGCATTCTCTCGAGTAAGGAACGTCACGGCTCGTTCGAACGCGCGGTGCGTTTGCTTGGCTTTGGCCAGGCGCACATAAAACTGCTTCCGGTCGATGATCACTGCCGGCTGCTCGCGGACGCGCTCGAGGAAGAGTTGAGTAAGGCGGACGATGCCCCAACACTCGTGCTCCTGCAGGCCGGCGACATCAACATCGGCGCTTACGATTCGTTTGCAACCCTGATTCCCATCGCGAAACGCTACGGCGCGTGGGTGCACGTTGATGGCGCCTTTGGCTTATGGGCGGCTGCGAGTCCGGGGCTACGCCATCTTGTCATGGGAGTTGAGGAGGCCGACTCGTGGGCTACGGATGGACACAAGTGGCTCAACGTTCCCTTCGATTCCGGCTTTGCTTTCGTTGCCGACCCCGAGGCGCATCGCGCTTCCCTTTCGCTGCGCGCTTCCTATCTAACGCATGCCGCCGACGCGCGCGACCAGATGGACTGGAATCCCGAATGGTCGCGCCGCGCTCGCGCCTTCCCTGCGTACGCGGCGCTGCGCCAGCTCGGGCGTGATGGAATTGCAGATTTGATCGAACGCTGCTGCCGTCACGCGGTTGCAATCGTTACCGGGATCGGCGAACAGCCGGGCGTTGAGGTGATGTGGAAACCGGTAATCAATCAGGGACTGGTCCGCTTCCTGGATCAGAGGACCGGTGCTACGGAAGAAGATCACGACCGCCGTACTGATGAAGTCATCGCGGCGATACTAAAAACCGGCGAAGCATTTTTTGGTGGCACAACCTGGCGCGGCCGCCGTGCCATGCGCGTCAGTGTCTGCAACTGGCAAACGTCGGAACAGGATGTCGAGCGCGTGGTGAGAGCAATAGCCAGCGTCCTGCAATAGTTCTCGATTTCACTCAATACATTTCACCACCGCAACGTGGGGTGCTGCTTGATTCCCATCAAGGAAGTTGTCCGCCTCCGCCACATTGTAGGGGCGCCACTCCGTGGGCGCCCCAGGTTTCGATTCACTTAAGATTTCGCCACGGCAACGTGGGGTGCCCACGGAGTTTCAGAGCAGGCGAAACCACCTGCAGATGTCCAAAAGAAACCCCTGCGGAACCATTTCGTAGATTTTCGTCACTCTTTCTCTAACTTCTACTCACGATGGAGCTTAGCTAGCCTCCGCCGTCAGGAGTTTCTTGGGAGGGACACCGGAACAATTTGCTTTTTTTAGTCCGCTACGGACTTAGAGAGGCTGACTGACTTCATCAGAGACTCACTACGATTTCACACCTCGAACACGAAGCGTAAGCACAACGTCATCACGAATGAGGTTGTCGGATGCTCCTGCATAGTTGATTCCGAAGTCTTTGCGGTTAATCGAGAAAGTGCTGTCGACGGTCATAGCACCTGGGCTACTCGCAATTATCGCTGGGAAGGTTATTGATTTAGTACTCCATGCAGCTGCAGGTTGCCAGTAATGGTGTGCGAGGCGCCTTTGTCGCCGCCAACTTTTATTTCGGTTGACTGGAAAGTTGCTTGCGGATATTTAGCCACGTCGAAGAAATCGGCGGTCTTCAGATGAGCGGTGAGTTTCGGATCGTCCGCCGTCAGCGAATCGAGATCGATCGTGATGGTCACGCGACTCTTTTCTGGTTGGCCCAGGTAATCAATGGCGCCGGAGAATTTTCCGAATGAGCCATTATGACTGCCGGTGACTTTGGAGCCTACAAACTCAATCTTTGAGTTGTCCGCGGTTATCGAATACTTCTCTCCTGCGACGGGTGCCGGCGCCGCCGGGGCTGCTTCACTAGTTACAGCTTTCGGTTTGTCTGTTGCAGGATTTGCACAGGCTGCGGCAAAAAGCAACGGTAGTGCGATAGTCAAAGTCTTTACTAAGCGAGTCATGCGGTTCTCCTGAAGTTGGAAAGTCAAGGGGGGATTTTCATTAGACCTTAACATTGAGGGCGAAAAGCATCAATCAGTCCTCGGAGAACCCACGAGCTAGCCGTGAGGTGTTATTAAGCTCAATGACCCCGACGTTAGCGATGGATAGCCAGCCTTGCTATTAGAGGGTCGCCGCTCGAAGAGCATGAGGTGGTTAATATAAAGTCGATACTAGAGGGACGCCGAGCCGAAACCCCGCTACGAACCAAAACTCTTGCGGAACAAGTAAGACGTCTTGATGAAAAACGTTCTGCTGTTGCGACGGAACCCGGGAACGATCTCTCTGGTAAACGGATTAACCTCATTCAAGTTCATGTCGTCGTTATAACCAACATAGAACGACGTGCCCGGGCTCGGTGTCCAACCTGCGAGAAACTGAGCTCGCGCCCTTTGGCTGAGAGTGTTGTAATCGATAATAGCGCGCGCGAACGTAGCCTTGGTAAACTGGTACGTGCCACGGAGAGTAAGAATGTTGACATCAAACGCGGTCCGTCCCGTATCGTTCCTCACCAGGCGCTGCTTCACCAGATTGAACTGCGTGCGCAACTCGTTGGTAGGCTGGAAAGTGATACCGCCGGTTAGCTGCAGGAGATTGCCGCGGCCCGGATCAAGCGGGGCACTCTGTCCCAGCAGCAGGGCTGCGGGGCTGACGCGCGGATACTTCCTTCCGTTGCCAAAATCCAGATCGAAGTGTCCGAGCCGGTACGTGACCTGGCCATTGAACTGCACCTCCTTGCTGTAGTTCGACCCGCCAAAAACTGAGAAGTGGTTCTTCCTTGACGAGCGCTCAGTGTCCTCTCCGTAGAAGGTGCATTTATTGGATACTGCAAACGGCTGGCACGGGCGAGCCTGCCGGGTCGCGCCAAACTCGTGATCGAACAGTCGCTCGTAACCCGGCTCATAGAAGGCTCCAAAATGGCTACTGCGCGGCAGTGACAGTTCGAAAACGAACTCAGTCTCGTATGCGTAAAGGCGCCCCTGCCAGTTGTAATCGATATGGGTAAACTGATGCAAGTGATATGAAATCAGTTTCTTCTTGGGTTGGGGATCGGAGTTGTAGCGCAGGAAAAAACCATTAAAGTTTGAGTTGGTGCGTTGAAAGAATCCCACGTCGGCGCGGTAGTCGCGAGTAAATCCTTCAGCGAAGAGCTCCCAGCCCCAGTTGCGGCCGGCCACAGTGTAGGAGGTCGTGTAACCCAGGCCGTTGCCGGTGCGGTAA
>JACCUI010000252.1 GCA_013811945.1 Pyrinomonadaceae bacterium | reverse complement strand
CTGTTCCTGTTTGTCTTCGGTACGGGACCACTGCGAGGATTTGCAGTCACGCTTGTTCTTGGCCTGGTAATAAATCTTTTCTCAGCCGTATACGTTTCGCGCACGATTTTCATGTGGCAACTGGGTCGCAAGCGCCGCCTTGAGACATTGAGTATCTAACGACGACGAGCCGCCAGTTGCTCGTCAGCAACAACTTCCTCTGGGTCTTATGATTCAAGTCTTTAAAAGCATTAACTTTGATTGGCTCGGACGGCGCCGCCTGTTTATTGGGATCTCAGTTTTCCTGATGTTGGCGGGCCTGGGTTCGGCTATGTTTCGACAATTGAAGAATCCCGACGGCGCTTTTAACCTGGGAGTCGACTTTAAAGGCGGGACCGTCGTTACCACGAAGTTCAACCGGCCGACGACCGCGGAAGCAATCCGCGAGACCTTAGCCCGGCAGGGGTTGGCGGACGCAACCATCCAAGGCGTAACCGATCGATCGGACACTTTCCTGATTAAGTTGCCGCTTGAGGGTGCGGCTGGTGAACAATCGCAGACTGAAGTTGAACTGGGCCGAAAGAGAGTTCGTGATGCCTTGAACACGATCGGCCCGGAGCGCGAGGCTTATGAAATCCTCGGTACCGAGGCGGTGGGAGCGGTGGCGGGAGCTCAGCTTCGAAATAAAGCCATTGCGGTGACGCTGGCCGCCCTGGTAGGCATGCTTGTCTATATTGCCTTCCGCTTCGAATGGACCTACGGAGCCGCGGCCGTGATCGCTGTGTTTCACGACGTCCTGGTGACCCTGGGGTTCTTCTCGATCTTCCAGTGGGAAGTTAGTCTTACCGTTATTGCTGCTTTGTTGACACTCGTCGGCGCCTCGGTTAATGACACGATCGTCGTCTTCGATCGCGTTAGAGAGAATCGCCGTCTTCACCGGCGCGACTCGCTTTACAAGATCACGAACGACTCAATTAATCAGACGCTCTCGCGAACCGTTATAACCCAGGGACTCATCATTCTCTCCGTTCTGGCCATGGTTATTTTCGGTGGCGACGTGCTGCGCGGGTTTTCATTGGCATTGCTAATCGGCACGATCGTCGGTACTTATTCTTCAATCGCTGTAGCCAGCCCGATCATGGTTTGGTGGGAGCAGCGTATTGAGGCTGCTAACAAAGCAACTGCGTTGGGGGCAGCTCCTGTGACAACTCGCTCGCCGCGTGCCGGCAGTAGTAAGGTGAAGGCCGAGCCTCTTTCTGCGCGAGCGGAAAAGCATCCGCGCGGTGCTGTTTAGTTCGCACTTGTCATGCCTGAGGGGGCCCGATGCGCTTCCGAAACAACCCTTTAATAACTTCGATTTTGCTCTTGACTTTGCGACGTGTTGAGGCATAGACTGCCGCCGTTGCTGGCCAATTAAATACTCAAAAGTCGACCGCGCATCGTAAGCGAATGGTTGGAGACGTGGCGATCTGTTGAGGGGCCGGCGAGTTTTTTCTCGCACAGCGGCTTTTTTCAAATCTAATTTGAGCTCGGATCGTAGAGCTGCTGTTTCCCCTTCTTTAATTAATATTCAGGCGAGCCCGCAGCGACCTTGGAGAGCCCTAATTGCTAAAAGTTTTACCCTGATCCATTTGGCATCGGAATAGGGAGGAGAAATACATGTTCGACAACTTAGTAGAGTCGAGTTCGCACAAAGGCGACCTTTCGCGAAAAGGCTCGTTCATTCTAATCACTGTCGCCGTCTATGCCGTGCTGGGCATCGCATTTTTCGTTGCTGGTATCTACTGGTATGACGCGCACCTGGAGAACCAGAATCTCGACCTGATCACTCTGGTTGCACCGGTACCGGTGCCCCCGCAGCAGAAGGCGGACAAACCGGACGAGGCGCCCAAGCCGACAAAGGTAGAACAGAACGTAGACGTCAGAAGAGAACTGATTGCGGACGTCTCGCGTACGGAACTGGTTCCCAAGGAGATCTCGGCCAAGGCCAGTGACGTGCCGCCTGTCAGGCGCGGCGTCGTCACCCAGATTGGCACTGGCGATTCAAATGCCGCGGCACCGATGGCGGCTGGGCCGGGAAGCGGCACGGGAATAGTCTCTGCTCCAACCAGGGTTGACATCGCTGAACCGCCGCCGCCCCCCGCGCCGACTCCACCAAGAGCCCCGATTTCTGGCGGCGTCCTGAACGGAAAGGCTATTAGTCTGCCGAAACCGGCGTATCCGCCAATCGCCCGGCAAGCACACGCCTCCGGAACCGTAGTGGTCCAGGTCACCATCGATGAGAACGGTAGCGTGATTTCCGCACGCGCAATATCCGGACATCCGTTGCTGCAGGCCGTGTCAGTTGGAGCTGCTCGCGGAGCGAGGTTCTCGCCTACGAAGCTCTCCGGACAGCCGGTGAAGGTGACCGGCGTCATTACTTACAACTTCGTGGCTCAATAACTGCGGAAGGTCATCTGTCAGGTGAGGCTCCGCGGGGGTCTCATTCTGCCGACCCCTGCTAGCTTTCAATGTTGAAAAAACGTTTGGAGGGTTTACCGTGACTATTCTAACAAGTCTGCTAGGAACAAAAGCCTTTAGCCTCTTCATTTTCTTGTGGCAAGCAGCACCTGCAGAAGGCGCCGCATCGGATCACTTTTCCCTAACTCAGATGGTGAAGAGCATGGGCACCGTCGCGATTGCCGTTGTCGTGATCCTCTTAATTATGTCGGTCTATTCAATTGCGATCATGGTTGAGCGGTATCTGACTTACTCCGCCGCCAAGAAACAGTCGCGCGAATTTGCTCCGCGTGTTGCGCAGGCACTGAAGAACGATCGCATCGAAGAAGCCATCAACATTAGCGACAAGCACCGCAAGTCGCACCTGGCGATGGTGGTGAGCAGCGGTTTGCAGGAGTTTCGGGCCCACGGGCAATCGTCAGATATCTCCGGCGATGAGATTGAGGCTTCCAAGCGGGCGCTACAACGCGCGATCGCAATCAAGACTGCCGAGTTCAAACGGGGCTTGTCTGGTTTGGCGACGATTGGTTCGACCGCTCCGTTTGTGGGTCTCTTTGGGACGGTGTTTGGAATCATCAATGCATTCCGTGGAATGAAGAATGCGGAAACAGCGGGTATCGGCGCCGTCGCGGGTGGTATTTCTGAGGCTTTGTTTACCACCGCGCTTGGTTTGCTCGTAGCAATCCCGGCGGTGTGGCTCTTCAATTACTTCACCGGGAAGGTCGATGGGTTCGTGGTTGAGATGGACAATTCGGCTTCAGAGCTGGTCGACTACTTCATTAAGAATCGCACCAAGCAATTGAAGCCATAAGGCCAAGCTGTTTTGTCGGGTGGTAATAAACGGGCGCGCATCGCGCGTGCCCTGGCAACGGTTTTGCGAAAGGGGAATTTGTTATGGGAATGAGTGGTGGCGACCAGGGTGGCTTTCAATCTGAGATCAATGTCACCCCGATGGTCGATATTATGTTGGTGTTGTTGATCATCTTCATGGTCGTGACACCATTGCTGCAACACGGCATTACGGTGGCTCTCCCTTCGGGCCTGACGCACCCTGATATCGATCCCAGAATTATCAAAGAGTCGTCGATTGTGATCTCCATCCCTAACAACGGCGAGTACTATCTTGGTAAGCAGAGAGTGCCCCAGGAAGACATCAAAACCAAGGTCGGCCCGATGTTAGAGAAAATGAAAAGCGAGGAGGACCGGATTGTCTACATCAAGAGCGGGGTCAATGTCTCATATGGTGATGTGGTCAACGTCATCAATGAGGTTCGGGGCCTCGGCGTAGATAAGATTGGATTGGTAGCTGACAAGAAGAAGGGCGGTGCGGCCGCTCCAGCGCCAGCCACCTAGCTGACTTCCGCGTTGCCAGTAGTTGCTTGCACCGATTCTCGAGGAGTAAATTCATGTCTATGGATGGTGAAAAAAAAGGACACAACGGCGGCTCGAAAGCCGTGCCTTACATCAACGTGACGCCGCTAATTGATGTCCTTCTGGTGTTGTTGATCATCTTCATGGTGATCACGCCGCTCAAGCCGAGCCGCTTCAAGGCGGATATTCCCACGCAGAGAGATCCAAACGAGGACCTCAGTCAACTAAAGCCAAATCCACTGACACTCGTCGTCTCCATCTCAAACGATCTTCAAATCAAACTTAACCAGGACTCGATGGGATCCGTAAACGACACGGCCTTCTTGTCTCAGAAGTTGACGCAGGTGTTTCAGCAGCGCAAGGAGCAGCGAGCGTATAAACCTGGCATGGAAACGCGCACTGATATACCGGAGCAGGATCGCATTGAGAAGACGGTGTTCATCAAAGCCCCCCGCGGGCTTAGATATGAAGAGGTGGTGAAGGTTATCGACGCGATAAAAGGTGCTGGCGCTAACCCGGTTGGTTTGCAGGTAGATGATCTGCCTCAATAGAGCTTAGGATACTTCACGAGCTTCGATCTCTGGCCTGCCGCATAGTTGCCAGTCAACAATGGAGCCACCGATAAATGAAACTCTCTCAAGCTAGGATCGCAGTCGCCCTGGCAGTTGTTATTGCCACCAGTTCGGGCTGTGGCGTCGTCAATAGGATAAGAGCCAAGAATGAACTAAACGAGGCAGCCCGCACTTATCGTGAAGGGCATTTTGTCGAAGCGGAGCAACACGCCAGGAGCGCTTTGGATCTCGATCCCAATAGCAAGACGGCGCCTCTGTTTATTGCCCGGACTGTTCACGCCCAGTATCGTACCGGTGTCAATACGCCCGAGAACATTGCCAAAGCCCGCGCGGCTATTGATGCTTATAGAAAGATCCTGGATTCTGAGCCAACGAATGACGAGGCGTACAAGGCGATCGCCTTTCTCTACGAAAAGATTAAAGAGGACGAGAAACTTAGAGATTGGATTATCGCCCGGGCAAATGATGGGCGGGTGGAGCCAGACAAACGCGCTGAGGCTTATATCGTGCTCGCCAGCAAAGACTGGAATTGTTCCTTCCAGATTACCGACTTGCCGACGAACAAGATTACCACCGCCGCTGAGGGTAGGGTCACCGTCTCCTACAGGAAACCCAAGGATCAAAAAGACTTCGACACAGCTCAGATGTGTGTGAAGCGGGGCCTTGAAGAAGTGGAGAACGCAATTAAGTTTGATCCCAACAGCGAATCGGCCTGGTCTTACAAGACAAATCTGTTGTCGGAAGCTTTCAAGCTGGCAGAGATGGACGGCAAAATGGATCAAAAGGCGGAGCTCGATAAGCAACGCGAAGAGGCACAGAAACGCACGACCCAGTTGAGCGAGGCAAACAAAAAGAAACAAGCTGAAGAAGATGCCAAGAAAGCCGCCTCGCCACCCACAAGTTAGCCCTAGCGGATCACAAAACTCATAAATAAGCATAATCGCCAATGGGTGATGCTCGATTTCGAGTCGGGCATCACCTGTTTTGTTATAATCGGGAATCAGCATTTCGATGCGCGCGTCGAAGTCACAATTCGCAAATCAACAGATGATTCGTATTGAGGACATTGTCGAGAAGGTTGCCAGCAACCATCCGCAGGCGGATCTGGATCTGCTGCGGCGGGCCTATCTATTTTCTGCGCGCGAACATAAAGGACAAAAACGTGCCTCCGGCGAATCGTATCTCGTTCACCCTCTTGAGGTCGCCGACATCCTGGCGGATATGAAACTCGACGAAGTGTCCGTTGCTACCGGCCTGTTACACGACGTGGTGGAGGACACGCTCGTCGACCTTGATACGATCAATGAATACTTCGGGCCGGAGATAGCGCATTTGGTAGACGGGTTGACCAAGATTGCGCAAATCAGCAATGTCTCCCGCGAAGAGCAACAAGCCGAGAACGTGCGCAAGATGCTGCTAGCTATGGTTGACGACGTTCGGGTCGTGTTGGTGAAACTTGCCGACCGCCTCCATAACATGCGCACACTTCACTATCTCAACCCGGAGCAGCGAAAACGCATTGCTGAAGAGACCATGGATATCTTTGCTCCCATCGCCCACCGTCTGGGCATGGGCAAGTTAAGAGGCGAGTTGGAGGATCTCGCTTTCCGTCATCTGCACCCTGATGACTATCGAGAACTCTCGGAGCAACTTGAGAAGCGACGCGCGGAAACCGAAGTTTTCTTAAGAGGCGTAACTAGTAGAATCGAAGAGAAGATGAAGGAAGCGGAAGTGCCCTTTGTGAGCGTGGACGGGAGAGTGAAACGGCTCTATTCGATTTGGAAGAAGCTCCGGCGCCAGAAGATCAGCCTGGACCAGGTTTACGATCTGGTGGCCGCGCGGGTTATCACTCCGAACGAGATCCGCCACTGTTACGCCGCCCTGGGCGTGATTCATAACACCTGGAAGCCGGTCCCGGGCCGCATCAAAGACTGGATCGCGACACCACGAGACAATCTCTATCAGTCGCTGCACACCTCGGTGATTGGTTCCAATAGCCAGTCGTTCGAGGTTCAGATTCGGACTGAAGACATGCACCACATCGCTGAGGAGGGCGTGGCTGCCCATTGGAAGTACAAGGAAGGGAAGCGCGGCTCGCGGGACGATGACCAGGCGCTGCAAGCACTGCGCTCTCTCGTTGAGTGGACGCAGGAGGTCAAAGACTCGCGAGATTTTCTCGACTCTCTGAAACTGGATCTCTATCCGAAGGACGTTTATGCCTTCACTCCTATGGGCAAGGTTATTCAATTGCCGCGCGGGGCCACACCCGTGGATTTTGCGTTCATGATCCACTCGGAGGTCGGTAACACCTGCACCGGCGCTCGAATTAATACGCGCATGGTGCCCCTCAGAACGCAGATCCAGAACGGTGATGTTGTAGAGATTATTACCGCGTCATCGTCACACCCTTCAAGAGACTGGCTCAATTTCATCGTCACTTCGCGGGCGAGAAATCGGGTTCGCCACTGGGTAGCTGAGCAGCAGCGTGCAGAGTCCATGGAGATTGGACGGAAGCTGTTTGAAAAAGAAGCGGCCCGATTCCAACTTTCTGTAAAAAAGGTACTGAGTCCCAGCGACGCCGAAATGAAAAGGGTAGCAAGTGATTATGGCTACGGCCGCGTTGACGACCTGCTGGCGGCGATCGGTTATGGCAAGCTGATACCCCGCAACGTAATCGCCAAATACCTCGGCCCGGAACAGTTCGAACAACTTGATAAGCAAAAAGAGTCACGTTTGCGCAGCGGCGTGCGAGCGGTTAAGAAGCTGATTCGGCTGGGTGACGATTCGATCGTGGTTCGCGGCGTTGACGACTTGATGGTTACCAGAGCCCGCTGCTGCAACCCGTTGCATGGCGAGGACATCATTGGCTACGTGACCCGGGGTAAGGGCGTGGCGGTCCACATCAAACGCTGTAAGAACGTCATGCAGTTGATGGTAAATCGGGAACGAATCGTGGAAGTGGAATGGGCCGGCAAACAAGACAAGACAGCCTATGCTGTGAAACTGCTAGCTGTCACCGAGAACCGCACGGGCATGATCGCCGGCATTACCGGGGCCATCTCCGACATGAAGACGGGTATTCGTGACGCGCGCGCCTCGGTGGCTCCTGATGAAAGAGGTCACATAGAAGTAACCGTAGAGGTATTTGATGTGAAACACCTGGACAAGGTGATTAACTCTATTAAAAGCGTTCCCGGCGTCATCGACGTCGAGCGCCTGCAGGGGGTGGCGTAGTTACACCACCTTTCCGTTTTCAGGTAGTGGGTCAGTTTGGGTTTCGGTACTCATCAGGGCGGGATCTAAGTTAATATCCGTGGGCGAGCGTTGCGCGACGCCCACGGATGCGCGTAAGAAAAATGCGTGACCTGAAGGGGTCACAGTTTCGGGCTCGGTCTGACCCTTCCAGGGTCGAGAATCTTTTCTTCGGCTCCTCCGTGGGGGTCGCAAACGCTCGGCCACGGCTATTGACATAAATCCCTTCGGGATTCGAAAACATGTTGAATCTGGCCTCAAGCTCAAAGACCAACTACCCCTTTGCAGGTCACTTTGCTCTTAACTAAACCTTTCTGTTAGAATCCCGCCTTTGCTTTGGACATCAAAATTGAGGCGGTCTCTACCGTGAAGCAGATTATTAAAACCGACCGAGCGCCGCAGGCGATCGGTCCCTATTCGCAGGCCGTTAAAGCCCGCGGATTTGTTTATGCATCGGGCCAGATACCAATCGATCCCGTGACCGGTCAATTTGTCGCCGGGGGAATTACAGAACAAACTGAGCAGGTGATGAAGAATGTGGCTGCGGTCCTGGAGGCTGCCGGCAGCGGGTTGGACCGGATCGTCAAAACGACTGTGTTTCTGGCGGACATGCAAGAATTCGCGGCCATGAATGAGGTTTACGGTAAGTTCTTCGCGAGTGATCCGCCGGCTAGAGCGACGGTTCAAGCGGCAGGTTTACCGCGCAACGCCAGGGTCGAGATTGAAGTAGTAGCCCTGGTGGAAGAATGATGAGTCCGGCGCGGTTATTTGGGTTGCAAGCACAGGGTCTTTGAGAGTTTCAGAAGGAAATTTGTTAGGCGGCTTTGGAAATCTTGCCGGCTTTGATGCAGCTTGTGCAGACCTTCTTGCGTTGCGCGCCACCCTGAGGTAGTTGGACCCGAATCGATTGCAAATTAGGATTAAACCGGCGCGGCGTACGATTATTCGCGTGAGATACGTTATTGCCGAATTGAGGACCCTTCCCACAAACTTCGCAGCGTTTAGCCATTACTTAATGAAACCTCCCAAGGCCAACCTACCCAATTCAGTGCCGGTTAGCTGTACGGTGCAGCTAATAGTAAGATCGAGAATCAAGATTTATAACAAACCCCTTTCTGAACCGTCAAGTAGGCAATGACTCCCCGGCTTTCATTGGTACCTCTTAGAAGGAGCAAATTGACAGTGCATAAAACCGTAAGATTAGTAAAAACAGTCACGCTTCTGGCGCTGATTGCGCTCGCGACCAATGCGTGCAGCTCGGGCGGAGGCGCCGACGCCAAAGACAGTACGGTTGCAGCTACCGTGAACGGCAAAACCATCATGCTGGCTGAAGTGGAACGAGCATTGAACCAGCAGGCTGGAGGCAAGCAGTCGCAACTATCCCAACTCGAGCTCGCCCAGGCTCGCTTGCAGATCCTCGGCAGTTTGGTCCAGAGGGAAGTCCTGTATCAGCGAGCTGACCGCGAGAAGGTGTTGCCCACTGAGGATCAGATTACGGCGCTGATTAACCAGCAGAAGCAGCAGAGTGGCATGACCGACGATGATTTTCAGAAGAGCTTGTCTCAGCAGAATCTCACGATGGAATCCTTGCGGGTTGAGGCGCGCAAGGACATAGCCATCAAGAATCTCCAGGATAAGTTCAGCTCGAAAATCACGGTTAATGACAAGGAGGTTGAAGAGTTTTACAACGCCAATCGGCAACAGTTTGTCAGCGCACGCGGCGCGGCTCTGGCGGTGATCATTGTAGATCCGGCGGAAAATTCGAGTCAGGGAATCCCCGCAGCTAATGATGCGAAGAATGAAGCGGAAGCAAAGCTGAAAATTGATAATATGTATCAACAGCTCAAAGGTGGTGCGGACTTCGCCACAGTTGCGCGGTCAAAGAGTGAAGATGCCAACAGTTTGGTTCGCGGCGGAGACATCGGCTTCTTTAGCGAGGACGGTTTGAAACAAGCGGGACTTCCCAAGGAGGTGATCGACTTGCTCATGGGTCCAATGCAAGTAGGCAGCTTCACCGAGCCCAAGCAAGTCAACGGTCGCTGGTATATTTTCAAGCTTGCGGAGAAGCGACTACAAACTGAAAACCTAACTCTGGAAAGCCCTGGCGTTCGGCAGCAAATAACCCAGGCTTTGACTAATCAACGGAAGGAAATTTTAAACGCGGCGCTTCTTGAGGTGGCGATGAACGAGGCCAGAATAGTAAATAGTCTGTCCGCCAACATGCTTGCCAATCCGGGCAATCTCGGCTTGCGTCCTGCTTCTCAGGGCGCGGCAGCGTCTCCGGCCGCGAGTACGCAAACAACAATCACGCCACCGGCGGCTGCCACATCGCCCGCAGCTAGCCCCAGCGCGAGTGGGTCGCCGAAATAACAGATCTAAGTCTCTACTACTGAAAAGCGGGTGTGGGGTGGATTGATCAAGCCCGCACCCGCTTCGTACGTCTCACACTCCAGTTATGCTTTTTCGTCTTTCAGATGTGCATAAGTCCTACGCCACCCAAGACATTTTGCGTGGCGTGTCCTTGCAAATTAATCCCGGTGAACACGTAGGTCTTGTAGGACGCAACGGCGCGGGCAAGACCACCATCTTTCGACTGGTTAGCGGCGAGGAATCCCCGGACCAGGGAGAGGTGGTGCGAGCCCGGGGCGTCCGGCTGGGTCTGCTCGCGCAGCATATTCATTTTGAACCTGGGATCACGGTACACGAATCGGCGCTGGCGGCGTTCGGTCGCTTGCAACAAATCGAGCACGAAATGCACGAGCTCGAACATCGCATGGCCGAAGCGGATGCGGACCTGGAAAAAGTCCTCGAGCGTTACAGTGATCTGCAGCACGAGTTTGAGCGTGAAGGCGGATTCGAATATGCCGCCAAGGCCGAATCGATCCTGCAAGGACTGGG
>JACCUI010000230.1 GCA_013811945.1 Pyrinomonadaceae bacterium | reverse complement strand
ATACTGCCGATCTCGCCGTCAGCGCCAACTTTACACCCGGAGTCTCCATTGCTCGATCTCAGCGACTGAAAGCGATCGGTGTCGTATTGCGCTCGAAGGTTGTCGATCCGAGCAGCCCCATAGCGTATGGCTATGGCGATACGCTCCCGATCTATTGCTTCAACGGTCCCATATTCAACCTGAGCAATTTTGCCGGCGGCAGGGCCGGGCGGCCGCGTCCGAGCGCACGGATGACGGGGCGCGGTGCGCCTGATGATCCCGACACGGTCCAGGGTCGACCTCCGGTTGAAGCCCCGGAGCTGCCAACCGCGGAAGTGTGGGAGGCGATGCCTTTGATCGACGAGCAACGGCGCAACGGGATTAATGTTATTCCCCCGGCGATGCGCCCGCGAGTCGTCTTCCGTTACGCGGACAACAAGGATTTGTTTGTCTCAGGTTTGTTGGATGGCGGCGATGAGATTGCGCAGCATCCGATGATTGTCGATGTGCCTTCCGGGCAAGGACATATCGTGCTCTTCTCAAACAATCCCATCTGGCGCGGTCAGACCAAGGGCAGCTATTTCCTGGTGTTTAATGCGATCCTGAATTTCGATAACTTAAACGCGGGCAGGAAATTGGCGGAGAAGTAGAAGGAAGCCCGAGGCACTGTCCCTCTTAAGGAACTAGACGCGTAAGTCTAATGATTTCAACAACGGCGTGATTGCGTCTTGTTCCCTTCAATTAATAACGGGCCGCCCGCGTCGGATGCTGAAAGGGACAAGGCGATCTTTTCGCCCCGTTTCTCAACTTCGCGGCAGCATTGCGGCAAGCAACTCGAACTTGTCGTGAACGGCGCTGTAAGACACTTTGAGTTGATCGTTCGTCCCCCGCCGCGCGTCGGCCCTGAACTTGGCTAACGCTTCGCGAAAACTGTCCAGCTCTTTCGCAAACTCTTCTTTTCTGTCCTCACTTGTACCGTTGGGCACACCGAGCTTAACAATCGCATTCCCGCGCTTCACTAGCAGGTTCGCCTGAGACCTGATGCGCCGGTAATTCTTCTTCGGAAGCGCATCATGTTCCAAAGGATGAAGCACATCGTGGAACTTCTCATACTCCTGAGAGCTGAATCCATGTTGAGGAGCGGCGTTGGTTGCTCCGGGAGCAGAAAAACTCGCTGTTGATAACAAAACTGCTGTCAATACAAAGAAGGTCAATATTCGAAGGCGCTTCACGGTTAGTTCCTCCAGATTCGATTCAAAGATAAGATTGGTTCCCTATTTCGTTGTAAGCAGATCGAAAGCGTTTCCTTGCTAGCATCGCACGATCCACGAAAGGACACGAAAGAAACACTAACTAGAACTTCGTGTTGATTCGTGTAGTTTCGTGGATCGGCTGTCGATAGACTGGAAAACGCGGTCGGAGAGATTATAATCCGAAAGTCCTCTTGCCAACGATGCGTTTTTCGGATCTAGAGCCCGCGAAGCGTGGCGAAAGCATAGAGCCTGGGGCGTGAGCCCCAGGACAATCGAATTTGAGTTCCGAGCCCGCGAAGCGTGGCGGCAGCGGCATCAAGAGAGACCGGATTAACGCACGAATAATATCCTAGATCCGCTGTCGCCCGCTCCTCGGGCTGTTGAATTATTCATTCGTTGACCTGGGGCTCCGCTGCGCTCCACCCCAGGCTTTATGCTGTCGCCCGCTATCGCGGGCTGTGAGCAGATGAATCTCTTCGACGCAATTTTCAGTAACAATTCGCCGGCGAAGCTTGCAGTTTTATACGAACAACAAGAAATAGCTTACGGTGATTTACGCGAGCAGACATTAAGGCTGTCGAGAATCCTCGCTTTGCTGGGAATCACCCCGGGCGACCGCGTGGCGCTCTTGCTCAGCGATTCACCCGAATTCATCGCTTCGTTCATCGCAATCGCTTCGAGTGGGGCAATTGCTGTCCCGATCAACATGGGGCTACGACTCGATGAACAACAATTGATTCTCAACGACTGCGGTGCGAGTGTCGCTTTGGTTGAGTCAGGTCTCAGCGATACCTTGCTTAGAAACCCACAGGAAAGACTGCCCAGTCTCAAAGAGGTCATTGTCGTCTGCCGGAGCGACGATAACCCGTCTATCAGTCAACGGGAGGGCCCACCGAGCGGCCACGAATCAGGGCCGAGGATTCAAACGCTGCCCGAACTGCTGAGTGAAACCGAAGGCCAACCCGAGCCGAAGTTTCCGCCAGCCGGTGAAGAGACGCCGGCATTTATTCTTTACACCTCCGGTAGTACGGGCGAGCCGAAGGGCGCCGTTCACTCCCAGGCGCACATCTATTACACGAACGACACTTTCTGCCGCGAAGTACTAAAACCGAAACCGAATGATCGGATCTTCTCGTCTTCGCGACTACCCTTTGCTTACGGACTGGGCAACAGCCTCTCATTTCCCCTGCTGAATGGTGCGACCACAATTCTCTGTCGCCACAAACCTTCCCCCGAGGTCATCAGCCGGATATTTGTCGATTACAAACCAACAGTCTTCTTCGGCGTTCCCGTTATCTACAATCTGCTGCTGGAACATCGTCGACGCGGCCACCCTCTCGACTGCTCAAGTCTGCGTATTTGCATTTCGGCCGGCGAAGCCTTACCGGCACCGTTGGGTGAGGAGTGGGAAAAAACGTTTGGCGTCCAGGTGCTTGATGGTATTGGCTCGACTGAGATGCTGCACATGTTCATATCGAACCATGAAGGCGAGGTCCGTTATGGCAGCAGCGGCAAGCTGCTTGAGGGCTACGCCGCGCGTTTGCTGGATGAACATGAGAATCCAACACCTCCCGGCGCCGAGGGCAACCTTTGGGTGAAGGGCGAGAGTGCCGCGCTGGGATACTGGCAAAAACCGGAAGTCACGGCCCGCACCTTCGTCGAGGGGTGGGTGCGCACTGGCGATCTCTACTTTTCAGATGATGGCTACTGGTTTCACAGGGGGCGGAGTGACGACTGTTTCAAATCAAGCGGCCAATGGGTCTCGCCAGTGGAAGTTGAAGGAGCGTTGCTGCTGCATAAGCGCATCAGTCGAGCTGCGGTGGTGGAAGATTTTGATAAAGACGGTTTGCCCTGTGCATGTGCTTTCGTTATCTGTAAGCAGGCAGAACCGGAATTAGATCGACTCGAAGCAGAGTTGCGCGAGTTCTTGAGGCACTCACTACCGCGGTTCAAGCAGCCGCGACGCTACGTCTTTGTCAGCGAGTTGCCATACACTGCGACAGGAAAAGTCCAGCGATTCAAGTTGCGTGAACGACTCCGCAGTTCAGAGTCCAACCCTTAGGTTGCTATTTCGCAGTAAAAGCCATAAACCTGAACCTCTAAAGAAATATTACAGATAAGAGCATCCACCAACTTGACCTGGGGGGTTAAGCCTAATCGCCACTCAATACAGAACCGGGAGCGGTAGCGACCGCACCAAACTATCGAAATCTCGCATGTAGAATTCTTATGAAGAATGCGGACTCTTAATCCCGCCGCGGAATAATTCATGAGGGGAGTGCGGTCGCTACCGCTCCCGGTTCTGTATTGTGTGGCACAGTTGATTGCGTTCAAATCGTCTCGGCTTTGCTTCTTTGCGTCTTTGCGAGCTATAAAACTATCCATGCCTGACAAGAGTATCCAGGAAACTTACGCACCCCGGCTGGCTTGCTTCGGCTGTGGGCCGGCAAACGAAAAAGGCTTGCACGTCCGCAGCTTTCCGACGGGCGACGAAGTGGTGGCCGAGTGGCAGCCGAAACCGGAATATGAATCGTTCACCGGCATGTTGAGCGGCGGCATAATCGGCACTCTCCTGGACTGCCACTGCAATTGGACCGCGGCCTGGCAGCTGATGAAAAAGTCAGGTTTGGACCACCCACCCTGCACGGTAACAGCCGAATATTCAATCAAGCTGCTTCGTCCCACGCCGTCAGACAAACCGGTGCGACTGGTAGCCCGCGTAGTTGAATCAACTGCCGATCGCGCTATTGTGGAAGGTGAATTGATCGCTCATGAAAAAGTCTGCGCCACCTGCCACGGCACGTTCGTGGCAGTGAAGCCTGGGCATCCGGCGTATCATCGTTGGTAGTTGGGTCGCACGTGCTTGAGTCGGGGTGCCTAGCTTCGTATTGATCAGAGTTCAGTCTTAATCAGAGTTCCCAGAGTCTTTTGCACTTATCGTTAATGTCTCATCTAATACACCGCCCTCGACGGCTACGACGAACGCCCGAGTTGCGCGCGCTCGTGCGCGAGACGCGTCTGGCGCGAGAGGATTTAATTCTGCCGTTGTTTGCCTGTCCCGGCCAAAATGTTCGTCGTGAGATTGGGTCGATGCCCGGCGTGTACAATCTGTCTGTCGATGAGATTGTGAATGAAGCCGCCGCGGCCTACGACCTTGGTGTAAGCGGAGTGATTCTTTTTGGCCTCCCGGAAACAAAAGACGAAACCGCATCCGGTGCTTACGCTGATAAAGGAATCGTGCAACAGGCAGTGCGCGCAATTCACCACTCCGTGCCTGACATGATGGTCATAACCGACACCTGTCTCTGCGAGTACACTTCACATGGGCACTGCGGGGTGGTGCGTAACAACGAAGTCTTGAATGACGAATCTCTTGAGTTGCTGGCACTGACCGCGGTCAGCCAGGCGGAAGCAGGCGCGGACATCGTGGCGCCGTCGGCAATGATGGATGGGCAAGTTGGGGCCATACGCGAAGCGCTGGACGGCGCGGGCTTCGAAAACGTAGCCATCATGTCCTATGCCGTGAAATTCGCCTCGGCTTTCTACGGCCCGTTTCGCGAAGCGGCCGACAGCGCACCGGCGTTTGGCGATCGGCGCGCATATCAGATGGATTCGGCCAACGCCCGAGAGGCAATTCGCGAAGCCGAGCTGGATTACTCCGAAGGCGCCGATATCCTGATGGTAAAACCCGCTGCGGTCTATTTGGATATTCTGAAAACGGTTCGCGACCGTTTCGACCTGCCCCTCGCCGCCTATCACGTATCAGGCGAGTACGCGATGATAAAAGCGGCCGCACAAAAGGGCTGGATCGATGAGCAACGCGTAATGATGGAAACTTTAACCAGCATCAAGCGCGCGGGCGCGGACATTATTCTGACTTACTACGCCCGCGAAGCTATCAAAGCGCTGCGCTAACCAAAAAACAGATCAGCGGGCAGAACAAGTGGACATAGGACAGATTGCCAATTGGCAATCTGCGCACTTTCTACGCGTCAAGCAACAAGCTAGTCGCAATTGTCATCACAGGAAGCGGCGACTTTAGCAACTTTACTCAGCTATCAAGAAGCACCCGCTCGAGTTGAAACCTCAAGCGTGAGGAAATGTTCCCGAGGAGTTCTCATGACCCGAAAGAGAACAATGTCAGCGCCTCGAATCAAAGGTCTTATTCTGGTTCCTCTACTGTTGTTTTTGGATGTCCAAGTTAAGGGGCAGTCCGGAAGGCGGGCGCCCCGCCGCGAATCCCGGTCAGCGTCGGCCATCACACCAGCTAAGGACGGAAGCGCTAGTGCTCCGAAAGTCGGGAACGAAAAAGGCAATCACAAACTCGAACAAAGAGTGACTTTGCTGGTGGCGAGGCAGCTGACTTCGAAACAGCTGGCGAGCGAAATCACCATCTACGCGAGTTTTATCAAGCGTCTGAATGAATTAACAAATGTCGGCGGCACTTCGATTGGCGACGTAAAACGTCAGCAGGCAATATTGCGCGCACGGGAAGAGACGCAGTCGTTCGTGGTCTTTTTGCTGTTTGAGATTGACAACTTTCAGGAAGGCAGGCTGGTCCTCAACTCACCGGATCTGGAGGTCAAGTATTTCATATTTGCCCCAGGCACTGGTGAGCTAAAGACAAAAGGAAAGGTTTATTATCAAGCAATCGGTGGCGCGAAAATGCGAAAGGACAATTGGCCCAACGGCCCGCCCATCAAGATCACCGTCGAGGCCGCGGGGATAGAAACCGCCGAACGCGTTCACGATTGGCTGTTAGTAGCGGCAATGCCGCAACCACAAAAGTAAGCCTCGCTTTCATGGTGTCCATCATTCTCCCTGCTTCAGAAAACTAGACCGCCTTTCGTATGTATTGAGCAACTCCGACCGACATAAACGATCCACGAAATCGCTCTAATTGACACGAAATTTTTTGTGCTATTTAGTGAGAGTTCGTGGATTCTTTTCTCTGGACCTAACCCGCTACCGCGAGGTGGTCCTCTTCTACCTTGGTTCTGGGTAAGGCCGGGTAGCTGCACATTACTTCAACCTCGCAACTTCATCCAACGCAGCACACAATCTTTCCAACCCCCCAGCTAACGTTTCCGTATCGCCCGAAAACCCCAAACGAAAATGCGCGGGCATGTCAAAGAAACTTCCCGGCACAACCGATGTTTCATACTTCGCCCTAAGCAAAGCGATCAGTTGCTCTGTGGTCCCGTGCTTCACTCGTGGAAAGACGATCGTACCGAATTCCGGTCTTACGGCTTCAAGATCATCGCGTGAATCGAGGAATTGATTAACCAGCCCGTGATTGGTTTGCAGTAGAGTCCGCGCCCTGGCGGAAATTTGATCCAGTTGTTGCAGGGCAATGGCACTCAACCGTTCTGCTGGATGCGCCGCCATTACGCCAAAGAGATCGTTTAGTCGCCAGATACCCTGTGCCACATCCGGCTCGGCCACGATCCAGCCACAGCGAAGTCCGCTAAGCCCGAAGGCCTTTGTCAGACTACTGGTGACCACAAACTCGTTTCCGAGGTGGAAACAGGTGCGCACAGGTTTTTCAAAAAGGGTTTCGAGGTAAACCTCATCAACAAGCACCCGCGCATTCACACTTCGGGCAATCGCGCCTACCTGCCGAAGTGTTTCGTCGTCTGTCGGAACTCCCGAGGGATTGTGGAGATTTGTGATTACGATCAGGCAAGTCCGGGGGCTGATCTTTCCTTCGATTTCATCCGGGAGAGCTCTGAAACCCTCCTCGAAGCGCCGCTCGAAGCGTTTTACTTCTGCGCCGAGATGTTTCGCCAAAGCCAGCAATGGTTCGTACGTAGGACGCTCGATCAGCACCTCGTCTCCAGGCTTTAACAGGTAAGCCATGGCCAGATGATTGGCCAACGAAGTGCCAATGGCCGCAACGATCGAATCGACACCAACATTCAATCGCTGGGCAAGTCCCTGCTGCAGCGGCTCGTAGCCATAGCCGCCGGCTCGAGTAAGCTCAAGATCCTCGATGCGAGCACCGAGATCGCTAAGAGGCAAATTTCCCAGACCGCTGGTGGCAAGATTAAACCGCGCACTCGAACGCGTCTTGGCCCAGTGCATGTACTCGGAACCAATCACCCCTCGCGCTCCGTTCATGCCATCTTTCTCACTCGCCAGAAAAAGTATGCTGGTATTCCGGCGCAGAGAATCGCTAATCCGATGAGCGTATTCTCCGGATACTTGTAGACCGTATTGATCACCACTAGCCAACAGATCACAACAAACAGGCCTGTAGTCACCGGATGGCCGGGTACCCTCGTAGTCGCGTTCCATTCGGCAGCATCGCGATTTTCTTTTCGCCTTCGAAACACGAAGATGCAAGATGCAGTTAGACCGAAGAAGATGAAGTCGACCGAAACCACATAATTCAAAATCTGCTCGTACCGTCCCGAGAGAGCGATGATTATGGCGAACAAACCCTGAATCGCGATGGCGACAATCGGCACCCGGGTCTCTGGATGGAGCCAGCCCACGGACTTGAAGAACAAGCCGTCCTCGGCCATCGCAAAATAAACGCGCGGTGCAGTGAGCATTCCCTGACTCAGAAAGCCGAGAGTCGAGATAGCGATTCCGGCGGCAATCGCCCGCGCTCCTGTGTCTCCCAGCGCAAGTCGCATAATGTCGGAGGCGGGCGTAGTCGTCGCTGACAGACCTAAGGTGCCGAGCACGCGCAGACAAACGACGTTAACCGCCAGATAAAGAATCACCACTCCGGTGACGCCAATTATCAACCCCCGCGGAAGATTCTTTTTGGGCTCCCGGATCTCACCGGCGACGAAGCTCGCTGTTTGCCAGCCTCCATACGCGAAAAGCACCGGCACCATGGCCGCGCCGATCGTGCTAAGCAGATTGAGCGATACCGGCGGTGTGGGGTTCACAGTTTCGTCGGGATATGGGCCAGCCAACAGCAATCCGCACAAAATAAGTGCGAGGATCGCCAGAATCTTCAAGACCATGAGAAAACTCTGCACCGTGCTGCCGGCGCGAACACCAAGACAGTTGATGAGCGTCAAAGTGGCCAGCGCCAGCGTCGCGACCATCCACTCACCTAAGGCTAACCCGGTAAGCTGCAAAAAATATTTGGCGAAGGTCACCGCCACCGCTGCCATGCCCCCGGTCTGAATAACCAATAACAGAGCCCAGCCGTAGAGAAATGCGACTGACGGGTGAAAAGCCTCCCGGAGATATGCATATTGGCCCCCAACCTCCGGCCGCAGCGCGGCCAGTTCCGCCCAGATAAAAGCTGCGGCCAACGCGATCAACCCCCCCAAAGCCCAAACACCTAAAATCAGGAATGGTGTGTTGACCTGTCGCGCCACCACATAAGGATTAATAAAAATGCCCGAGCCGATGATGCCGCCCATCACGATCATCATGGCATCAAACAATCCCAGGCGGCGGACCAAACGCGACCGGGTCTGGGGCGGAGAGGAATTTTCCATTAGCAACCTTCAGGATTCGAAACACTTTGATCTGACTTCAAGCTCAGACTGACCCTCTGCCGATTGTCCAATCGCGCAAAGTCGTTGCCGCTCTGACATAACACCAGAATTTGGAGAAGGCTAGTGAGGGTTGTACCATTTTAGAATTCCTTTCGTGAGGTTCGACCCTTTAGAGGGTCGGAGGGTTGTGAGATTTCCGGGGTGCTGCCCCCCGGCCCTTAACTTTCACGCCTTCAGCGTAAAGACTCAACTCCACGACTGCAGCCTGGAAACTTAATGTTCCCTACACAGCTTCGGACTGCGAAGTGAAGTGAAACTCCTTGACCTTGAGCGCCGGCAGTAGCGCAGAGCTCCCGCCTTGTCCCTCCGCGCTGCCTACGCGCTCCGACGCACCGATCATCTCGACATTCCCCGGCGCCAGTAGTTTCATTAAGCTCTGATTGAAGCGAAAGTTCTTTACCGGATATTGTACACGGCCGTTCTCGATATACCAGATACCGTCGCGGGTCAATCCGGTTTGCAACGCCGTCCGCAGATCCACACCTCGAATATACCAAAAACGACCGAGCAGGATTCCCCGATCCGTGGCTTTAATCATTTCCTCGAGGGAGGACGCACGGTGGGAACTTTCCATTATGTTGTTCACCGGCCCTGGGGTGGGCTCCTTCCCTTTTTGCTGCGCCCAGAATCGGGTGTAGATTAGATTCTCCAATACGCCATTGCGTACCAGATAGATCTTCTGAGCGGGGATCCCACTCTGCGCACTTTGGGAACCTGGTAACTCGGGATTCCAGGGATCGCTGTAGATGTTGATCCGCTCATCAAAGATTTTCTGGCCCACCTTAGTCTTCCCGCCGGGAGCGGAAAATGGACTGCGTCCCTCGTCTGCGCTGCGTGCGTCAAAACCAAAAGCAAAACCTGAGA
>JACCUI010000199.1 GCA_013811945.1 Pyrinomonadaceae bacterium | reverse complement strand
GTTACTCCTTAGCTGGCCTTACACACTTCGACGAACATATGGGATGCTTGACTACTCCTTTCCCAGGGGGCTACCTTCCCCCTTGAACTTGAACCATTTCCAGGTCCCCTGTGATTTCGTGGATCGTGTTTACCCCTCTTTGCATAACTAGAGCCCTGGCGTCTAAGCGGTTGGTTCAGTTTACTTGATCCACTCATCCGCGATTTCGGTTTCGACTTTCACCGGCACTGTCTTCAAGTATTCCTCGCCGGCGGCACACATTGCGTGTTCCACTTTCCGGGCAATCTCCTCAGCTTCGTCGACATCGGCTTCCACCACAATTTCATCGTGGATGATGTTAACTATCCGGGCGGAGGTATCGCGCAATTCATCTTTCAGGAGACGCAGAGCGCGTTTTAGTATGTCGGCGCTGGTACCCTGGATGGGAGTGTTCTTGCCGTTCCGCTGGGTCATGGAAATCTGCTGCCGATCATTTTCGTCATAACGAAAACGCACCAGCCGTCCCGAAGCTGTCCTCGCCTGGCGCTCATTGACCGCCCGGTTAGCGGCCTCGCGCAGGTAATTATCAAGCCCTCGATAGGTGGCGAAGTACTTGCGCAAGACATTCTCGGCTTCAGGCACGCTCAACCCGGTCATTATCGAAAAACGCTGGGCGCCAATCCCATAAACCACCCCGAAGTTTAGTCGCTTGGCGAAATCGCGTTGGTCCTTTGAAACCTGGTCGAGGGGCACATTGAAAACTTGAGCGGCGGTAACGCGATGCAGGTCGGCGCCGGAATTGAAAGCGTCGATAAAGCCGCGATCGCCGGAGAACTCAGCAAGGATACGCAGCTCAATTTGCGAGTAGTCGGCTATCACTAGTCTTCGCCCAGTCGGATAGCCGCTGAAGCAACGGCGGTATTCCGTAGCATGCGGTACTTGTTGAATGTTGGGATTGGTACAGGAGAATCTACCGGTGGGCGCGCCGATCTGTCGAAAGTCCGCGTGCAAGCGGCCGGTCGCGGGATTGATCAGTTCAATCATGTTCTGACCATAGCTAGTCAGCGCCTTTTGCACCGTGCGGTATTCCAGCAATGTGGCGATCACCGGATATGCGACTGCGAGCGGCTGAAGTTTCCAATTGCGAGTTGAATCGGGGACTGGTATGCCCAGGCGTTCGAGCGCGTGGGTAAGTTGCTGGTGAGAGTCGAGATTTATATCGTCCCGCTGCGGCCCACCAAAGAGTGAGCCTTGCGACGACTCTTCCGCCAGAATTACCTGCAGCTCTTCCGCCAGCTCGCCGCGCCTTTTCTCGACGATGGCCAACTGTTCGAGCCAACGATCCTTGTGCATATAAAACCCGGCCAGCTCGATATCAGCCACCGGCATGACACACTCAAATTCCAATTGAGCACACTTGATTAGGGCCTCAGCCTTCAGCCGGTCGATTAGCTTCTCCCGCAATGGCAGCAGGACGGCCGCGTCACGCGCCGCGTATTGCAACTGCGCTTCCGACAATTCAAAACTCCAATTGCTCAAGCGCTCAGTCTTGTCAACCGACTCATTCAAATAGCGGGAAGCAACTGTGTCGAGTCCGTGGCGCTCTTCGATGTCACCCGCGGAGATCAGTTGACTGGCGAGCAGCGTATCGAATAATCCGACGATATCCACACCGAGGTTGTGCTTGATGAATTTGGCGTCAAACTTTGCATTGTGGGCAATCTTGATTGGCCGCGGCGCCTCGAGCAGTCGTTTTAACGGCAGCAGCGCTTCGTTATTCGTAAGCTCTCCGTTGCCACCATTTGCAAAAGCGTCGACATCGATGATCTGCACGCCATCCTGACCGGCGAGTTGAATCAGACGCAGGCGACCGGTGTAGGGATCAAGCTCTGTTGTTTCTGTATCAAGCCCAATCGCCGGCTGACCAGCGAAAGAGCCCACCACCTTGCGCAGCTCATCCGCGGTCTTAATTACGTTGAAATTCGTGTTCATCAAACCTGTCAACTCTCCAGCAGTCTCTTGAGCATCAGAATCTGGCCTTTGTGTTGCGCCTCATGATCGATTAGATGATGCAATATCCAGCGCAGGCTATGCTCGTGGCGTTCGCCGCGTCTCTCAAAACTAACAATCCGTTCCAGGTCATCGTCATTGAAGGAGGCGAGCAGGTCGCGGGTTTGGTTTCGGATCTTCGCGATTTGATCCAAGCAAAACTGGGCCGAATAGAGTTTGCTTGCCGCGCTGTCCGAATTTTCGAGCACGTCCCAATACGGCGCTTGACGATCCTCGGGAGTGAGCTTGTGACCGGAGACGTTGCATTGCATCCACCACCACTCGCCTTCTCCAATGTGCAGGACAAGTGCAGCGATCGAATGCGCTCCAGGAACTGCACGTCGGCCCAACTGCTCGTTAGTCATGCCTTCAACAGCCAGTTGTAATTGCTCGCGGCCTCCTCCATACCGCTGACGAAGAACCCAATTCCCGGCGAGAACCCTACGGCCGGATTCAGAACGTGCAGTGGCATGTTAGTTCACCTCTTTTCATCTCTATCCTTTTGCCCGCTTGCCGGGATGCGAAGGCTCCCCTCTAAGCAGGTTGAGGTCGGGCTGGTGCTCTCACCAGAATGAGCATAAGTGCCGCTGCAGTCGCGCCCAGAGTGCCACTTACGAGAAATGCAGGCGCCGGTCCCCACCAGGTCCACAAAGCACCCATCAGCAGCGATGCCGGCAGCACGGTGATGCCGAACGCAAGATTATACAGACCGTACGCGGTGCCACGCTGTTCCGGTCTTACCAGATCTGCGACCAGAGCTTTCTCCGCCCCTTCGGCGAGTCCGAAATAGATTCCGTAAATTAAAAACAACACCCAGACAGAGATCGCGCTAGTCACAAAAGCGAACCCCGCATAAACAGCGGCGTAAAGAATCCAGCCCGACACTATCAAACGACGACGTCCCAGTCTGTCTGAAAGGTCGCCACCGACGAGCGAACTTATTACTTTGCTTACATGCAGCATGGCCCAAAGCAGTGGAATTGTGGCAACCGAAACGCCCGCGGATTGCGCGCGCAGTAAGAGAAATGCGTCGGAAGAATTTGAAAGGGTAAAGAGCGCGATGATCAAGAGGAAGCGTTTAAAGTTGCTGTCGAATCCTCGTAGAGAGAAGATCAGCGGAGTGCTAGCCTTTAGATCTTGCACGGTCTTTGGCTTCTGGGGTTCTCGTACGAAAAATGTGACCACCAACACGGCGGCGAGCGCGGGAATGGAGGCCAGAAGAAAGATCCTTGTGAAGTCGCCCGCTGTGGGTGAATTACGATCGGCGGCAAACAGCATTACCAGCAGATAACCAATCAACGGGCCGATCACAGCGCCCGTGTGATCCATCGCCCGGTGGAATCCAAACGCCAGACCGCGCTCCTCAATCGCGACCGTGTCCGCAATCATCGCGTCTCGTGGGGCGCTTCGTATTCCCTTTCCGACCCGATCAGTCAGGCGAATAGCCAGCACGTGATACCAACTGGTGGCGAAGGCGAGCAAGGGACGAGCAAAGCTGGCCAGAGAATAACCGAGGACCACCAAAGCCTTGCGTTTGCCCCGGCGGTCGCTGAAGTAGCCGGCGAAGAGTTTGAGCAAACTCGAAACCGACTCGGCCACTCCTTCGATCAGACCGACAATTCCGGGGCTGGCTCCCAACGTTAACGAAAGAAAGACAGGCAAGAGCGGATAAATGATCTCGCTCGAAGCGTCGTTTAGCAGGCTGACTAAACTAATAGCGAAGACGTTCCGCGGAAGCTTTCGATATCGCCGCCAAAGCCCTGGTGTTGCTTCGTCGAGTCTTGTTGGACTTATGCGCGCGTCAAATTGGTCGGCGGCGTCGGTATCCGTTTCCCCCATTGATTCTCCGCCGTTAGTGAGAAGACGCGCGCCGGGTTGGCTGAGCTGGCTGTCTATTTTGTTTATTTTGTTGTGGCTTAGCGGTGAGGCGATTAGTCCACCACCAAAAGACTCCGCCGCCGATCAGTGCCAGCAGAATGACCCCGATGATTGTCATCCGAACGATCCAACGAACCGCCAGGCGAACCACCAGAACCAAAATTACCAACAAGACAACGCCGCCGATTGTGAAAATGGTTGTGGAGTTCATGAAACGGGCGTTCGAATAGGACTACTTAACTCTGGTTAGCCAGCTTTCTGGCTTTCGATGATGATGTTGAATCGCAACTATGATCAAGAGTTCGCTTCGAACTTCGTATATCACGCTGTAAGGAAATCGATTAACGAGACAACGGCGTATCCGCGACGATAGCTGCGACCAAGCTTCAGGATAATGGCTGATGCGCTCCAACGCTTGTCCTACTTCTGCCAAAAATTCAAGACCCAATCCCGTGCGCTGTTCATCATAGTAGTCTATGGTCTCTTCAAATTCAGATTGAGCGGTGAGCAGGAAGCTTACTTTCATTTCGCACGCCGTTGTCTGATTCTGTCAAACACCTCCTCTACCGGAACTGCCTTGAGTTCGCCCCGATCGTAAGCGTCGAGGCGTTCCTCCGCCTCGCGTGTCCAAAGCTCATCGAGATTAGGGTCTGGGGCCGATTGAAAACTGATCAAAAGTCTTTCCAGTAGTGCGGCCCGCTCTTGAGTTGGTAGGGCCAAGGCAGCCTTGAGAATTTGTTCAGTGCTTGAAGACATAATAGCACCTCCTATTTTCAGGTCTGTCACTCTGAAGTCTTGTCAGCCATCCGTGACGCCTTTTTTCTGATTCCCATTAGATTGATTCTTCCTTTGAAATGCTAACGCTTCTTACGATTTTCGATAACTTGCCTTCACGACGGTTTTGATATTTCCGCGAATGTGAAAGTCACCTTCGATATCGACGCTTAGCGGATCACAGGTGCGTACAAAGTCTTCAAGGAATACATTGATCACGTGCTCGTGGAAAATTTTAACGTTCCTGAATGAGTTGATATAGAGTTTCAAACTCTTGAGCTCAACGCAGAGCTCGTTGGGAATATACTCGAGTCGTATGGTGGCGAAATCCGGGAAGTCAGAGAACGGACAGATGGCAGTGAACTCCGGAATTTCGAAGCTGATCTTTATCTCGCGTCCGGGAAATTCGTATAGGAAAGTATCGAGCGGATAAAGCTGCATCTCCTCGCGGGGCGTGGAGCGGATATCAAGGTATTGCTGGTTGGCAATAGTGGTTGGTTCACTTGGCCGCATAAACTGTCCTCGAATTAGCAAAGGATCTTAACCGAGGACTGCCGAAGACGCCAAACTAATACGTTTCGAGAACAAATAGAGGCTACCGGAAAGACCAGGCGGGCGTTGTCATCCTGGCGGACAACGGAGTGCGCGCCTTTCAGGCCGCCCATTGAGGAATCGTCGAAGGCCGGCTAAGTGACAGTACTCTGGCCGCGTCCGAGGGTGAAGAACTTGACCAGTACCAGCCCGGCAACAAAACCGCCAATGTGGGCCATGAAGGCTACGCCGCCGCCGGACTGAGGACCGGCCCCGATCACGCCGAAGGCGCTAATTAACTGGAATACAAACCACAGCCCAATCGCAACCACAGCAGGCACGGTGGTTAGCATTCGGAGCATAATGACGCGGACATTTCTCTTAGGATAGAGCACTAAATAACCACCAAGCACACCCGAGATGGCTCCGGAAGCACCGAGGCTGGGAATGAATGGGTTATCGCCAAAGACAAAAGTCGAAATAACGTGGGCGAGCGAGGCAATGAGCCCTGTTAAAAGATAGAAGATGATATACCTCGCACGTCCCAGAGCGTGTTCAAGATTGTCCCCAAAGATCCACAGAAACAGCATGTTGCCAAATAGATGCATGATGCTGCCGTGCATGAACATGGAAGTTAGCAGGGTAAGGTAAACCGAACCGGGGGTCGGCTGAAGGTTAATCACTCCCTGCTGATCCCCTACCTCAATTGGGACAGGCCGCGCTATGTCCACTCCAGTTCTTATTTCTTCTGGCACGGTGGAAAACGAATAAGTGAACTGTTCGTTTGTTCCCAGGCTTTGCAGAAAAACGAAGACCAACACATTGATGGCAATAAGTATGTAGTTGACTAAGGGAAAGGTGGTTCGGTCGCTGTTGTCGTCGCCGATAGGGAAAATCATTTGTCACCTCTACGGACAGAGTGGGCCAAATCAAACCAGAAAACTATGTCGAAAATCTCTCGCGTCCTATCCTTAGTGCGGCACACTTCATCAGCCTGTTTGCTAACTAACCAACCCCCGCGCGAACGATCGCCGGCTCGTGCGGCTTCAAGAGTTCATACCCTTCGGAACGCGCGACGTAAGTTGCGGCCGTGAGATCTCCAGTGACGTTGAGAGTCGTCCGGCACATATCGAGTATGCGATCGACTCCTAGAATGATCGCAATCAGGGCCGGGTTCACACCGATGGTCACGAGCACGCCAATAATGAATGGTATGGAGCCCGACGGCACGCCGGCGGTCCCGATGCCACCCAGTATCGCTAGGTAAACTACCATCAACTGCTGGCCTATCGTAAGGTCAACACCCGCGAGCTGCGCCAGGAAGAGCACCGTGACACCTTCGTAGAGGGCGGTTCCGTTCTGATTCGCCGTGGCGCCGACTGTCAGCACAAAACTATTAATCTCCTGCGGCACACCCAGGTTCTCTTCAGACACGCGCAATGCTGTCGGTAGAGTCGCATTTGATGACGACGTTGAAAACGCGGTTAGGATTACGGTCTTAATGCGTCTGAAAAAATCCAGCGGGGACATTCGCGAAAGGAAATAGATGGAAAGCGAATAGACGCCGAACATGTGAAGAGATAGACCCAGCAGAACGGTAACTACAAACCACGCTAAAGCCTGCAAAAGATCTAGTCCGAAGCGGGCTGTATTATTGAAAAGCAAGCAGGCAACCGCATAGGGCGCAAACTTCATGATGATCTCGATGAGCTTTGCAGTTATCTCATAGAGAGCCTGTAACCCACTCAGCAACGGGGCCGTGACTTTGACTGGAATTAGAGTTATGGCAATACCAATCACGAGGGCGAAGAACATCAGCTGCAGCATGTTCGGCGTCCCCGCGGAGGTTGCGGTGCTGGGGTTTGAGGGTACACCGGCGACGGCTGCAAGCGGATTCGACGGCACGATCGTCTCGACTACCTGCATGAGCGGCGACTGCACCGCGCCCGCCTTCGTCACCGCCTCTACTTGCTTAGTAGCATCCGAGCCGTAGCGCTGTTCGAGGGCCGCCTTCGTTGTTGGGTCAATGCGCTCGCCCGGTCTTATCGTGTTGGCCAGAGTCAATCCGATAACCACAGAAATCGCCGACAGAACGAAACAATAGACAAACGACTTCAGACCTACGCGTCCCAGTTTGCGAATATCACCAATTCCCGCCACGCCAACTACCAACGAAGAAAAGACCAATGGTACGACGATCATGAGCAACAGGCGCAGGAAAAGCTGCCCGATTGGTGCGGTTACATTATCAACGACCCAGGCAACCCGCGGGTGGCTGCCCCCCAAAGTATAGTTGATTGTAACACCCGCAATTACGCCGACCGCCAGGCCAATCAAAATGCGCGTGTGCAGTGCCAGGCCCTTCGGTTTGTCCGGTGTTTCCTCGTCGAGATCGGTCGTGACTTCGCGCTCGAAGGCATCGGCGTCGATCTCGGGGTGGGTCTTCTGTTTCTTCTTATCTCCAGCCATAAGGTTTCTCAGTTTCAAGCTTTCAAATTCCGGGAACGGTTTTTAGTCTGTCTCCAAGCAACAATGATCTCTTTCCGAGCCGCGTCGAAGTCAAACTCTCTAGACTCGAAACTCCGAGCTCGAAAAGCTGCTATCGTCCCCAACGCAACTTATCCCGTAAGACCTCAAAATAATTTCTGTTCATCGGCTGAACAAGATTGAAAGTCGTTCGACTCTTGCGAATGATCACGCGATCCTCAACCTGCAAAGGGAATCCAACCTGGCCATCGAGCGTCAGCGCTACATCTCCCTCCCGAGTCTTCAGGCACAACTCAATGACCGCGTCATCCGGAACGACAATGGGACGGTTCGAGAGCGTAAACGGACAGATTGGCGTGATCACAACTGCGTTCATCGAAGGGTAAATCACGGGGCCGCCTGCGGACAGATTGTAAGCAGTTGAACCAGTCGGAGTAGAAACAATCAGGCCGTCGGCCCGGAAGGAACTGACGAATTGTTGGTTTAGATAGGCTTCAATCTCGATGATTCGGGCGAGGGCAGATTTGTTGATGACCGCATCGTTCAAGACGCGAGTGCGTGTGACCTCCTCGTTACCGCGCAGCAGTTGCACCGCGAGCATTACCCTCGTGTCAAGGCGATAGTTTTTCTCAAGAATGGATTCCAGGGCCGTGTATAATTCCTCAATGCGAAACTCGGCCAGGTAACCGAGCCCACCATAATTCACGCCCAGCACCGGCACTTCCTTATCGCCGAGCATGCGCGCGGTAGCGATCATTGTGCCGTCGCCGCCGAGTACGAGCATTAGATCGACACTTGCGGCAAGCTCATCATGGTCCAGTGCTTCGACCGCGCAGCCCGTTTCCTGCTCAATGCGCTCGCGTTCAAGGTCGGGACCGCCGACCACCGCAATGCCCCGTTCGCCGAGCCAGTCGACAACCGCGCATACGGTCTTTAGCGCGTCCGGTTGATGCGGCTTGACGACAATACCAACCCGCTTTATTGAAGCCTTCGTCATCCGTGTTGCCGGCAAGGAGAACGTTTGCATTTGCGGGTTATGGTGCAGGTTGGCGCAACCAGCTGCGTACTGGTCAACTACAGAACCGAGGAGCGGTAGCCGCATCCTAACCAACTGCACCAGTACCCATTTTGCGGAGCTCGTCGCTTCCGACTCTGTTCGGAGGGATACTGAAGATCTTGAATAAGCTATTTGCGAAACCGACGGGATAATACGCGGGCGGGCTTTTGAGTGTCAACGAACACTACATCGCGAGATGGTCCAGCTTGCCATGATCAGCAAAAGTAGTTAGACCACTCCCTAAACCAATTTGGATCCAGGCCGGGAGCCTAGCGTGGTGGTTGTAATAGTTTCTCTTTTTGATACAGAGCGAAGAACTCAACATTGCCGTCCGCACCGTGTATCGGAGACTCAATCACGCCACCAATTCGAAGTCCAAGTTTTGTGGCGGCACTGTGGACCTCCCCCACTACGCGAACGTGTTTCTCCGGATCCCGAACAATCCCTCCGCTTCCAACTTCACCGCGTCCCACCTCGAACTGCGGCTTAATCAGTGTGATCAAGCGACCTGTCTCAGTTAACAGATTCACGATCGCTGGCATTACCTTGGTTGCTGATATGAAAGAAACGTCCATCACCGCGAGATCGAAGGGGTGATCGAAATCTTCGGGCTGGAGGTAGCGCGCGTTTACACCCTCTCGAGCCTCGACACGAGGATCGTTTCGCAGTCGCCAGTCCAGTTGGTTGTGACCCACGTCAACGGTCACTACACGCAAAGCGCCCCGTTGTAACAAACAGTCTGTGAAACCACCAGTTGAAGCGCCCACGTCAAGACACGTCAGATCGGCAACCTCAACTTCGAATTCCTTTAAGGCTGATTCCAGCTTCAGGCCGCCACGTCCGACATATCGAGACGTCGGATCGTCAGCACCTTTAATGCGGATGTGCGCGTCAAGTGGAATGGGATCGGAGGGCTTGGCGACGCGTTGCTCGCTTACCAGCACGCTCCCAGCCATAACCATTGCCTGGGCTTTTGTGCGCGACTCAGCTAGACCGCGTTCGACTAGTAGTTTATCGATTCGCTCGCGCTTCATAGCAAGTGTTCCCCTGGTTAGAGATCCGACTCCCTTGCCTTGCCGATTGCGCGGGAACGTCTCCTTAGGCTTGCCTCCTCGAACCCTGCGTCATCGCGCGCGGAAGATCCGTGAGCCGTAGCTCGGACGCGCAATCTGGACAAAGCCACACCAGAATATGAGGAGCATCTGCCCAGAAGAACGAACTCACTTTGCCGGACACCCGCACGGCCGCATCCACCGGAAGACGCTGCAGGGCCTGCAAATAGAACACGCCATTGTAGTGTGCGCCTTCCGCCCCGTCACCCCGGTGAATACACTCCCGCTCCCGAAGGTCTTTTTTCATAAGAATCACTGTTTCTTCGCGCACTTGCGCGACATATCGGAACGCCTGAAGATGTAGGGATCGTCTGCTATGTGAGAGTCCAAGGGGCAAAGCGGCGAGATATGAGCGAGGGAATTCTTGATTCGCCTCTTCGCGAGGAATAATGCCACTCGTTCTGTAATCAGTCAACATCCGATTTTAATGTACTAAACCTAATTAACGATCGACTCTGAATCCTATGGCCTGGCACCTTCAAAGATCTCCCTGATCCGCAATAGATCGTCGCCCCTCTGCTCTTGACGGTGGCGTCGTTCACGCCTCGCTTCGCGTCGCGCATCTCTCCGCTCAGCTCGACGTAACTCCCTCTCGTCGCTTTCAAAATCCTCGTCTCTTTCGCGGTCATGGCTGCCGGCTCTAGCTGGTTTTTCAGAACTTTGCGAAATTACTGCCGATGGCCGCTTTTTTGTCGAGGAATCCCGGGTGCCAAGCACCTCTCTCGGCTGTGGTTCCTCATCAGGCTCCGGAAGCACCGGCCCTTTCGCCTCGGCGGACTCGGAAGTAAAGCCGCCCGCGGCTCCCGATGACGACACTATCGGCTGACTCACCTCAGCGTCCGCGGCGGTCTGCGAATTCTGCCCACTCTGCAACAGCAGCAATGTGGCGCTGATAGCTCCTACGAGGATCGCCACTAGAATCGCCAGCCCGAAGATCACACGCTTGGAGCGCGATTCCGCCTTTACCGCGTGGAGTGGGACAACCGGTCGAGCGGCAAGCAACGTAGCGTCCTCGTCGAATTGTGGCCACGAGAGCGCCGGGTCAGAAACAGGTGAATGATCCGTGGAAGAGTGGTTGTTTTCCATAACCTATGAATTCCTATCTTGAAAGCTCGGGGCCACGCAATCGGGCAGAGCTTATGTGCAACTCCAAGGCCACACGTCAACTTGAGAGGGACAGGGCTCTACTTATAAGTGTTAAGCGTGATTTTAGGCGCCTCGGGTTCGCTTGTTGCAGTTAGGTTGCGATGATTCAATGAACCATTTCGTGCAGCAAAGAAACGCGCCCGTCTCTCCAGTAGAACGGGCGCTGTATTTCCCAAAATTCCGGGAGCGGTTCTTCGAGTTTAATTCAGGAACTAACCTTTTGCGGTTTCGCACGACGGTCGTCCAAGACCTCTATGCTCTCTCTTACTCGGGTATAGATTCCGTCGGCATCGAGCCCATACTTGGCTAGAAGCAATTTCGCATCGCCATGTGTGACCAGGCGGTCGGGAATTCCGATGCGCACAACGCGAACCTTGTCCTGCAACCCGTTCTCCTCGAGCAGCTCAAGTATCGCGGAGCCAAAACCACCGGCCAGATACGCCTCTTCAACTGTGACAATTAATCGCTTCGTGCGGGCTAAGGCCAATAGGAGTGGCGCATCCAGAGGTTTCACAAACCGCGCGTTGACTACAGTCGTTTCGATACCCACTCGGGAGAGATTCTGGGCGGCCTGGAGTGAAGGGTGCACCATCGAACCATAGGCCACGATCGCGATCTCGCCTCCGTCGCGTAATATTTCTCCCTTGCCGATCTCCAGAAGTTGAGGTTCGCGATCAATTGAAACCCCGGCTCCGCTGCCACGCGGATAACGCATAGCCGCGGGACCCTCATGCTCAACCAGAGTTAGCATCATGTCGCGCATCTCGCCCTCGTCTTTCGGCGCCATGAGAACGATGTTGGGCACCCCCCGCAGATAGGCGATGTCGAGCAGTCCATGATGAGTTGGACCATCTCCACCGGCAATGCCCCCGCGATCGAGACAGAACTTCACGTTTAGATTCTGGATGCATACATCGTGGACTACCTGATCAAACCCGCGCTGCAGGAACGTGGAATAAATAGCACAGACAGGCTTTAACCCTTCACAGGACATTCCGGCCGCAAACGTCACGCAATGCTGTTCGGCAATACCCACATCGAACGACCGATCCGGAAACTGCTCTAGAGCGTCGCAAACGCCAGTTCCATCGGGCATAGCAGCGGTTAGCGCGACGATCTTGGGGTCTTTCGCCATCAACTCGCAGAGAGTCTTTCCAAAAACCGAAGTGTAGGTTGGAGCTTTCGCCGCGGCCTTCACAGCCTTTCCCGTTTTTAGATCGAACGGTCCGGTGGCGTGCCAGCGGTAGTAGTCTTTCTCAGCTTGAGGGTAACCTTTGCCCTTTGTCGTCAACGCGTGAACTATTACCGGACCATCCTTAACTTGTTTCGCTTCCCGCAAGGCGGCCACCAGGGCGCGCGGGTTGTGGCCATCAACGTAGCCGATATATTTGAATCCTAACTCGCTCACCAGCGCACCAGGGAGAACCGCTGCGGCAATCGCGTCCTTCATCGTCTTCGCGGCATGATGCAGACGCCCGCCCAGCGAAGGGATCGCGAGCAAAGTCTCTTCCACTTCGTCCTTAAAGCGATGATATCCCTGGGCGCCACGAATACGATTCAAATAACCGGTTAGTGCTCCTACAGCCGGAGCGATGGACATCTCGTTGTCGTTCAGTACAACTATCAAGCGCGTCTTTAAATGCCCAGCCTGGTTTATCGCCTCCATCGCCATGCCACCTGCCAGAGACGCGTCTCCGATCAAGGCCACGACGTGATGATCTGCGCCCTTTCTATCACGCGCAATGGCCATGCCCAGGGCCGCCGACAAGGAGGTTGACGCATGCCCCGCCCCGAAAGTGTCGTATTCCGACTCGTCGCGACGCAAGAAACCACTGATACCTCCGTATTGCTTGATCGTCGGCAGGAGGTCGCGTCGCCCAGTCAAAATCTTGTGTGCATATGCTTGATGGCCTACATCCCACACGAGACGATCTCGGGGTGTATCGAACGCGTAGTGCAGGGCGACCGCCAGCTCGATCGCGCCCAGCGAAGCGCCGGTGTGGCCGCCGATACGCGACATAGTTTCCAATAAATATTGGCGAATTTCGTCCGCGACCATTTCCAACTGCTCGAGAGATAAACGTCGCAGGTCAGCGGTTGCGTTAATGTTTTCCAGGAGACTCATTTGCCCGTATTGTAACCTCGTCGTTGTTCTTTGACTATTCTCCAGTCTAATCATGAAGCACCTGCCTGTTGGGTAGCACTCTGGGCACTTCTCTTTGCGATGTAAAGTACTCTATACCACTTAGGACGACTAGTCGTCAACCTTTCCCAACCGAACGTCTCGCTGCGGCGTCTAATAGAGAGGAAGGCGCGATTAGCAATCCTCAGCTCATTATCCGTTAATAAGAACGACAAAGGAGTACCAGCCAAATGTTTCTACGAAGAATTTTACTGATTAGCCTGACGCTGGCTTTTGGCGCCATTGCCTACGGCCAGCAGCCTCAGACCTCAGCCCAGCAGGGCGGCATCCGCACGGAAGGCATGCGACATAGAGAGGGACGGAGTCACGAGAGAATGGGCAGGGCTGGCGGTTACGGGTCTGGAAAGTTTCATGGTCTCCGCGAACTGAATTTGACCGACGAGCAACGGCAACAACAGGACGCCATCGTCCAACGCCATCTCGAGAGCATCAAAGCTCAGCGTGAAGAACTTTTCAGGCTGGGCGAGAAAAGAGGCCAAAGTAATTTGACCGCCGAAGATGGGGCACGGGCCAAAGCGTTACGGCAGGAGATTTATAACTCAGCCCGGACTGCGCACACTGAAATCGAGGGCATCCTGACGCCCGAGCAGCGCACGAAACTTGAGCAGTTCAGAACTGAACGCAAAGCGCGTCACGATGAGATGCTGAAGCGGCGCCAGGAACGCCGGGAGAACAGTCCTCAGTAAGCGTCGAAGAATCGCCTTCCAAAAGAGGAAAGGTCCGGCTTCACTCGAGGACGTGGGCATTTCGTTAAGTTAGCTCGTCCCGTGATATTGCGGTTTACCGTGCAATGCTCAACGGCTCGGGTGCGCAGCAGGACGTGCTTGCCTGAAGGCTCGCTTTTGTCACTGTATCGTGGGAAACAGTTTCGGGCTCCGTCTCTGCAAACCTGGTTCCGCATTCGCACGCGGCGGTCTCCGGCAGGTTGTCTTGCAAAACCACGAATGCTTCCCACTCGTTACCATCGGGATCACGCACCCATGTTTTATCCTGAGTCGCGTAGCAACAGTTGGTCTGCATCTCATCGCGTGTGACAAGGCCGGCGGCTTCCCATTTTTGTCGCATCGCTAAAACGTCAGCCGTTGAACCTACCTGAATACCTAGATGCGACAGCGCCCCGCGTTCCTTAAACGCGACTTCGTTGAGGGTTAGATTCAACGGCGGGTTCTGCACATCGAACTTCGCGTATCCCGGCCGCACCTTGCTGGGCTCGATACCCAGCATCTTCTGGTAAAAGCCGATGCTCTGGTCTACGCTGCGGACGTTCAGGGCAAGATGTGCTTTTAGAGCCCTTACCTGGTCATTTGCCTTGCTTTCCATATCGTCCTCCTCTATATTTCATATTCGCGAATGCGAATGTGAAAGCGACTCTACACCCCGGGGGTATATCTGTCAAGCCGTATGTGACGATTTTTGGTGTGGCAAATGAGATCGCGATTAGGCTGATGATCCCGGAGGACTGGGAAACCGTACGCTCCATCTATTTGGAAGGCCTCGGCACGGGCGACGCGACCTTTGAAACCGAAGCACCTTCCTGGGAACAATGGGATTAGAGTCATTTGGGCGTTCCGCGCCTGGTCGCGGTCGCCCCCAGCGAGGGCGTTGTGGGCTGGGCCGCGCTGGCGCGGGTTTCCTCGAGAGGAGTTTACGGTGGGGTCGCCGAAGTTAGTGTCTATGTGGGAGACACCTTTAGAGGCAAGGGAATTGGAAAAGCTCTCCTGAAACAACTCATTGCCCAGTCGGAACAGAAAGGTCTTGGACGCTCCAGGCCAGCATTTTCCCTGAAAATATTGCCAGCCTGGCGCTGCATAAGATCTGCGGGTTTCGAGAAATTGGTACTCGACAGCGGATCGGCAGAATGCATGGCATCTGGCGAGACACAGTGCTCCTGGAACGGCGGAGCGGGATAGTCGGAAACGAATGATCCGAAGGGAGGGGTGGGCCCGGGGTCTTTGGCATCAAGAATTGGATAGAATTATTAGACGGTTTAGAGCTTAAATGGACCGAAGGAAAGGAACTCTGGAACCACGGAAATCGTAACTACAAAACCACAGTATTACCAAGCGATCAAACCAATGGCAGTCAAGGAGTACCGCATCGAAGAACTGTTCAAAGCACTCGCAGATCGCACGCGTTTACGCCTAATTAACTTGATTGGTGACGACGAGGTCTGCGTCTGTTTTTTTGTGGAAGTCTTGAAGCTAAACCAGCCCAAAATCTCGCGGCATCTCGCGTATCTTCGCAAAGCCGGTGTGGTGGCTGCCAGACGAGAAGGAAAGTGGATGCACTACCGGATAGCGGAACCGCGCGACCGGCGCGCGGCTAACATATTTCGCGAAGTGCGCGCGTCGTTGGCAAATGATGCCGGCATGAAGCGCGACCGCGCGAGACTGGCCCAAATTTGTTGTGCTCCGCAGCTTCCCGTGCAACTGCAAAAGGCCCCGCGCCCGACAGGCCTGGTGGCATAAACTGGAAGGAACAAGGAATGGTTACCGCAATTGAGCCCCTCCTCCGTGAACAGTTGATTGACCGGCGCCAGAAGCTGGAAACCGCGGCCCGTGCCGTCATTGAAGCCACAGAAATCTCGCACCTCCTGGCTGAAGTTGATGAGGCCTTGCGTCGCATGGAATTAGGCACTTATGGCCTGTGCGACGTCTGTCACGATCCCGTGGAAACCGGGAGACTGATAGCAAATCCACTAACTCGGCTTTGCATTGATCACTTGAGCCCTAAAGAACAACGGGCGCTCGAGGACGATCTGGAGTTGGCTGCGCAAATTCAAACCGGATTGCTGCCACTACCAAGTCAAAAGATTGATGGATGGGAGATCGCCTACCACTATCAACCAGCCGGAATCGTTAGTGGCGACTATTGCGATCTCATCAGCAGCGCCGATCAGAGTCTGCTGTTTGTGCTGGGAGACGTTTCAGGCAAAGGTGTGGCCGCGTCGATGCTGATGGCCCACCTTCAGGCAATGTTTCGAACGCTTATTTCCATCAACCTTCCGCTTGAAGAAATTGTTGAACGTGCCAGCCGCGTCTTTTGCGAAAGCACCTTACCCACCCACTACGCGACACTTGTCTGTGGTAAGGCCAATACATCGGGAGGTATCGAGATTTGCAACGCGGGCCATTTGCCGCCGCTGCTGTTTCGCCAGGGTGCAGTGCAGAGTATCGAGGCCACCGGCCTACCTATGGGCATGTTCTGCAACGAGCATTTTACGGTAAACAGATTTCAAATGGAGAAAGGTGACACTCTCCTTCTTTACACCGACGGGCTTTCTGAAAGCCGCGACGGCGCAGGAAGCGAGTATGGTGTAGAGAGAGTGTCAGCACTTCTCAGCGCAAACGGAGATCTCGCGCCGAAGGCCTTGCTTAGCATTTGCGTAGGCGAAGTCGATACTTTTCGGATTACCAATTCACTCTCTGATGATTTGACACTCATGGCGATTCAAAGGGTTCACTGAATCAACCTTCAGGGGCACGCCTTAAGCGCAGCACGGCGATCTCTGGCCTTACTCCGAGGCGCAGTGGCAAACCAATAACGCCGGTGCCCCGGGATACGTAGAGTTGCGTGTCTCCGCGCCGGAAAAGACCCTGGGCATATTTAAGTTCGGCCGTGACGAATCGAGCTGGTGGGCCAATCAGGGGTAGATCTATTTGACCCCCATGAGTGTGTCCGCTAAGAATCAGTCCTACTCTTTCAGACTCTGCAAAATCAAGAACGCTCGGCTGATGAGACAGCAGCACGGAGGGGCGTTTCTGATCGAGCCCGTAAAAAGCGCGAGGCCAATTAGTTCCTCCCCAGGACCAGTCATCGATCCCTGAGAGCTGCAGCACGTCAGATCCTCGTCGTAGGGTGGTGTTAGCGTTATTGAGCACGCCGATGCGGTTATGTTCGAGAGCTCGCGTTGTCAATTCTCGATCCGTGTAGTGGTCGTGATTGCCCAGAACAGCCCAAACACCTTCAGGGGCATTCAACGCTCCGAGCGCTTCGGCGCAGGGCTCGATATATCGCCGGTAAGAAGTCGTATAGTCACCGGTGAGGGCAATTAGATCGGGCTTGGTCATATTTGCCAAATCCGCGGTCCGGCGTACCTCATCAATACCGACTATGCGACTATGATGAACGTCAGTGAGCTGGGTAATGCGGAAGCCTTCAAAACCCTCGGGTAGGTCGCGTATGAAAATGTCAGTCTCAGTCACTTCATAGCGATACGGTTCGATGAAGCGCGCGTAAGCCGAAGTTGCGGAAACAGCAATTAGCGGCGCAGCAGCAAGCCCGGTCAGGAACTGTCTACGACTCAACTCCAATTTGGCCACGCCAGGATTCTATTACGGTGATCCCCAGTTGACCATAGCAGCCAATCATACAGGGTGTTAGTGCCCTGATTTGGTAGGTCAAGGGTCGATCGGGGTCCGGGGGCAGTAGCCCGACTGTTAAGGAGGGCTCCTCAAGATGCCCGGGATTCATCCATAGTGGGGTCAGATTGGTGGGAGTCCGGGCAAGTAGCCCAACCGTTGAGAAGGGGTCTCAAGCCGGGATTCTCAAGGCGTTGGGTCTCGTCGCCGATCCGACTCCATCAAGTGACGCGAACCCACCACTCATTATCCACTCAAACTTGCCGAGCCCTCCAGAGCAATCGGGCTACCGCACCCGCG
>JACCUI010000195.1 GCA_013811945.1 Pyrinomonadaceae bacterium | reverse complement strand
GCCGCTACCATATTTGATGATACATAATACTACCGATGGTTTTCGAAAAGGCTAAGGTTCTAAAAGCCGCTGAGAAATTCCTGTCACAGGGAAAGATCAACGCCGCGATAAAAGAGTATCGCCAGATAGTCGAAAATGACGAGGACGATCTGACGACGCTGAATATGCTCGGGGATCTTTGTGTGCGTGAGGGTCGAAACGAGGAGGCAATTTCCTGTTTCACTCGGATAGCGGAGCACTACCGGGAGCAGGAGTTCAACTTAAAAGCGATCGCCATGTACAAGAAGATCGAGCGACTCCAGCCGCGCGATCCGGCGATCGCCAGCAAGTTGGCGACACTGTACGCAATCGAGGGTTTGACTGCCGATGCCCGAGCTCAGTATCTGATTGTTGCAGACGCCTTCACCCGAGCCGGAAAGACGATAGAGACTTTCGAAATCCTGCACAAGGTCGCCGACCTCGACCCACACAATACTGAGATTAGACTAAAGCTCGCCGAAGGTTATCTCAAAGAGAACCTCGGTTCTGAAGCGACCCGTGCGTTTCTAGAGGCAGCAACTCGGCTATTCGATACCGGCCAGTTTGAAAAAGCCCTTAAAGCCTACTCCCGAGCCCTTGAGATTAGACCTAACGAAGACGCCGCTCTTAGAGGGGTGGTTTCCGCTCACGTTGCGTTAGGTTCAGCGGACGAGGCGGCGGAGCTGCTCGAGGGACTGCTCGGAGAACGACCGGACGATCCGGAGTTGCTTTCGTTGCTTGCGCGTACTTATATCGACGCGGAGAATGCAACGGGTGCTGAGCGGGTAATTGGCTCGATCGTCGCCCATGATGCTTCCAAGTACACTCGTTTCATTGAGGTGGCGCGGTTGCATCTGAACCTCGATCAGGTAAACGAGGCAACCAGAGTTTTGAGCAGTATCACTGAGCAGTTGCTGGCGGGTCGTGAGGAAAATGATCTGCAGGAACTTGTCCAGGAAGTGCTGGCCCGGAATCCGGAACACATCGAGGCTCTGCGATTGCTTGTCAGAATCCATTGGTGGCAGCGTGACATGGACCGTCTGCGGTTGGCTCTTGAGCGGCTCGCGGAAGCTGCCCAAGCGGCAGGACTCGATCAGGACGAACGTTATGCCCTCACGCAGCTCGCTCGCTTGGTGCCGGATGAGCAACGCTATGCTGAGCGACTCGACGCTTTGGGCGGTGCGGCTGGAGAGGCAGTCGAAGAAGTTGCCTTTGCTATGGAATCCTCCCTCAGTGACGTGCCTTCATTCGAAGACTTTGGCGCCGCAGACTACAACGAGGCGTCGACCGTAGCTACTGATGAGACCCTTCCAGCGGATCAGTTTGAATGGAATTCAGTTTCCGAGGAGGCAGCGCCGGATCCTAGTTCGTCTTTCGCAGACCTCAACGAGGAAACGCTGGTTAGTTATGGAGTTGAATCCTCCGTTGAAGGATTTGAATCAGGTAATGTCGCACTTGATGAAAGTTTGAGCGGGCCTGACGGGCCTGCGCAACCTGGTGGCGACAGCAGAAGCCCTGAGGCGATACTGCGTCAGGAACTGGAAAGCGTAGATTTTTACATTACCCAAGGTTATGCCGACATTGCCGCCGACACACTTGATTTGATGGAGCGTCAATTCGGTTCCCACCCGGACATCGATGCTCGGCGTGAGCAACTACCGGGGCAACCCGTTGAAGTGTCGGTAGCCTCCGCCCCTCCCCGACAAACGTTCGGGTTTGGCGGTACCGAACAGGCGGCGGAAGAAGCGACGGACATTGACATCACTCTGGGCGGGATCGGCGAGATGGAAGCTGAGGCTGCCCAGGTCTTGTCTGCCTCCGATCTCGCTTTGTCCGACGGCACAAAAGGGATCGACGCTGGTTTGGCTGAGATCTTTGAAGAGTTTCGGGAGGCGGCTGAAGAAGAGCCCACCTCAAACCAGGACTACGAGACGCATTACAACATGGGCACAGCCTATAAAGAGATGGAACTCCTTGATGAAGCCATCCAGGAGTTTCAGACGGCCGCAAATCTGGCCAAGCCGAGCGACGGAACCTCACGTTATCTTCAGTGCTGTAACATGCTTGGTCATTGCTTTGTCAACAAGGGGATGCCGCGCGCGGCGGTGCTATGGTTCAAGAAAGGATTGGAAGCGCCCGGTCAGGCAGACGAGGAATATAAGGCGTTGCGTTATGAGCTTGGTTCGGCCTATCAGCAAATGGGTGAGATTAATCGCGCGCTCGAGATTTTCACCGAAGTCTATGGCGTCGACGTCTCCTACCGCGGCGTTGCAGACAAGCTGCAAGAACTCCAGGCGCAAAAGCAGGAAGTCCACGAGCAAAAGAAAGTTAAGAAGAAGCGGAAGTAATCGAACGGAACTCGTAAATTGGAAATCGTCAATCGTAAGAACAAACCGCTTCGTGACCACCAACGCTAATCGAGCAACGATACTAGACTATACAGAGTTACGATTAACGATTTCCGGTACGAAGCATCATGTCGGCCAAGCTCAGCGTCATCTTCTACATTGTCCTCTGCCTGGAAATTGGCATTGTACTCACGCTGCTGCCCTGGATACCGCAGGGATTTCTCGGCTTGAGTGATTGGGGAAACAACTACTTCCTTCTGTACGCCGCGCGTAAGACCGGTTTCTATGGTTTGCAAAGTGTGGTTGCTTCGGGTTGGGTCCGCGGCGCAGTCACTGGTCTGGGCATCTTGAATCTGGGAATGGCGTTTTGGGAAATCTTCCACTTTAAGCAAACGCTCAACGCCTTGCGAGGAAATATCGCGCCTCCCATCGTTTCGCGAACAAATGCCACTGCACCAGCAAAAGCCAATCACTTACCTGATCACGAGCGGCGAGACGACCCTGCGGACAACGCCGGGGGATAAAGATTTCTCACGGCTTCTCAATCTAGTTGCCGCGGCAGTTGCGGCGCATGTCAATCTTATTCAACTCCGCGAAAAGAATCTGAGTACTCGTGTGCTCTACCATTTAGCGCTGCAGGCTGCAGAGATTACGCGCCGAAGCAACACGTATTTATTGATTAACGATCGCGCAGATCTAGCGCGCTCAGCCGGCACTGCGGGAGTACACCTGACTGCCGGATCAATCGAGACATCCGTCATTCGCCGGACGTTTGGTGATGACTTTCTGATCGGCGTATCAACTCATTCACTGGAGGAAGCTCGAGCGGCTCGCGACGCCCGAGCCGACTTTGCAGTATTCGGACCAGTGTTTGAAACAGCATCGAAGCGCGCCTACGGTGAACCGCTTGGGTTGGAGAAACTCGAACAAGTAGCCACCGCCTTGACGCAGTTTCCCCTTCTGGCACTGGGTGGCGTTACGTTGGACAATGCAGCCGGTTGTTTTCACGCCGGCGCCGCCGGGGTTGCTGCAATTCGGCTGATGAACGATCCGGATCAGCTAGCGCGAGTTGTGGCGGAGATCGGAGCAAGATTCAGGAGCAGTAAGGATAATGGCCCCATCAGCAGGTAACTCGCTCCCCGTGGCGTTGACGATTGCCGGAATCGATCCATCGGGAGGAGCGGGCGTTATTGCAGACGTCAGAACCTTCGCGGCCTTTGGCTGCTTTGCCACAGCCGCCATCACGTCCCTCACGTTTCAGAATACGACCGGTGTTTTCGGCGCCCTGCATCAGACGCCGGAAACCGTGCGGGCACAGGTAATGCCGATCATTAAAGACTTCAATGTCAGCTGTGCAAAGACCGGAATGTTGCCGACCCGCGAAGTCATAGCTGAGGTGGCCCGGCTCTTTCGCGAGACGTCGTTGCCGGCTCCAGTTGTCGATCCAGTCATGCGCGCGACTTCAGGCGACGATCTGATCAATGACGATGCGGTAAGTTGTCTGGTCGCGGATCTATTTCCTCTTGCGTTGGTAGTTACGCCGAACATACCGGAGGCTGAGCGACTCACGGGACTTGCTATTACCGACGAATCAGGAATGCGGAAGGCCGCCAGGATCATTCGCGAGATGGGTGCACGGGCCGTGCTCGTTAAAGGGGGACACCTGGCGAGTAAGCCGAAGGCTTTAACCAGGAGGCACGAGACGCAGGGCGAAGGTAAGACAGCCGCGTTATGGGATAAAAAAGTGGACAGGATGCCCGCGATCCAAGGGGAGGCGATCGATGTGCTTGATAACGAAGGGCGAGTAACAACGTTTCGCGCTGCATTAATTGCCGGGGGAGAGGTTCATGGCTCCGGATGCACGCTGTCCGCTGCTATTGCAGCCTGCCTTGGCAACGGCCAGAATTTGGAAGAAGCGATTCAGACCGCCAAGAGCTTTGTCACCGAATCGATTCGCCGCTCACCACGATTGGGACACGGAGCCCGTCCGCTCTACAACGACACCCGTCACCTGACCTCCGGCACCTGACCCCGCTTTGTCAGCCTTCAATGGTGACCTTTTCCATCTTCACTTCCGATGCTGGACGGTCGTTACGTCCCGTCTGCGATGTTGCGATTGCGTCCACTACCTCCTGACCCTCGGTAACCCGACCGAAGATCGTATAGCTTGGCGGTAGCGCGTAGTCTGAGTGCATGATGAAGAATTGCGAGCCGTTCGTGTTTGGACCTGCATTCGCCATCGCCACTGTGCCCGCTTTATAACCGCGCTGGTAAACCGGGGAAGAGGAATTGATCTCGTCGTTGAAGCGACCACCCCAGGCCGACTCGCCGCCGCTGCCAGTGCCGGTAGGATCACCACCCTGGATCATGAAGCCCTTGATTACTCGGTGAAAGATGATTCCGTCGTAATAGCCGCGTTCCGCAAGGGTGATGAAGTTCTCGGTTGTTTTCGGAGCATCTGTCTCGAGCAGTTCGAAACGTATGGTGCCTTTATTGGTTTGAAGCACTGCAATCCGATTTGCCATTAACCTTCTCCTGTAATAGCGAACTAATCTGTCCGCAGGTTGTTGTCGAGCTGAAAGTCTTAAGCTAAGAACCTACCACGAAGTGCGACAGTTTGATTTAGAGCCCGCGAAGCGTGGCGAAAGCATAAAGCCTCGGGCGTGAGCCCCAGGACATTCGCATTAGAGTTCCTAGCCCGCGAAGAGGGCGACAGCGGCAACAAAAAGAGACACCGTTGATGACATTAATGTACGAACAAGATCTTTGGATCCGCTGTCGCCCGCTCCGCGGGCTGGTTGAAATCTTACTTGATCCGTGACCTAGGGTTCCGCTTCGCTCACCCTAGGCTTTACGCTGTC
>JACCUI010000182.1 GCA_013811945.1 Pyrinomonadaceae bacterium | reverse complement strand
CGTATGAGTTGTTGCCTCCCCACACCTCGGATATGCTAGCCGTCTGAATCGAGCAACTGACGGCAGGGGACTTTCACCCCATTAGACTCGCAGCCTGTCGGCTGCATCCCTACCGCTCCCGGTTCTGGACTTGAGCTGCTCCTCATTTCTTGAACCTTGTCATTGGCAGCCCAAAGATGCTGCTGGGTCCAAGGACTTTTAGGGCAAAGCCTGAATCTTGAATAACTGATACCCACTGTATACCTGTGTGTCAGCTTTCAAGTTCCTCACTATTACGCAATCCGCTTCTGAAAACGGTGAATTCCAGTACCTGGATATGCAATATCCATGTTCGGTTATGTCCTTCTCCTTGCCGCCGCGGTGTGTGTCCCCAGTAAGCTCCACGTTTTATGATACTTAAGGGTGCTGCGAGAAATCTTGCACTATGGCACGCGCATTGTCACAAAAAGGACACAAAGTGGGAGTTCGACAAACCAGAGGATCCAAACCAGGGCGGGCCAAGGGCACCATTACTCAGGGAGAATGATCATGATTAACTTGCTAGCGGCGGCAACCTCAACACCGGAGCACTCCTTTAAAACCTCAGACCTTGTGGCCGCTCTAATGCACAAGCTCTCCCCGGAGCTTATCAATACAATCAACAGTCTCGGGGTAGACCAGCGATACTCCACCCTCGAGAATTATCCCGAGTTCTTATCAGGAAAGCCGATGAGTGCGACCAGCTCGACAAAACAACTAGGCGTCGACGCCACCCGCAAGTGTATCGAGCAGTGGCAGGGTGATCCTTCTAAAATTGGATTGCTTATCGCGGCTACCAACACGCCCGATCAGATGTTGCCGTGCCTGGCTTCCGAAGTGATGGGAAAGACTCATGGACTTCTCTCGCGCTCTCTCAGAACCGTAAGCATGCAGGCTCAGGGTTGTTCAGTATTGCTGAAGTCTGTAGAAGTTGCCCAATGGTATTTAGCTGCGAACCCGGGCCGGATGGCGATGGTGCTGATGGCAGAATCTCACACTCCTTACGTCGCCCCGCTTTTGCGAAATGAGTACTACGGTTTTCGCGAACTCCTACGAACACGAAAGGACCACAACTTCAATCGAGACCATTTTGAACAACAAAGGTTGGATACCACCTTCGTCATCCAGTCTATGCTGTTTGGCGATGGAGCTGTGGCGTTGCTGATAGGAAGCGAGGAAGGTAAACCGACCTTTGGACCAATTTCTCACTTAACCAATGAGGAAATGGAAGACGTAGATCTCCTCACGATGACTAGCAATAGTTCTCATGAGTTCATAAAGGGCCGACCACAGTATTTCATGAGATCCACGGTGCCCGCCCGTGGCGCCCATTATGCTGTCACCACTGTGAAGAACGTCCTCGAACATCCGGATTCACCCGTTTCCGATCTTCGTCAGGTCGACAACTGCTTGATACACACTGGCAGCAAGAAGATCCTGGATGGCGTATGTTCGCAGCTGGACCTGGATACTGACTCGACGAAAGTTCATGGTTCCTATGAGGTATTGAAGAACTACGGAAACCTTTCCAGCGCTTCAACGGGGTTCATGCTGGCCGAGAAAAATGATTGACGGGGCCCCGCGATGGTGGTGGGCTTTGGCGTAGGTTTTACTGCCAGCGCGGGGATAATGAATTACAACTGAGGAAGCGAGCCCTTTCCACCGGTCAGGCACCGACATTCTCTAATACCGGTTTCTGCCCCGTGACCGCAGCGATCACCTCGATGACCTGTGAAAAATCAAAGGGCTTACCGATGACTGCGTTCACCAGGTGCTCCTCACCCGCTGGAGGCAAGGTTCCGGCCCCATATCCGGTTACCATGACAATGTTCATTTCGGGACAGCGCTTGCGAATCGCGCGCGCGGTCTCCCACCCGTCCATGTCCGGCATAGCCAGGTCAGTGAAGACCAGATCAAAGTCCGCACAGCCCATCATCCGAACGGCCTCTTGCCCCCCAGTCGCCAACTCAACATTATGATTTAGTGCCTCCAGCATATCAGCCAGTGTTTCGCGTACCGACTCTTCATCGTCGATGACCAGGATCGATAAAGGAGCAGCGTCAACGGGGACCGGCGACTCCTCAACCACGGTAGTTTCAGTCACGCACGCCGGCAAATATATGGTGAACACAGTGCCGCGCCCATGCTCCGAGTCGACTCTTATCGAGCCCTCGTGCCGTTCGATGATGCTGTAACTAACCGACAGACCAAGACCGGTACCTTGTGCACCCTTCGTGGTAAAGAAGGGTTCGAAAATTTTCTGCTGTACGTCTTCGGGCATGCCCGTCCCGGTGTCTGCAAACCTCAGACGAAGTCTGCCGTCCTCGCGCACGCAGCTGATCGAAATCTTGCCTCCCCCGGGCATGGCATCAACCGCATTAACAATCAGATTCACAAATACTTCGCGCAACTCTGAAGCGCTACCGGACGTGTTTTGGCCCACACTGGCGTCGAGATCTACTTGATAATCAAGGCCACGTAGACGGGCTTCGTTTTCCCAGCGCGTCCTGGTTATTTCAACCGCATCAGCCAGCAAACCGCGCACATCCAGCATGTCAAACTCTTTCGCCGGGGCCTTGCGAGCGAATGTCTGAATACGACGCACGGTAGCTGCAGCATCTTCCGCGGCAGTTTGGATAATGTCGAGATTGCGCACCAGGGCATCATCGTTTGTTTGCCGCCGAAGTAATTGCGCGCGACCCAGAATCGCCGCTAAGGAATTGTTAAAGTCGTGGGCCACGCCAGACGCGAGTTGGCCCAGGGCGCGCAGCTTATCCGCGCGTGCGACCCGCTCTCGCTCCTCTTTCCGTTCGGTGATGTCGCGTGCGATACCGAGTACGCCGGTGGTGCGCCCATCGACGACGAGGGGTGAGTTATCAACACTCGCGTAACGAAGCTCACCATCGGGCGAGAAGTATCGCATCTGATAGGTCTGAGCTTCACCATTCATCGCCGCTTTAAACTTTTCGGAGACCAGCCCGCGGTCCCCTTCGTACACCATGTCGAGAAGATTCCGGCCGATAAACTCTTCCCGCTTGTAACCTAGCCCGATCACCGTCGCGCTATTGCACCACTTAAAACGCCCATCGGGATCAACCGCGTATATCGACTCCCGCGCGCTTTCCAGAATGTGGGTCAGCAACGATTGATGCTCGCGCGCTACCGCCTCCACTTTGCGCAATTCTGTAAGATCTCGGGCCGTGCAAACCACAGCCGTTGTATTATTGTTGTTGTCCTGGACCGGCTCAATGGAAACAAGCAGGGGACGGTTACCACCTGAAGGTGTGATCTCGATGGTTACACTTTCTTTATCTTCCAATGCTTTCTCGACAACACAAGTTTGGTCCTCGGCATTTGTGCGCAGGATGTCGCAACACCTGCGACCCAGCAACGCGCGCGGATTCGAGTGTTCCATGGCGGCACCAGCTCGATTTACCCGCCTTAACAGGCCTGACTTGTCGAAAATAAAGATACCATCAGACATGGCATCAAATGTCGCTTCCCACTCCTGCTTGCCCCGGGCCACCATCTCAAACGATTCCGCTTGAGAGATCCCGATGGCTAACCGTACCGCCACCGCTTCAACCAACGACAGCTCATCATCAGTCCAGTGACGCTTGCGATCCGTCTGGTGAATGCAAATAACCCCACGGAACTGCCCCTTGACGATCACCGGATAGTCGATCTGAGAACGAAGATTGACCTTCTGTGCGTGGGCACGAACAAAGGCACTAAACTCGGCAGGTCCGTCCGAATAGTTTAGCGCGTCATCGATTACCAGAGGCTGGAGGGTTCCCAATAGATAGCGGCCCACGGGATCGTCGTAACTGCCATCCTGGTAAACGCCAGTACATCCCGGCGCCAAAAACTCATGCTCGACGGCGGAAACTGGATTCTCATGGTTGTAGAGATGAAGGTGTACGCGCGAAGCGGACAGGGCGCCTCCCAATTCTCTGGTTGCCGTACTCAAAACTTCCGGCAGGCTGAGTGAGGCACGAATTGCGATGGTCAGACGGTTGACCAGGGCTTCGCGAATCGAAGTAGCCTCCGCCTTTTGATAAAGCTTTGCCTGACGAATAGCAATCCCGGTCTGATCCGCTACTGCCCTGGCGAGCGTAATATCAGACTCGCTCCAGTTACGCATCTCCCGAGTGGTTGAGAGCGCGAAGGCGGCAGGCACGTCGTCGCCGACTCTGATCGCCACGTACATAATCGAGCGCACGTTAGCCCCGCTAAGAATGCGCCGGTAAACTTCCTTTATCCGCTCGTCATGCGGGGCGTCATTGAATACCAGCACGCCGTTCTGATCCAGCGACTCCGCCAGGCCCTTCAAGTCTGCCAGGTCAAAGTCGTTAGCGGCCGGCTCAACACCATCCGCGTGATACTCGGCCACATTCATAGCCTGTCTAGCTTCTTCGTCCTTCATGAAGAGGGAGCAACGATCCACATTCAAGTATGATCCTAACTCGCGAACTGCTGTCTGGAAAATCTCGGAGCTATCCAGGGAACAGCGCACCGCCTGAGAGATTCTATGAGTCATCTCTTCACGCTGGGCCTGATACGCTAGAGCTTCTTCGGCACGGCGTCGTTCAGTGATGTCGACACCAACGCCGCCGACAAACCTCTTCCCGGCAACATCGGTCATGGGAAACTTGAATACCAGCCAGTGATGCGGCAAGCCGTCCTGCGTAGGCACAGTTTCCACAATCTCCTGGGGTTCGCCCGTCTCAAGGACCTGCAGATCATGTTCGTGAGTCATCCGAGCAGTGTCGGGCGGCAGCCAATCAAAGCTAGTGCCACCGCGAAGGAAGCGGAGGTTCTGTCCAAAGAGATCCTCAAATGGTTTGTTAACGTAGACGTAGCGGCCTTCCTCGTCCTTCATGAAAGCGATGGCCGGACTGTTATCCATGAAACTATTGAAAAAAGCCTGGCTTTCACGCAGGGCGGCCTCAGACAATTTACGTTCAGTTAGATCGCGAGCAAGGCCCTGAACCCCAACGGCTTTCCCTCCACGTTGAATTACGCGCGTACTGACTTCCAGACGTACCCGGCGGCCATCCTTTGCAATCAGATCCAATTCGTACACGGTTGCCGCTTTGCCACTCGCCTTATTAGCAATCGCCTGACGGGCCAGATCCAGATCTTCAGGTGCTATAACATCGGCGATATTCATCCCCGCGGCCTCTGCCCAGCTATAACCTGTGATTCGTTCGCCGGTTCTATTTAGAGAGGTGAAGTTTCCCGAGAGGTCGTGGGTATAAACGATGTCATTGGCATTTTCAAAGAGCTCGCGATAGCGCTCTTCATTGTCGCGTAAAGCTCTTTCCGCTTTCCGATTGTCGGTTATGTCAGTCGCAACCCCGATCATCCCCACCACTTTGCCATTCTCGTCCGTTAGTGGCGAATAGCGGATGTCGAAAACCAGATCCCCTACTTCAACTGCTGCCGAAGAGGCTTCACCCGCTAAGCAGCGACGTACATGCTTAAGGATCTCAGGCGTCTCGCGATAAATTTCGTATACCGACTGACCTACTACCTCTCCCGGCTTCAGTCCCAGGCTCTTTAGTCCTTCACCTTCAGATAAGGTAAACACACCGTTCTGATCTATGGCGAATAGCACTAGGGAGGCGCTGCCGACCACCGTACGCAGGCGGGCTTCGGTCTGCCGGAGCGATTCGCGAGCGCGCTTGCGCTCCGTAACGTCGCGAATAACAGCCTGGACTGCAGGTTGACCTCTAAACGTAAAGGGCATCCCTGTCACTTCAACATCAATAATCTCACCATTGAGCTTCAGGTGCTTCTGTTCACTGAGCGTGGATGGCTCTCCAAGTTCGTGGATGTCGCGCATGCGTCGCAGCACCAGGGCGCGATAATCCGGGTGCACTCGCTCCAGTACCGGCCGACCGATCAATTCCTCAACACCAGACGCTCCCCAAAGATTTAGCGCCGCGCGATTGACGTACACGAGATTATCTTCACAGGTCAGTACAATCGCATCTGGCGAGAGTTCAACCAGACGGCGGTAGCGCTCCTCGCTCTCCTTGAGCGCCTCTTCCGAAAGCTTCTGTTCGGTAATGTCTCGAACGACGCCACGAACGCAAGCCGGTTGCCCTCGACGATCGCGCTCTACGGTAATCATCCCCTCAAGATAACGAGTCTTACCCTCAGCATCTTTTACGCAATGCAGTGAACGGTCCGGCGAATCAGCGAGGGTTCTCTGAGTCCGCTCTATGTCCCGGGCTGCAGCTTCGGGACCGATTAATTCGCTGAGGTGGACGCCGATGAGTTCGGAAATCGGCCGGTTAAAGAACTGGCTCCCCGCGGCATTGATACTCGTAATGTATCCATCCATCGACCGCGTGTAGATCATGTCTGCTGCCTGCTCGACGATCGCCCGGTAATGTTTCTCTACCCGATGACGTTCAGTGAGTCTGGCAACTTTAACCAGCAGCGTCTCATGTCGAAACGGAACATCAAGATAGTCGTCGGCGCCAGCGGTCAATCCTTCCATGCTGTCGTCTGACGTCTGCCGGCTTCCGCTCATTAGCAGGACCGGGATATTTGCGGTTAGGACGTTCTGCTTTATGCGCCGGCAAAGTTCAATGCCGTCGAGCACCGGCATTACCACATCGCTAACAACCAGATCCGGCTCGCAAGAGGTCAATAGCTCCAGAGCGCCGGCACCGTCACGGGCCGCGCTCACCTCATAGCCTTCAAGCTCTAGCAGCTCAACAAGCAAATCGAGGATTTTCTGATCATCGTCAACAATCAGAATGCGGCTTGGTTCTGAAGAAAATTTGGTCATGTTGCGGTGTCGTCGGTTGACGGCGCGGTGAGAGAGCGGGGCGGGTCAGTCCCCTAAAGACTAGAATCGAACAAGTGTGGATTGAGGACGGATGCGGACGCCGGGTTTCCCAGCTCGCGATCGTGTTACAGCAGATATGCAGCCCTAACTTCCGCAGCCGGGAGTATAACAGGGTTGGCGCAAGTTTGTCATGAAAGCTCTTCGGAAATGCCCAAATGAAGTGGGTTTGCTCCCGAAGGGCTATTTTTTCGATGGAGTCCCGGCTCCCGGTGTTTTGGCGAAGTATCCGGGCCGATAGTTGAGTTTCAACTGCTTACGCAGGTCAGGATTAGTGATCTCAATCTGGATACGACGGTAAGAGCCATCCCGGGACTTGTTTAGCGGAGAATAGGCCAACAAATACTGCTCGCGCAGGTCTCTCTGAATCTGTGCGAAAGCTTCCCGAAGCTCTCTCTCACTATGAGGAAAATAAGCGCGGCCGCCGGTCTGTTCGGCGATCTTGCGTAAGGCACCCTCATTGACCCCAAAGTTGTAACTATCGCCAATGCCAATAGTATAAATCAACGCATCTGCTTTTTGGGCGCGTTCGATGGCGTCGTGCATCTTTACCTGGCTGATAGTGTCTTCGCCGTCGGTGAGCAGGATAATTGCACGCCGGGCGTTATCGGCAGAGTCCTGAAGCAGCTCATTGGAGGTAGCCCACACGGCGTCCCAAATTGCCGTTGAACCAGCAAGCGCTTGATTGGTATCTGAGATCGGCGGCGTTCCACCTACCACAATGCCACCCCCGATGTAGCCGGCCGGAGGCACAAAGTCCACCCGATCGATGGCCCGACGCAAACGCTCGAGACTCCCCGTGAATCCCTGTTCCAGCGTGACCTCACCCGTAAACGAGACAACCGCGGCTTCATCCTTTCCGGGTCGCAACACTGCTTCCAGGAAGGACCGCGCAGCTGCCTTTTCGTCCGGCAGCGTTCGTTCTTCCGAGGCGCTGCAATCGATCAAAATCGCGGCCGAAAGAGGCAGGTCCGCGTTCTGCTGAAAGGTGAATATCTCCTGGGCCTGCCCATCTTCCAACACGCGCACGTCTTCCTTTTTGAGCGTGCTTATGAATCTCTTGTTTTTATCCGCCGCCGTGAAAAAGATACTGGTGAGATTGGTCTCAACCCGCACGACCTCATCAGAGTCCTGGGGCATTTCCTCTTTAAGACGAGGAGTTGGGCTCGGAGAGGGCTCAGCCCTTTGGGTGTCCCCTGTCCGTCTTGCGCGACTCTTGTCCTGCGCACTCTCTGATTCTGATGGCTGCTGGGCCAGAGGACGCTCCCAAGCCAACACCACGAGAGCCAGGGCCGCCAAGACAACCAGGGCTAAAATCCAGTTCTTAATTCCAGTAAACAAATCGGCCTCGATTCAGATATCTTAAGGTCTGACGGAATCCGCGATGGCCTTATAGCCATGCTTTGTTCGCACTTTCAAGCCGTCCCGTCCGTTAGCAAGCTTAACCTCGATACGTCTAAAGCTTCCATCATAACGATCGTTGGAAGGCTTGTAGGTTACGAGATATTGAGCCCGCAACTCCTTGTTAATCCGGTTGAATGACTTCTCAAGCGCCAGCATATCACCAGTGAAAAACGCCATTCCTCCGGTCTCTTCAGCGAGCTTGACCAGATTGTTATCTGCTTTGTTGTGAACCTGTCCCATCTGCACACCCGGCACTGCGCCTGCTAACCCTGCCTTGGTAGATATGGCAAAGATAGTAGTCTCAGTTCGCTGCGCAATGTCGATCGCGTCACTCAGATCGGAGCGACTGTACGTGTCCTCGCCATCTGTGATCACAACCAGCACGCGTCTTCCAGAAACCGATCGCAGTTTCTCATCGCAGAACTGCCAGACGGCATCGTAGAGCGCCGTTTGCGTTCCTAACTTCTTAACACCGAACACTGCCCGATCAAGCAAATCAAGCTTGTCCGTAAAATCCTGTTTCAAAGTGATCTCGTGATCGAAGGTAGCAAATAGCACGCGATCTTTTCGCGGCCGAACGACGGTCTGTATGAAATTCATCGCCGACTCTTGCTCAAACTTCAGCTTGCCTGCGGTCGAAGGAGACGTGTCCATCAACACAGCGACGTAAAGTTGTGACTCCTGGCCCAAGTCATCCGAGAAGGTTTCAATCTTTTGAGTAAGCTTGTCTTCCAAAACCAGAAAATCGCTCTGACTCAAGCCGGATACAAACTGCCCCTTCTTGTCGACTACAGTGATAGGCAGACGAACGCGTCGGATAAAGGTTGTGATTGAGTCGGGGTCCTGCCCCAGAACGCGAGGCGGAGTGGCTCTTGGGTCGGCTTTCTGCGCCTGGCCACCAACTAACGCGCTGAAGAGCACGCAAAAAACAAATGAGAGCCTGCACAGGTAACCGGATATTGAAGAAGTCATAATTGATTAATCGTAAGAATACCCAAGCGGTGCTTGTATATTAGCGTTTGCAAATGACCTGCGCTTCGATGCCGGGGCCACCGACCCTCGTTGCCCTCGTACAGAATCCGAACAACCAGGCGGGCGTTACACCGACATGAAAGCATACCGGGGAGCTACAAACCAAGCTCGCTCGCGGTTCTTCGGAGAGCTTCTCACCCAATAGTTTGAACGCAGACGCGATGGTACAATGACCAGGTCCCGGAGAATCAGCGGCGACTCGCATTGCGCAATTGCTAAAGCTCTTCATGCCCGATTCACCCAATCGCTCATCAACCGAAAACACTGCACAGCTGCCTGAGCATATCGCTCACTACCGCATCCTTCAGAGACTGGGCAAGGGCGGAATGGGTGAGGTTTTTTTGGGCGAAGATACGAAACAACATAATCGTAAAGTCGCCCTCAAGGTACTTCCGCCTGAACTGACGCGAGACGAAAGCCGGCTGCGTCGTTTCCAACAAGAAGCCAGAGCCATACTCACTCTCAATCACCCGAACATTCTGACCATTTTCGAAATCGGTCAGACTGATACCGCTCACTACATCGCCACCGAATTCATCGAAGGTGACACGCTGCGGCAATGTCTCTGGCGGGGTCGAATAAAGATCGATGAAGCCATCGGCATTGCCATTCAGGTCGCCATGGCCCTCGAAGCGGCCCATGCAGCAGGCATCGTTCATCGCGACATCAAGCCGGAGAACATCATGCTGCGTAACGACCGGTTCGTACGAGATCGGTTGATCAAAGTACTGGATTTTGGTCTTGCAAAACTGGTGGAACGAGAAGGACCTGCTTCCGACCCCGAAGCAGTGACGATGACCATCAGCAACACTAGTCCGGGGGCGATCCTGGGCACCACAGGTTATATGTCACCGGAGCAAACGCAGGGTGAGGCCGTAGATACACGTTCGGACATCTTTAGTTTGGGTGTCGTGCTTTACGAGATGGTGGCAGGTCGAGCGCCATTTACCGGACCCACTGATAGTCACGTCAGAGTCTCAGTAATCGATCACGATCCATTACCACTGTCGCACCACTCGCCCGACGTTCCTCGACAACTAGAGCGGATCGCTTCCAAGGCACTCGCCAAAGACCGGAGCAAGCGTTACCAAACCATTACCGATTTGAAGATCGATCTTGAGCAGCTAAGAGAAGAACTTACCGTCTCCGGATCTCACCTAGGTGGCGACACTCAATCAGACGAGGGCGCGCGTCAGACGCGGGTAACTGATCGCGGGCTGATAGCAACAGCCTTGAGATCGAGAGTTGGCGAAACGCAAATAGAGTCCGCTCCCACGGTTTTGCCCGCGGACAGGCTGGGGAACATTAGGCGTTACCAGACTGCAGCCCTGATCATCTTTCCCGGTGTGTTGTTGGTGCTGGCCGCTGCAACAATTTACTTCAAATATTCCCCTCCCCCGATCAACTCGGTTGCCATCCTACCCTTCCTTAACGACAGCAACGAGCCGAACGCTGAGTATCTCTCGGACGGTAT
>JACCUI010000276.1 GCA_013811945.1 Pyrinomonadaceae bacterium | reverse complement strand
GACAACGCCAGCGCGTTGGCGTAGCCCGTGCGCTCGCGGCAGATCCTCCATTGCTGCTGCTTGATGAGCCGTTTGGCGCACTCGACCCCTTGAGGCGCGCCAGCCTGCAACGGGAATTTGGCGAGCTCGCCAGGAGACTCCACAAGAGCGCCATCTTCGTGACTCACGATTTGCGCGAGGCACTGCGTCTCGGTTCTCGCATTGCCCTCATGCACGCCGGGCGACTGGCCCTCGTAGAAACACCTGAGAACTTTCTCAACTCAAAGGAAGAACACGCCCGCGCTTATCTCGAGACTCTTCAACTTCGCGACGACGGGGAAGGTTTCACAGGAGGGAACAGATGAGCTTCTGGACTTTCCTGCAGCAAAACTGGAACGAAATGCTCACGCTCGTGCTGCAGCACCTGAATCTGGTTCTCATCTCAACTTCCATTGCGGTGGTGATCGGGATTCCCACGGGAATTCTGCTTACGCGCAAGCAAGCGCTGCGTAACCCCGTGCTGGGAATTGCCAATGTGATGCAGACGATTCCCAGTCTCGCGTTGTTCGGTTTTCTTATTCCGCTGCCCTTCATCGGCGGCATTGGCGCGCGCACCGCCATCGTGGCGCTCGTGCTCTATGCGCTATTGCCAATCATTCGCAACACCGTCACCGGAATTCTCGGCGTCGACCGGAATGTTCGCGAGGCAGCAGTGGCCATGGGGATGACGGACCGTCAGATTCTGTGGCAAGTCGAGTTACCCTTGGCGATGAGCGTGATCTTGACTGGCGTCAGAGTGGCAATGGTGATCTCCATCGGCGTTACCACGATCGCCGCGGCCGTAGGCGCCGGCGGTCTAGGCGTCTATATCTTTCGTGGCTTGCGGCAGTATGACAATAACCTTCTACTCGCCGGGGCACTGCCTGCGGCCTTGATGGCCCTGGCGGCGGATTTCACACTGGGTTTGCTTGAGGAACGTTTCTCAGTTGAGGCAAAGACTGAGAAGAAGCGAGCCGCGATTTTGAACAAGGTCGTACTCGCGGTTATCGCTCTGGTTTTGATTGGCGGCGCTTACGGCACCTGGCGTGCGGCCCGTACGCGAACTCAACCGACTGCGGGCGCCGCGCGTGTAGTCGTTGGTTCAAAGGATTTCACAGAGTCAATACTGCTTGCGGAGATTGTGGCGCAGATGCTTGAAGCGCGTGGAACGTCTGTGGAACGCCAGTTTGAACTAGGCGGCAATCTGCCCCACGATGCGCTCGTCGCCGGTCGGATCGATCTCTACCCCGAATACACAGGAACGGCTTATACCGCGATACTGCGCCATGCCCCGATTACGGATCCTCGCGTGGTTTATGAACAGGTGAAGCGCGAGTATGCGGAGAAATATAACGTCGAGGTTAGTCCTCCGTTGGGCTTCGAAAACACGTTCGCCATTCTGGTCCGTGGGGCGGATGCCAGACGGCTCAAGTTGAAGACCGTCTCGGATGCCGTTCCTTATGCGCGCGGCTGGCGCGCCGGCTTCGGTCAGGACTTCATGTCGCGCGCCGACGGCTATCCCGGATTTTCCAAAGCATACGGACTAAAGTTCGCGGAGCAGCCTCGCGAAATGGATCTTTCCTTGACCTACATCGCGCTCGCGTCAAACAAGGTCGACCTGATTGCCGGCAATTCCACTGAAGGTAGAATCGCGGCGATGGATCTGGTGCAACTCGAAGACGACCGTCGTTACTTTCCCCCCTACGAAGCAGTCTATTTCGTGCGGAAGGATTCATTGGCTCGCGTGCCAGTTATTGGCGAGGTGCTGGCAAAACTGATCAACGCGATCACGACGGAAGAAATGCGGCAGCTGAACTATGAGGTTGACGCAAATAAACGTGGTCCGGCAGAAGTTGTGCGCGAGTGGATCAAGCGGAAAGGATTCTGGATTGGCTGAACCGCCAAGCCGCCAGGCGCCTGTCAGAACGGCGAGCGGTAGCGACCCGGTTTCAACTGGGAAGCATACGGCCGGGTGGTTCTGACAGGGTTCGCTGAGAGCCGCCGCAGATTAGACCGGCGCCTGGAATAAGTCGGAGGAGAAGATATGAAAAGAACACTGCTTACCCTTGTCGTTGTTTTCTCTCTGCTACAAGCCACCGCGTTTGCTCAAACCAAAGCGCCTACGCCCGTTGTGCTCATCAAAGCCGGCCGGCTGATTGACGTCCGCGCCGGACGAGTGGTCGAGAATCAGGGGATTATCATCGAAGGCGAACGCATCAAGACTGTGGGTCCCCTGGTCGAGGTTGAAAGAAACGCGCCGTCCTCAGCGCGCGTGATCGACCTTTCGCGCGCAACGCTGCTGCCCGGACTCGCCGATTGCCACACGCACATCTTGTTACAGGGTGACATTACGGCTGCAGACTACGACGAGCAGCTTCTAAAGGAGTCCATCCCCTACCGTACGATTCGCGCCACCGTCGCGGCACGTATCGCGCTGCTTAACGGCTTCACCGCAATGCGAGATCTGGAAACGGAAGGGGCGATGTACGCAGACGTCGATGTCAAGAACGCGATCAATCGGCGCGTGGTTCCTGGACCACGAATGTTCGTGGCCACGCGAGCCTTTTCAGCTACGGGAATGTATCCGTTGCAAGGCTATTCATGGGAGTTGAAGATGCCTGAGGGTGTGCAGATTGTTGACGGAGCGGACAACATTAGGCGCGCTGTACGCGAGCAGGTGAAATACGGCGCCGATTGGATCAAGTTTTACGCCGACCGTCGCTACTATGTGAAGGATGGCGCCCTGCATTCCTGGGTCAACTTTACCGAGGAAGAGATGAAGGCGATGGTTGATGAAGCGCATCGTCTTGGACGGCGTGTGGCGGCGCATGCCATGGGACGCGAAGGCATCGAGGCCTCGCTCAAGGTTGGCGTTGATTCGATCGAGCACGGCTTTGGCCTCGACGAGGAAATGATGGATCGCATGGTGCGGCAGGGAACATACTGGTGCCCCACCATCTACGTAGGAGTCTACGTCGCGGAAGGCCGGGCTGCTGCGGGTGCGCCAATCTGGTTGACGATGCGCGATATGCAAGCAAAGGCCTTCCCTGTTGCCGTGCGCAAGGGCGTGAAGATCGCCTACGGAACGGATGCCGGCGGATACGCCTGGACTGAGAATCAGGCGAAAGAGTTTGCTTACATGGTGCGCTACGGGATGACACCCCTGCAGGCCATCCAATCCGCGACGATCGTCGCCGCGGATCTTCTAGAGCGGCCAAACGATCTGGGGGCCATTGAGGTGGGCAAGTTTGCTGACATCATTGCTGTCAGCGGCGATCCATTAAGGGATATCACTGAACTGGAACGGGTACGATTCGTAATGAAAGGCGGCGAGGTTTTTCGCAATGAGATCACTCGCTGAGTGTAGAAATAACTGTCGAGCCGTGAGGAGGTTCTATGACGCTAGTTGATTTGCTTGTCTTGCTCTTGGTTGCCGGCATTTGTGGGGCGTTAGGCCAGGCCATTACTGGCTACTCGCGTGGTGG
>JACCUI010000178.1 GCA_013811945.1 Pyrinomonadaceae bacterium | reverse complement strand
TCAAGGTGGTCAACATCGTAGCCATCCTAATCATTCCAATTTTCTTCTGAGATGTTCGCAGCTACCTTGCGACTGCGGAGGTAACAGATAGCCGTTGCTAGTGTAGTCCGGCGCAATTAATAAACCTTATTGAGGCTGGAGAGCTTGTTCCGCGCGCGTTTGACCTTCATGAGGACATCATTGGCTTTGGCCGTCCAGACGAAGGGAGTCGGCTCTTGGTTGTAGGTATCGAGATACTCCTGCAGTGCTGCAACGAGTGCAGGCACGCTATGAAATACGCCGCGGCGCAGACGTTTGGTGGTGAGATCCCGAAAGAAGCGCTCCACCATGTTGAGCCACGAAGCGCTGGTGGGTGTAAAATGCAGGTGGAAGCGCGGATGCTTGGCCAGCCATGATTTGACCTTCGGATGCTTGTGCGTGGCGTAGTTATCCAGGATCAGATGCAACTGCCGATCGTCCGGCGTCCGCTCTTCAATGAGTTTTAGAAACTGCAGCCACTCCTGGTGGCGGTGCCGCGCCTGGCATTGACCAATGACTTTGCCGTCCGCGACATTGAGCGCGGCAAAGAGAGTGGTGGTGCCATGGCGCACATAGTCGTGAGTCATCGTGCTGGCGCGCCCCTTCTTGAGCGGCAGTCCGGGCTGGGTGCGGTCCAGCGCCTGCACCTGGCTCTTCTCATCGCAACAAAGCACGATGGCGTGTTCGGGAGCATTCAAGTAGAGCCCAATGACATCTTCGAGTTTCTCTGCAAATCGGGGGTCGTTGGAAACTTTGAAAGTCCGGGTCAGATGAGGTTTGAGCCCGTGCTCGTGCCAGATGCGCCCGACCGTGCGTGGACTCAAATCCAAAGCCTTGGCCATGATCGAGAGAGACCAATGGGTGGCATTGGGCGGCGTCTCCCGAAGTCGTCTTTTGCACGACGAGCCGCCGCAACTCCGGCGGATAGCTCGGTTTGCGCCCACGCCCTGGGGCATCGGCTTCGATCCCTGCACGCCCCATCCCTACAAACCGTGTCCGCCAACGTGCCGCCTTCTGCCGCGTCACGCCCAACTCCTCCGCGATCTGTTCATTCGTCTTGCCTGATGCTGCCAGTAACACGATCCGGCACCGTTCTCCAAGCCGTCGGGCCGCCACGCCACTGCGCGATTGCTTCTGCAGCCACTCTCTATCTGGATCGGTCAATTCGACAATCGGTGCAACGCGCATGCATCTTCTTGACAGCTTCCTTCGTCACAACAAAGCATAATGTTACTGTATTTGCGCCGGCCTACACTAGGGTGTGTTTGAAAAATGGCTTTAGCCGATCCAATGGAGGATGGCGCTCAAGGTGACGAAGGCGATAAAGGAAGTGGCGAGTTTCTCGTAGCGGGTGGCTACGCGGCGGTGACGCTTGAGGGACAAAAGAAATTCTCCACGTGATGCCGATGACAATAGTATCCGCGATGAAAGGAGCGCCTTGCTTTGCGCGTGGCATTCAGCGCCAGGCAGGGGAAAATATCCTCCTCCACGAGCAAGGCCCGCAAGGCATCCGAATCGTAGCCTTTGTCGGCCACCAGCGTGCCGCAATCCCGCGCGCGCAGCCCGGCCACCAAAGCCGGAGCCATGGTGATGTCGGCCACATTCCCCGCACTCAGGAGCAACTTCAAAGCTCGGCCACGTCCGTCCACCAGCGCGTGGATCTTGGTCGTCACGGCCGCCACGACTCACGCCCAGGGCCTGAGCGCTTTGGCCGCCTCGCGGGTTGAGCCCACTGTGATGGACGCGAATGTAACTCGAATCGATAAAGCGCAAACGGCCGCGCGCCTTCTTCGCCAGTCCGCGCAAGATGCGCTCCCAAAGGCCCCTGTCACGCCAGCGGGTGAAGTGACCATAGGCCGTGCGCCAATGGAAGCTGGTGCAAGGCAAATCGCGCCACGGACAACCCGCGCGCAACATATACAGCAGAGCCTTCACCACCTCTTCTAAGTCTGCGGGAGGACGACCACGACCTTCCCGCCGCTTCCAGAATTTACACGTCTATGGTGTTTATACGCTGGCAGAGCCAACGCATTAACTCGAATCGTGTGCGGTCTATCA
>JACCUI010000149.1 GCA_013811945.1 Pyrinomonadaceae bacterium | reverse complement strand
GTAGCCAGGGGCCAGCGGCTTTGCGCGCAGCCCCTGGATCAGTCCGACAAACTCAACCGCGCCCTGGAGGGGCGCAGCAAAGCATCATCAAATATGGCGCCCGTCGTTTTCAATTGCGCTACAGTCTCAACATTTCCAGAGATTGAGGTTGGCGAGGTTCCTTACGCCCTTCGGGCGATCTGTTATCGACCGCAAACCCAGGGGCGGCGCGCCAAGCGCTTGCCCCTGGCTACCTTCTGCCGCGCCTCCGGCGCTCATTGAGTTGCCCCCGGTCAGCTACCGAACGAGCACATTCGTGCAATGCCTAGCGAGTAGGTTTAAAATGCCCACACCTCCCCGGAAAGTTCGCCCGACCCATACATCTAAGGTAGTCGATGAGAACCAGGGCTATTCGAGTTTTCGTGAGTGTGGCACTGCTGGCGCTTCTCGCCGCCCCGATCAGCACACAAGAGGATCGTCGGCACAAGGAGCTACCCAATTTTCATAAGGTTAACGACATGGTTTACCGTGGGGCTCAGCCGAAGAGTGGGGGTTTGGAACTCTTGAAGCAGCTTGGCATTAAGACCGTCGTCAGTCTTAGAGACGACGATGCTCGAGCGAAGCTGGAAGAAGCCGGCGCGCGTATGGCCGGGTTGCAATATTTTAATCTTCCGTTCGAGCGGTGGGGCCGTCCCCAAGACAAAGAGATGGAGCAGGTCCTGTCAATTATTAACAACCCTGCCAACCAACCCGTATTCGTTCATTGCAAGCACGGAGCCGATCGAACGGGAGTCGTCATTGCTGTCTATCGCATTACGCATGACGGATGGACGAGCCAACAGGCCAAGGCTGAGGCAAAACGTTACGGCCTGAAGCCCTGGCAAATCGGCATGAAGGACTACATTCACGACTTTCACAAACGTCAGACAGCTCCCACCATCCAACGAAACCCATGATCGATAGAATTAAGTGGACCGACAGGCGCTTCGATTTCACTTTTCCGGCGGAACTCTATCCGGAAACGATTGAGAGGCTGCGGGGCACGCCCGCGCGACTGGAAGATCGAATTGGTTCCTTGCCGGCGGAAGCACTACAGCGCAGAGACGGGGAGAAATGGTCAATGCAAGAGAACGCCGGTCATCTTCTCGACCTCGAGTCCTTAGTCATGGAGAGGCTTAACCAATATGTGATAGGCGCTACCGAGCTTCATGCTGCAGACATGTCAAACCGCAAAACTGATGAGGCGGTTCACAACAGTGTTCCAGTCGCATCAATCCCAGCGACTTTCGTGAACAGCGAATAAAGATCGTTGCTCGTCTTGATGGTCTGGATGCCGAGGTCTTCGCCAGGAGTGCGTTTCATCCGCGCCTAAAAGTGCAGATGCGACTTGTGGATATGATATTTTTCCAGGCTGAACACGATGACTACCATTTGGCTCGAATCAGCGAACTGATGCGGATCTTTGTGAAGTGATCGATTTGGCAATCCGTTAAGAGCAACCAACGGAATCGGCCACCCCGCCAATAAGGTTTTGCACTCCATCGAAAGATACTTAACTGAGGTGGTTAAGCCCAACCAGATTTTCACGCAAACTAGCCCGGCTAGGATTGTTGTGTTTTGCCCAGTATGTCGAATACTATTCCGTTTCGTTTGAATTGGCACATTGTTCGCGACACTTCTCCCATGACCCGAATCAGGGTCTTACCTGACGTCCTCTTCCAAAGCGGCCAATGGAAAACAACTTGATAAGACTCGCCTAATAGAAGGCACCTGAGGCTTGCAGGATACAATCAGTGGTCAAGCTATTCTTAACTGGAGTTACTGTAATGAATCGAATCGCTCTGCTTGTTTTCTCCCTCTTACTACTTTGCGCCAATTTTTCTGCCCTGGCCCAGGCCGAGTCGCCTCTCCTGCTACGCAATCCGTCCATCAGCCGGGAACAGATCGCTTTCGTCTCAGCCGGTGACATATGGATCGTCGGGCGCGAGGGCGGCGACGCACGCCGCTTAACGGCCGGCACGGGCATCGAAACCGATCCTGTTTTTTCTCCCGACGGGAAGCAAATAGCCTTCACGGGTGAGTATGACGGAAACACTGACGTATACCTTGTGGAAGCAGCAGGCGGCGTGCCGCGCCGTTTAACTTATCATCCGGGCGTAGACTCGGTTACTGGTTGGACGCCGGACGGTAACAGCGTGCTGTTCCGCTCGCAGCGCGACAGCTATACTTTCGCTCCGCGGCTCTTCACCATGCCCCTTGCCGGCAGCCACCCGACCGAGGTGCCACTTCCGCAGGCGTCCGAGGGTCGCTATTCCCCTGACGGTAGGCGTATGGCTTACGTCCCCCTACTGCGCCCGTTTGGCCAGTGGAAGGGTTACCGCGGCGGGCGTACGACGCCCGTTTGGCTTGCCAACCTGGCCGATTCCAGCATCGAAAAACTGCCCCGTGAGAATTCAAACGACTTCAACCCGATGTGGTTTGGCGATAAGGTCTACTTCCTGTCGGACAGAAACGGCCCAGTCACGATTTTCTGCTACGAGACAGGGTCGAAGAAGGTTACACAGGTGGTGAAAAATACCGGGCTCGACATTAAGTCGGCAGCGGTCGGGGACGGAGTGATCGTCTATGAACAATTCGGCTCGCTTCACACGCTCGATCTGAATTCCGGAACCGCCAAACAAGTTCCGGTACGCGTCGCGGGCGATGTTTCCTCAGTGCGGCCGCGCTTTGTCAAGGTCGCCGCCAACCTGCAAAACGCGTCCCTTTCGCCATCGGGCGCGAGAGCTGTTTTTGAAGCGCGCGGCGAAATTATGACTGTGCCGGTCGAGAAGGGCGACGTGCGGAATCTGACGAACACCTCTGGTGTTGCCGAGCGAGATCCAGCCTGGTCACCTGACGGAAAGTGGATCGCCTATTTCTCTGACGAGTCTGGTGAATATTCGCTCCACTTACGATTGCAGAGCGGAATGGGCGAGGTTCTTAAGATCAACTTAGGAACCCCGCCTTCGTACTTCTACTCCCCTGTCTGGTCACCCGACAGCAAAAAGGTCGCTTATACCGACAAGAGACTCAACCTCTGGTACGTAGACGTAGAGCGTCGAACGCCACCGATACGAATTGATACAAATACCTACGACAACCCGTTCCGGGTGATGGATCCTGCGTGGTCTCCCGATTCCCGTTTCGTTGCCTACACGAAGCAACTCAGGAATCGTCTCGGCACGGCCTTCATCTACTCGCTCCAGGACAACAAGAGTCGTCAGGTCACGGACAACATGAGTGACGCGCGCCTTGCCCAGTTCGATAAGGATGGTAAGCATCTTTACTTCACCGCAAGCACCAACTCGGGGCCCACTTCGGGCTGGCTTGATATGTCCAGCTTCGGACGTCAGGTGACCCGCTCCATCTACGTTGTCGTTCTGCGCAAAGACCTCCCTTCTCCGCTTGCACCCGAAAGCGATGAGGAGAAGATTCTCGAAGATCAGAAGACAAATAATCCCGAGGAGAAGGGCGAGCCGCGACCGGGGCCATCGCCTTCTCCTACCCCCGATCCACTTGCCGACTCCACAGCCGACTTAACGGCTGACACTCCTGATGGTTCCTCCGCTGGAACAGTTGAGTCGCTGTCTCAAGGGCAGGAATCGGGTCAAGCTACCCCCACTCCTGCCGCAGGACGCGCCGCGGTTAAAAAGCCCGATCCTGTTCGGATTGATTTTGAAGGTATAGACCAGCGCGTCCTGGCGCTGCCGATTCCGCCGCGCAACTACGTGGGCATGCGAGCAGGAAAAACTGGGACGATCTTTCTTATTGAGAGCGGGCCCGCGACCACCGACACACCCGGAGCTATCCTTCACCGATTCGACCTCTCGAAACGCAAAGTCGAAAAGGTCTTAGAAGGCCTGGTTTCCTTCGACCTCTCGGCCAATGGCGAGAAACTGCTCTACCAGCAGACTGGCCCTCAAGTCCCTCCGGGGGGGACTGCCGGGCAGGGTGGCCGCTGGTTCATCGTGTCGGCAACGCAACCGCTCAAGCCAGGCGAAGGCTTAATCAATACGAGTGCCATGGAAGTTCGTATTGACCCGCGCGAAGAGTGGCGGCAGATGTACCGCGAGGCGTGGCGCATCCAGCGGGATTTCTTCTACGACCCGAATCACCATGGGCTTGACATAGCAGCCACGGAGAAGAAGTACCAGTTGTTCTTGAATCAACTTGCGCACCGGGCTGACCTCAACTACCTGCTGCAAGAGTCGCTCGGTAACATGGTCGTCGGGCATCACAACACCACTGGTGGTGACCTGCCCGAGCCGGCGCGCGTCACGGGCGGTCTGCTTGGCGCCGACTACCGCATTGAAAACGGGCGCTATCGTTTCGAACGCATCTACAGCGGCGAGAATTGGAACCCAAACCTGCGGGCACCCCTCACGCAACCGGGCGTTAACGTTCGTGAAGGCGAGTACCTGCTCGCCGTCAACGGCCGTGAACTTCGGTCCTCCGATAACCTCTACAGTTTCTTCGAAAGCACGGCCAACAAATCGGTCATCGTCAAGGTCGGAGCCAACCCCGCAGGCACGGGCGCGCGGGAAGTCACTGTGGTTCCGGTCGCCAGCGAAACCGGACTTCGCAACCTCGCCTGGATCGAAGGCAACCGCCGCAAAGTCTCGGAGTTGACTGGCGGGCGCGTCGCCTACGTGTATCTACCGAATACGTCGACCGCCGGCTACTCGAACTTCAATCGTTATTACTTCGCCCAGATAGACAAAGACGCGGCCGTCATAGACGAGCGCTTTAACGGTGGCGGCACCGCCGCCGATTACATCATTGATTACTTGCGTCGCCCGTTGATGAACTACTGGGCGACGCGCGAAGGCGCAGATTTCACCACCCCCGTCGGTTCGATCTATGGTCCGAAGGTGATGATCATTGATGAGTACGCGGGCTCGGGTGGTGATGCTCTACCCTGGTATTTTCGACGCGCGAAGATCGGCCCTTTGGTAGGCAAACGCACCTGGGGTGGACTCGTCGGCATCTACGATTACCCGCAACTGATAGATGGCGGCAACGTCACTGCGCCGCGCGTCGCCTTCTATAGCCCGGAGGGTGAGTGGGATGTAGAAAACAGCGGCGTCGCACCGGATGTAGAGGTCGAGCTTGACCCGAGAGCATGGCGGCAGGGGCGTGACTTGCAACTGGAAAAGGCGGTTGAAGTTGTCATGGAAGCCTTGCGCAAAAACCCGGCGCCTGAGCCCCGTAAACCTGCATACCCTAATTACCAGAGGGAGACGAAAGCGAAGCAGTGAGTATTCTCAGCTGAAGGGCGGAATTCGTTATCAGAGGTCTGCCGCAGGAGCAACCAATGCGAAGTAGAACTTACCTGCTAGTTCTCATTTATGTCTGCTTATTACCAGTGACGGCCACCACCCAGCAATCGCTCGATGCGCTGATCGGCCGCGAGATTAACTCGCTCGTCGAAACCTACAAGATGCTCCACGCAGCGCCGGAGCTTTCCCATCGCGAAGAGAAGACCTCGATCTTCTTCGCCGGCCAACTTCGGGCTCTGGGATATACGGTGACTGAGCGGTTGGGCAAATTTGATCGACCAGAGTGGCTCGGCTATGGCGTGGTGGCGGTGATGAAGAATGGCGATGGGCCTACGGTGCTCTTGAGGACTGACCTGGACGCTTTGCCGGTCTCTGAGAAAACCGATCTTCCCTATGCGAGCAAAGTCAAAACCAAGAACGACGCCGGACAGGAAGTCGGTGTAATGCATGCCTGCGGTCATGACATTCATATGACCTCCATGGTCGGCACTGCGCGGATGCTCGCCTCGCTGAAAGATCAATGGCGCGGAACGCTTGTCATCGTCGGCCAACCGGCAGAGGAGACCATCGATGGAGCCAGGGCCATGGTTAAAGATGGTTTCTTTACCAGGTTTCCCCAACCCGACTTTGCGATTGCTCTGCACGACAGTCCTGACCTGGCAGCCGGCACGGTTGGTGTAGTGCCTGGCTATGCACTCGCTAGTTCAACGAATGTTGATATCAAGATTCGCGGTGTTGGTGGGCATGGTTCCCGACCGGAATCAGCGAAGGATCCGATTGTGCTGGCGGCGCAGATTGTACTCGGCTTACAAACAATTGTTAGTCGGGAGAATTCGCCGCTCGATCCAGCGGTAATAACCGTGGGTTCCATCCACGGCGGCACCAGGTACAACATCATTCCCGATGAAGTGAATCTGCAGTTGACCGTTCGCGCTTACAAAGAAGCCGTGCGGCAAAAACTTCTCGCAGCGATTGAGCGGGTCGCAAAAGGCGTCGCCATGGGAGCCGGATTTCCCGCTGAGCTCGCGCCCATCGTGAAAGTCAGCGCGACCGAGGTCACCACCGCCACCTATAACGACCCCGCTTTGACGGAAAGGTTAGCTGCTGTTTTTGTGAAAACTCTGGGCCAGGAAAACGTCGTCAAGACGTCGCCGGTTATGGGAAGCGAAGATTTTGGATACTTTAGTATGGATCAAAAGATTCCCACAATGATGTTCTGGCTTGGAGCGGTGGATCCCTTGCAGGTCAAACGGAGCAAAGAGGGCGGTGCAGCGCTTCCTTCTCTTCATTCCCCGCTTTTTGCTCCGGTTCCGGAGCCCACACTGCGGACTGGAATCAAAGCCATGACCTCGGCCGTTTTAGAATTACTGAAGAAGTGAACATTGTAGGGGCGGCACTCCGTGGCCGCCCCACGTTTTCCGCAACTCACGTCTATCGGGACCGCCTTCATCACGCAACCGGGGTGCCCGCGGAGGGACAACCCCTACAATTGTGGGCAAGTTGCACCTAGAACTAACGGGTCGCTCAAACGTGAGGACAATGGCGATACCCGCTAACTAATATGTTGCACATTCACAACGGAGATTGCTCCGCGGACATAGCCAGGAAATCAACGATGCCCGGCGAACATTTGGCCTGGCGTGAAGCGTTAATCGAAGGCCCGACGCCGGCCGATGTTTCAGGAGCAGAGTGGCGCAGGCTGCGCGCACGGCACCTGGCTGAGTCTT
>JACCUI010000274.1 GCA_013811945.1 Pyrinomonadaceae bacterium | reverse complement strand
CTTTTCTGGAAGAAAAATCGACCAGCCTCCGTCTAATAGGAGAAGTGAGCGAACGGAGGGACTTATGGAGCGGCTCGCTATAATGCCCGAAACTAGAATTGACGAGCAGGTAATCAAAGATTGCCAGGAGGGCGACCGGGAAGCGTTTCGCCTGCTCTTTGAGGCCTACAAAGACAGAGTGTTCTCCATAGCCGTCTATTCCTTTCATGGTGATCAGACCGCCGCTGGCGATGTTACGCAGCAGATCTTTCTGAAGTTGATGACCTCGATTTGTCAATTTCGCGGGGAGTCGCAGTTTACGACCTGGTTACATCGCCTGGTGGTTAATACCTGTATCGACGAGCAGCGCCGAAGAAAACGTTATCTAGACTTTGGGGAGACGATTGCTTTGCCCACGACTGGGGAACGAAAACCACCAGAACGGCGTTACGAGCGAAGGGAACTTGCCGACTGTGTGAAGGCGGCGATCAACGAACTGAAGCCCAAGTTGCGGATGCCCGTCCTACTTAAATATGTTGACGAGCTTTCATATGAGGAAATTGCAAGTGTTCTGGGTTGCTCGAAAGGTACAGTGGCCTCTCGCCTCAATCGGGGTCACAAACAACTGGCGCGACGGTTGGCGCATTTGCGCGACCAGGTAGCTTTGGAGGACTAGAGATGTTTGCAAAGCACGTTGGCAAAGACTTATCCGCCTATTGCAATGGGGAGCTGTCACTTCACGGTGCGAGCGAGGTTGCCGAACACTTGATTGGCTGCCCCCGGTGCCGAGCCATGTTTGAAGAGATCAAACTAGGTGTGAATTTGGCCGAGCGTCTGCCGGAGATGAAGGCGCCTGATTCTCTTTGGCAGGATCTTGAAGCTCGTCTGGATGCTCAGGTGAGTACTGGCGAATCTGCTTCAGCCCGCCAAGTCACCTCTGTGAGAGCCATACGGCCCCTTGCTCGAATCTGGCAGCCACGCTTTCTGGCGATCGCCGCGACTCTCATTATCGCATTAGGTCTGGGAGCCTTCTGGTTCTACAAACAAGAGACGAGACCATCATGGGAGGTGGCCCGGCTCGACGGCTCACCAACGATTGGCTCGGCCATAATGAACGACAAGAGCCGACTCGCGATAGGGCAGTGGCTTGAGACTGACAATGTCTCGCGGGCCAAAATCCAGGTGGGTTCGATTGGTCAGGTCGAGATCGATCCAAACTCCAGAGTGAAATTGGTGCAGACGCGGCCGACAGAACACCGGCTCGAGCTGGCCCGCGGACGTTTGAGCGCACACATCTGGGCCCCGCCACGTTTGTTTTTCGTCGACACCCCATCCGCTGTAGCGGCGGACCTCGGCTGCGCATACACGCTCGAAGTAGATGACGAGGGTGGCAGCTTGTTGCGCGTCACCTCCGGCTGGGTGGCGCTACAACTAAAAGATAGAGCATCCATGGTGCCCGCGGGGGCGGCTTGCGCTACGCGTCGGGGAATTGGACCAGGTACCCCTTACTTTGAAGACGCATCTGAAAACTTCCGGCAGGCTCTGTCCAAATTGGATTTCGAACCTCACGACAGTGACTGGTCCAAGATTCCAGCTCTCAACCAGGTGCTCATGCAGGCTCGACCGCGCGACACTCTTACACTTTGGCATTTGTTATCGCGTCTGGAAGGAGCTGACCGCTTGCTGGTCTACGAACGCCTGGCCACACTTAGTCCACCCCCAAACGGCGTAACGCGCGAGGGAATTCTGCAGCTTGAAGACGAGATGCTCAAATCGTGGAAGGCCCAATTAGAGTCAACCTGGAGCAACGATTCCGGGCTACGAAAAGCCTGGATCAAAGTCTGGACTGGCGCGCTGAACAAGGTCAAAGGAGTAGAGGGGAAAAGATAATCTGGCAGAAACTTTAGGAACCTCAGAATAGGAAAAGCTTCGGTTTTCACCCCGTTAGGGTGAGATGTCTATAGCACCGGAACCTCCACCACCCTCCGGCTCCGTTCGGAGGAGCGGAGAGTATCTTGAAGACTATAGGTCTAGTTGCATTCCGCTCCTCCGAACGGAGCTGATGAGGAGTTGCGTTCGAGTCTATAAACATCTCACTCCTTCGGAGTGAAAACCTAGGAATCGACCATCCATCTTGAGGACTACAAATTAAGTTTAACAAATGCGTCGCGGTCCCGCCGCCTTTTTCCGACAGACTGTTCGAGGGCTTTTAGGTCGCGCGGGTTCGAAAGGCCAAGTTGAATAGGGAGGTAACAATCATGCAATACACGTCGCCTGCTAGTCTCGGTCGGAGAAAGTTTCTTAAACACGTTTCTCTTTTCGCAATTGCATTACCTGCACTAGAGTTTGGCACCCTGGGGTTAGCGGGTTGCAACCAGGCGCGCTCGATCGCGGAGACAGTGCCTGAGCAACTGGCGAATGTATCCTGGAAGACTACCATCGTCGCCGATGGCGAACCGGGGGAGCCTTTGATCGTATCCGGAACAGTCTATGCTCCGGACGGGCGCGCGCCACTCGAAGGAATCAACCTCTTCGTTTATCAGACTGATGCCACGGGAGTGTATTCGACCAGCGGCGCAGGCGGAGATAATCGCAGCACTCGCATTCACGGGCTGGTGCGTAGCAATAAGGAAGGCCGTTACGAGTTTCGCACAATCAAACCGGGGTCCTACCCAAACAGCCGCAATGCCGCGCACATTCACGCCTACGTTTCCGGTCCTGACTATCCGGAGTATTGGATTGATGAGTATCTATTCGAAGGCGATCCGTTTATTACCAGCGCCGACCGTCAGAGGTTTGCCGGAAAGGGGACCTTCTCTTCGATACTCACTCTGCAGCGCGGCACTGATGGCGTACTCAGAGCAGTGCGCGATATCAAGGTTGAACGTTGCACAAATAACTGCACCCGTCGGTGATGTCTGTAGGAAGCGATGTCAACGGCGGCATTAATATAGAACCGGTAGCGACCGTGTGAAAACCAGAACAGCGGGCCGCGGCTGGAAGATCACTGCCGATGGCAAGAGCACGATTTTGTCGACGATTGGAGAAAAGGGAATAGGCGGCAACCGGTCTCTTCTCTGGCATTGCAGGCGGGGACGACAACGGAAAGCGTTATCGTTTTTTTCTCCCGTTATGGACGTTTGAAATACAGCATCGCTTTCGTAAGTTTCGGGCTGGGCTCGCTGCTTGCTCTAGTCCTGCACCGTCGTCGGAGGGCACGCACATGAAGATCTTTCTTAGGGTATTGAAATGGCTAGCTGTTGCGGCACTGTGTGCGTTAGTAGGTTTGCAGTTCGTTAGGCCTGCCCGGACGAATCCGGGGGTTGATCAAACTCAGACGATCCATGCTCGCCTGCAGATGAATCCGCAGGTTGCCGCGATCCTGGACCGTTCATGTCAGGACTGCCATTCGAACAGCACGCGTTGGCCGTGGTATAGCAACGTGGCGCCAGTCTCATGGTTTGTGATTGACCACGTCAACCACGGACGGAGTCATTTGAATCTTTCAGAATGGGCCACTCTTGATAACCGTCAGGCTGGCAAGAAGCTAGAAGAGATTTGCGAGGAGGTTGAAGACGGCGCGATGCCGATGCAGTCCTACACGCGCATTCATTGGGGCGCGAAGCTCTCGCCCGACGATATCAAGACTCTCTGTGAATGGACCGCCGCCGAACGCGCTCGGATTGCTTCTCGTTAGAAATACTCTTTGGCCCCCCGCCCCGATTCCTACCCGTTTTCGAGATGCCGCGTGTCATTGATTGCCAGCACTCGCACGAAGCCGTCATCCCTCAGCTCGAAGTGACTGATTCCACAGTTTCGACTGGCGATCCACACGGGCTTTAGCTCGGGCGCGTCCAAAGCCCCCATGATGTGGAGCGCAAGGATGCAGATGGTCCCGGTGTGTGTGTAGATCGCGATGCGCCCGCCCTTGTATTCTTGAATCAACTCATCGAGTTTCCTTGCAGCGCGGTCGAGGGTTTGCCGGTAACTCTCCCCACCCAGAAGCACATGCTCAAAATCGCGCCGCAGCAAGGCAGCATACTGTTCCGGATGTTGAGCGGCTGCTTCCTCGAAAGTTAATCCTTCCATGACACCGACGCTACGTTCGCGGAAGGCTTCGGCGGTTTGGAGTTCCAGTCCCACTAACTTCGCGAGGGGACTTGCCGTCTCAATTGCCCGCGCCAAGTCGCTGCAGATGATGGCGCTGAAGGGCTCCGAAGCCAGTGCTCGAGCGGTTCGTCGCGCCTCGGCGCGTCCCCGGGGTGAGAGCGGAGTATCCGTGTGCCCACCAAAACGGCCTTCAGCATTACCCTGCGACTGGCCGTGACGAATCAGTAGGACGTGCGTCGTAACACTCATTTCCGATCTTAGCTCATTTCCGATTGCCAATTGCTATTTGCCAGCGAACCCTGGTTGAAGCTGACATGCGAGAGGATATCTTAGTTAACGCAAATTGCTTGCTCGTCGAAGCTACTCCTTACAGAACCGGGAGCGATAGCGACCGCACTCAATCCTGGGATGATTCACTTGAGTACAAAAATTATGGTTACTCTCGGCACCTAGAATATTGGGAGTTCGTCAGTGGACTGCGGTCGCTTCCGCTCACGGTTCCGTAAAGAGCATCCACCAATCGAGGCCCATTCGACTTTCTTTAATTCGTTAGCGCCGATGGCGTGAGGTTTCCTGAGAACTGTGCAGATCCATCAAACGCCATTTGGCAATCGGCGATCAGAAATGCGGCTACGCCGCCAGTGCCTCTGACTTGAGTTTCAATGCCTGGTAATGATTAACGAGGGCCTGGATGAATGGATCCAGATTACCTTCGATTACGAGGTCCAGCTGGTGGATTGTGAGGCCGATTCGATGATCGGTAACCCGGTTCTCTTTGTAGTTGTAGGTGCGAATTTTCTCCGAGCGATCTCCCGAGCCTACCTGTGAGCGCCGCTCGCTGGCCTGAGCATCATGCTGCTTTTGCTCTTCTAGTTCCTGCAGGCGGGCTCGCAAGACTCGCATCCCCTTTTCGCGGTTCTTGATCTGCGACTTTTCGTCCTGCATGGAGACAACCAGATTGGTCGGAAGGTGAGTGATTCTTACCGCCGAGTAAGTTGTGTTAACGGACTGGCCACCGGGTCCGGATGAACAGAAGGTGTCGATGCGTAGATCCTTTGGATCGATTTTGACGTCCACTTCTTCAGCTTCCGGCAAAACTGCAACGGTTATCGCAGACGTGTGAATGCGCCCGCTGGCTTCAGTCTGGGGCACACGCTGTACGCGATGGACACCTGATTCATGCTTGAGTTTTGAATAAACTTTATCGCCCTCAATTAGGGCGATTGCTTCCTTAAAGCCGCCAATCCCTGATTCAGATGCATCCAAAATCTCAAAACGCCAGCCTTGCCTTTCGGAATATCGCTGATACATGCGGAGCATCTCAGCGGCGAAGAGCGATGCCTCGTCACCACCGGTGCCCGCGCGGATCTCAACAATCACGTTCTTTTCGTCGTTGGGATCAGACGGAACCAGCAGCAACTTCAAATCAGTTTCTGTTGACCCCAGTTTCGCCTGGAGATCTTCAACTTCAAGACGCGCCATCTCTCGCATTTCGTCGTCATCGGCTGTGTCCAGGAGTTCGCGTGCGCCGGCGAGTTCCTCTTTTAGAACGTTCCAGGCACGGTATTTCGCCACAATGTCGCCCAGAACTCTAACCTGCTTGGCGGTTTTACTGTAAGCGGAATGATCAGCGAGCAACTCCGGAGACGAAAGTTCCCGCGAGAGTTCTTCGTAACGGGTTTCTATTTGTTTGAGTCTCTCTAACATATTTGGTAGTTAGCCTCGTGCATTCCCTAACCTTGGGAAAGAATTCTCCTTACGAAAGCGGCGCCAAGGCCGGCTCTTCCGCTTGCGGCTCCAGTTTCAGCGACTCTTTCAAGGCTTCGATAGCAACTTCCAACTGCAGATCGTCAGGCTCCTGCGTCGTGATGTTTTGCAGCCACACGCCTGGACGTGTAATCAACTTGAACACCCACCCCGCTTCCTTCTTTGCTGAAAGGCGAATAATTTCGTAAGACAGCCCCGCTACCAGGGGAAACAGCGCCAGGCGCACCAGGAAATTATAGAGCAGGGAATCAAACTTAATGACGGAGAACAACACGATAGAGACGAGCATCACCACCATCAGGAAACTGGTTCCGCAACGCGGATGCTGTCGCGGCTGAGGACGCGCGTTGTCCACGGTCAGAGGCAAGCCAGCTTCCCAGGTGAAGACCGTCTTGTGCTCTGCGCCGTGGTACTGAAAGACGCGCCTGATGTCTTTCAATAGAGAAAAGCTAAATATCATGATCAGGAAAAACGTCATGCGAATCATTCCGTCGATCAGGTTGAAAGAAATCGACGGACGCACTGGGTGAAGATAACTGCGAACCGAACGCCAGGTTCTGACATACCAAGCTTCGCTTGCAAGCGCATGGTCGGCGCTCTCCCCTGCGGTCGCGGTTGCACTTCCGGAGTTCGGTGGGGCGATAGCGGAAGCAGCCGCTGGAGTGGGCGATGGCGCCCAACCGACGGCAATGAAAAGAGCATTAGTCAGCAGCAGTGGCGCGGCTATAAAGAGAAGAATGTTAAAAATGATTGCGAAGACGATCGAGCCCGCAGCGGCGCTCGTGCCACCCTTTTTCATCTCGTCCTTTGCGCGTTTCTGAGTGGGAATAGGAAACAGTCCTGGCACAGCGCCAGTCACGCCGGCAAAGTCGCCTTCACCCTCGATCATAGCCGGGGTGAGCGCCACCTGTACCTCTTTCTCCTCAGCTTCTTCGGCATCCGCGAAAGCCTCGTTGGCCGAATAGTTCAGCGCCTTAATGCCGAGGCCCATGGACTGCACCAACACGGCGCTCCCACGCAGTACGGGCAGTTTCAGAAGGGGATATTTGTCACTCCACTTAGGAAGTCGCGCTGCTATGTTTACGATCGTGCCGTCTGCTTTGCGCACAGCAACCGCATACGCGTTTGGCGTGCGCATCATCACGCCTTCGATGACTGCCTGACCGCCGACAATTAAGTCTCTTTCGCTTGTGCTCAATTGGAATCCCCTTTTTTGCTAGGTGTCGGGTGTCAGGTGCCGTTTTGAATTATTCAAATCCGGCACCTGACACCTGATACCTGCCTTTCAAAACACTAACGCCGGCGTTGCGGCAGTCGCGTGTGCATTCATGCAAAACAGCGACCGACGATTCGCGCCGGCGTTGATTATGAAAAGGTCGCTAGTGTCGCTTCTGGTTCAATATCGTTCCCTTCTCAAACTTTGTCCTTTATTGGGTTGCGGCCGTTGTTTCCGGCGTCTTTTTACCGTAACGCTTGTTAAACCGGTCAACGCGTCCTGCTGTGTCGACCAGTTTCTGCTTGCCGGTGAAAAACGGGTGGCAAGCCGAGCAAATTTCCACATGCAGGTCGCCCTTCCGCGTGGATCGGGTCTTGAACGCTTCGCCGCAGGCGCAGGTAACGGTTATCTCGTTATAGGCGGGATGAATTTCTGGCTTCATTATTCTCTAGTTCCTTTTTTGATAGACGGCAACAGAGTGACTTTTCAAACAAGACATGATATGGGGCGGAGGCACGTATCGTCAAGGTTCGCGGGCACTTGCGGGCCGAACCCTCCGAAAAGAACACAAGAATAACTTGGTTGACAGTAAATAAACCGCGTGCTTAAATCCAATTTCGCCGTCCTTCTGAAACTGCACTAACACTTAAGCGTGAAAGAGTTGCGCGGCCAGCAACACCCGGATCGCACATCCGGCTAGAGTGTAATCACGAGTTCCGAGCAAAATGGAAGACGATAAGAACGAGCGAACTCCAGGAATACCGGACTCGTCGCTCGAACAATCGCCCGATCGGCCTGATGGTTCAAAGCAGCCGGATCCCTCAGGTACGCCACCGCCCTCAGCAATTCCGTCGGCGGGCGTTCTTGCCGGGGCCGACGCCGAAAAGGCGGCGATGGTTGAGCAGGCCAAGACAAGAGTTGCAGCAATCAAAGAGTCTCTGACCGAAAAGGCGCCAGCTCAACCCGCAAGCGCGACGAGCCCGCCAAGAGCTCCCGTTAAGAAGAAGGAAGAAGGCCCTAAACCGGTCGACGCTGCGAATCACTCTCTCGTAAAGAGTCTAATAGCGGAATTTAATGGTGCAGTAATCGAATCAGTGGAATTCATTGGACAGCTGTCTGTCCGAATCGATGGTCCGCGGATCGTGGAGGTTTGTGATTTCCTCAAGCGTCATCCTCAGACTCCGTTTAATTATCTTTCCGACCTAACCTGCGTGCATGTGCCTGATCGTAAGGAGTCTCCTTTCGAGATTGTTTATAACCTGTACTCCATCCCTGCAAATGAACGAGTTCGCCTCAACGTCGCTACGACCGAAGCGGGACCAGGAAGTGTAACCGGCGTGTGGCCTGCGGCAAATTGGATGGAACGAGAGGTCTACGACCTGTTTGGGGTGAGCTTTAAAAATCACCCTGATCTGCGCCGGCTATTGCTGCCCCCGGACTGGGAGGGCCATCCGCTCAGGAAAGATGTTTCGCTGGAATTTGTCGAGAATGAGTGGACCAGTAAACATTTGCCTAATATGACTGAGGTCGCACGTGAGCAGTTGGAACAGAGGCGCGCCTACGGATTGGAAATCCTTTCGGTGCCGCAAGAGCGCATGATGCGTGAGATTCTCCAGGATGGCAAAGAAGTGATGCCCAAAGACAAGTGATTTTTGATTTCTGATTTTTGATTTGCGATTGGAATGGCATATTCCGATGGTGCCAAATCAAAAATTGCATACCGCAAATCGAAAATGAAAAGATGACCCCCAAAGAGATCGCCGCTCATTACGAAGCCAAGGTATTTGAGTCGCCGGAAGCGGCGAAGGTGGCGGGTTTCGTTTTGACGGAGACCGAATCGCCGCGAAATGTTTGGAACAAGGCCAGTGCGGCGCAGGCAATAGCAATCAAGCTTGCGGAAAAACGAGCCAGCGGCATCGCCAGAGAGATTGGATTGATAATCGAACCGTGGAGCGTAACCGGCTGTTACCTTCCGGATGCGCCGCAACCGGCGGCGGCGTAGAACTTCAAGGCCTGACTCACCTGCGACTAAGAGGCCGCGTTAACATATGCACCAGGTAGAGATCGCCACGACCCGAGAGACTTTGCTTGATAGCCCTGAGATGGTGCTCAACATGGGGCCCCAGCATCCGTCCACGCATGGCGTGCTGCGCGTGATTTTGAAACTGGACGGAGAAACGGTTATCGATCTCGACTGCGATATCGGCTATCTGCATCGCGGGATGGAAAAGATCGCGGAGAACCGCATGTACACGATGATCGCCCCTTACTGGGATCGTCTCGATTACATCGCTGCGGTTTCAAACGGCCTGGTTTGGGTAGAAACCGTCGAGCAGATGATGGGCCTGGCTGTGCCACCGCGCGCTCATTACATCCGCACCATTCTTACTGAATTGAATCGCATCGCTTCGCACTTGCTCTGGCTTGCGACTCACGCGCTGGACATTGGAGCAGTGACGGTCCTGCTTTGGGCGCTTCGTGAGCGCGAGGAAATTCTCAAGATTTTTGAGCGGCAGTTTGGCGCTCGCTTGACCTGTCATGCCTGGCGCATAGGCGGCATGCCGAACGATACTTATGACGACTTTGAACCCGACATACGACGCTTCATAAGCAATTTCCCCACGCGTCTGGACGAGTATGAAACGGTGCTATCGGAGAATCGCATCTGGCTGAGCCGCACGGTGGGTATTGGCGTGATCTCAGCGGAGGAGGCAATTGCGATTGGTTTGTCAGGTCCGGCGCTGCGTGGATCGGGAGTTCCCTGGGATATTCGCAAGTCTCGACCCTACGCGGCTTATGCCGATATGGATTTTGACGTTCCGCTCGGAGAAAACGGCGATACCTACGATCGCTATCTCGTCCGGCTCGAAGAGATGAGACAGTCGCGTCGCATTGTTGATCAGGCCCTGGACAATTTGCCTGATGGTCCAGTGAACGCAAAACTGCCTAAAATAATTAAGCTGCCGATGGGCGACTACTACCACTCGATAGAAGGCCCTAAAGGCGAGATTGGTTGCTATCTGGTTTCGGATGGCACGGCTCAGCCCTGGCGAATGCGTGTGCGCCCACCGTCTCTGATTAATCTTCAGGCGCTGAAACAGATGTGCGTTGGCCACCTGGTGGCGGATGTAGTGGCAATTATCGGCACCCTCGATATTGTTCTCGGTGAGATTGACCGGTAAGTGATTTGAGATTCGGAAAGAGTAACGATCACGTCAGCCACAGAACCGGGACCGGACCGGGTCGGTAAGAAGGCGCTGATTCCAGTCGTGAATTGAATCGATTACATCCAGGCATGATCACACTCGCATTTTTTGCTCCCGTCAATTTCGTAAACGATCTGCTGCTAAAGTTTTTCAGCCCCCAGACGATCAATAACGTCGTCTGGCCGTTCATCCAGATTGGGCTGGTAGTCACGCTCGTGGCGGCGTGGGTCGCATATGCTACTTACCTCGAACGCAAGATCTCCGCTTTTATGCAAGCTCGGCTGGGGCCGATGCGAGTTGGACCCTGGGGGCTACTGCAACCCATTGCCGACGCCATCAAGCTGCTCACCAAAGAAGACTTCATACCAGACAAGGCGGATCGCGGTATCTTTTTTATCGCGCCCTACATCGCAGTTGCTTCAGCGTTTATCGTCATGGCCGTTATTCCGTTTGCTCCTGACTGGGGGGTTATCACGGACGTCAACATCGGCCTGTTGTTTGTGCTTGCTGTTTCCAGCGTGGGCGTACTGGCGCTGATACTAGCCGGTTGGTCGTCAAACTCGAAGTATGCACTGCTCGGGGGATTACGATCGAGCGCGCAGATGATTTCCTACGAAGTCGCGATGGGCCTGGCGCTAGTCGGGGCGCTGATGTTTGCTCGCACACTTTCACTTTCGGGAATGGTTAATTCGCAAAGCGCCGATTCCATTTGGTACGTTTTTTATCAGCCGGTGGGCTTCTTGATTTTCCTGGTGAGCGGGATCGCTGAAAACAATCGCGCACCTTTTGACCTGCCGGAAGCAGAGTCAGAACTCGTCGCCGGGTTTCACACTGAGTATTCGGGGATGCGCTGGTCGCTCTTCTTCATGGCTGAGTATGCCGCAATGGTGGTGGTGTCTGCGGTCGCCGTCACAGTCTACCTCGGTGGTTGGTACTTTCCTTTCGTTTACAGGTTTACCGAA
>JACCUI010000136.1 GCA_013811945.1 Pyrinomonadaceae bacterium | reverse complement strand
GTCCTCGTCCCTGATACTGATGCGCACCCTTCCGCTCTCGATCAGGTACATCGCGTCTCCTGAATCGCCCTTATGGAAAAGTTGCTGGCCGCTGTTTGCTTGCTTGCTCGTCAGGAGGCTGCGCAGTTCCGTGGCTGCCTGGTCATCTAGTGATGCGAAGGGGGGGACGGAACGCAAAGACTCTAGGGTCATTTCGGTTGTGGGATCGTTCATAGACTTACCTCACTAGGAAATTTGCGACCTGATGAAGGCTCGGGCATTTCCATTTTCCATTTCTCATTTCTCATCTCATTTCTCATTGGGTGTTGTTGACTTCTTGTTCGTGTTTGTTCGTGTGATTTCGTGGATCGTTCTCATCTCGCGCAAAGCAAACGATCCCACGAAAGAACACGAATCACCACGAAATGAGATCCAGGAAATGAACCATTGAAATGTCAATACAAATGGAAAATGAAACGGGCCATCGAAAAGGTGCCGATCATCCCGACTCCGCGGAACTCCCGTTCACAACGCGGCCGTCCTTCATCAAGACGATACGATCAGCAAAGCTGGTGGCCAATTCGTGATCGTGGGTCACCATCATTATCGTCAACTCATCTTTGTTGACCATCTCTCTCAGAAGACGGAGCAGTTCATGGGCGCGCGTGGAGTCCAGGTTCCCAGTAGGCTCATCGGCCAGCAACACCTTGGGACGATTTGCCAGCGCCCTGGCAATCGCTACTCTTTGCTGCTCGCCGCCGGATAGCTCGGATGGTTTGTGCATCAAACGATCAGCCAGGCCCACTCGCCCAAGCAATTCATCGGCGCGCTTGCGCCGCTGGCTTCCGCGTATGCCCGCGAATGCCAGGGCTAATCCTACATTTTCCTGGGCGGTCATGGTGGTAATCAAATTGAAGCCCTGAAAAATCATGCCCACGGAATAGCGACGGTACCGAGCCATCTCTTTTTTTGTAAGGGGTCCGAGGGGCTTTGAACTAAAAAAGACCTCACCCGTAGTGGGGTGATCTAGTCCTCCCAGCATGTTCAGAAGGGTGGATTTACCCGAGCCGGAAGTTCCCTGGATGGCGACAAACTGGCCTTCGTCTACGGCCAGCGAGACCTTGTCGAGCGCCGTCACACTCGTGGTGCCCATCGGATAGATTTTGGATACGTCTCGCGCTTCTAAGATCGGCATCTACAAGACCTGTAATTTTTCCGGGGTATGGCGTTCAAAGATGAGCATCCGTTACCCGCCAGCTACCGAGACCTTGTGAAAACTCGAAAGTCGACCTCACAAAGGCGGTTTCACGCAAAGACGCGAAGTCGGCAAAGACGCAAAGATATGAGTTTCGTAGCGAAGAACCCGTTTGCGAGAGAGGTTTCTTTGCGTCTTTGCGTGAAACAACCTTTCATTAGCTTGTGTTCGAGATTCATTTATAATCTCTACCGCGTGGTGGTACTGGAGACCTTAATCAACCACCAAACCAACTCCGGAAATCGTGGACGCGGCGGCAGTTCTCCTTCCCACGCGCCACAATCAAATCGCTCATCATCAAATCCCTTCAACACGATCTCAAAAGGAACTGCCTGGAGATTTGTGTCCGCCGAGTTTATAAGCTCCCGCACGTCAGGATCATCATAAACAGAGCGCGAGATAATTACATCGTTACCTGTTGACAGGCCTTCCAAACGAGCCGCCATGTTCACCGTGGATCCAAAATAATCGAGCCGATCGTTCAGGGTAACGGCAATGCACGGTCCGGTGTGCATCCCAGCCTTCAGCGTAAGCGGCGCGGTACCCTCGGGCGGCGCCGCAAGGATCCGCTGCGCCTTCAACACCGCATCCAAAGCTGACGCCGAATCACGAAAGACTCCCATTACCGCATCCCCAATGGTCTTCACCAGGGCACCGTCCGCCTCAGAGATTGCTTTCTTCAGCACGTCGAAATGATTCAGCACCCGGCCGAAAGCCGTCGCATCGCCAATTTCCCGGTAGAGCTGAGTGGAATGTCGCAAGTCCGTAAAGAGCACGGTCAGAGTTCCTACCGAGATCTGCTCTCCGGGACGAAGCGCCTCGCTGGAGAACAAATCTCGAAAGATTTGCAGTGCGGTGACCTCGGCTGCAGTGGCTGCCTGATCGCTCCACTGTACGCGCTCGAGAATAAATAGGTGCTCGGCGTCGCTTTCGTTCTCTAATTGCAGCGTTGTTCGAGGTGCCAGTTGCAACTCCTCGCCGGAAACGCGATCCGAAATTCTCGCTGTCGCGATCTCGGCGCCATCGGCGCTCACTGTGACCAACTGCTCACCCGGAAGTTCCAACGCTCGCAGGCGATAACTTCCTTCCTCGAGCGGTAAAACAAGGTTACGGCTAGTGTGCGGCGCCAACAACTGCTGGACTACCACATGCGGCGTCCGCTGCGGACTGCCCATGCAATAGTCGCTAACCTCAGCGCGCCGCACCGAAGCATTTGGCTTAAACGTAATCTCGACGAATCGATCGAAGTTAACGGTGAAATCGATGCGGCAGGTTTCGCAATGAACTTTGGAATTGATGTCGCTCAGTGCCGTTTCGCTCTCTTGGGGGCCCCGACATAAAGGACACAACAAGTCCCATTGCATATCGAGCAGGCCGAGGCGGGTTCCCAAAAGGCAGGCTGTTAGCACAGCCCTGCGCGGCTCAATCCAGCGATCGGCGAGCGCGTAGGGCCTGATCCGCGCGAGCGAAAAGTCGTCTGCTCGCTCGATGAGGTCAATCAGTTTTTCTACCACTCGAGGAACGGCGCCATCAACCAGCAGTTTCTGCCTCAAGGCGTCAAGCCTGCCGCGAACGGCGAAGGAGAGTTCCGGGATCGAGTGTTCGGAGGGCATGAGCGTATCTGCCAGCGCCCGTTTGTCATAGCTCTCGAAGGCGCTGGCAAATTTTCTTTGGCTCGCATAGCCAACCTGAAGCGGAATAAGCAGGAAACCGAGTAGCGATTTTGGTGTGGCCCAAATCTGATAGATAAGTTTGGATCCGCCGTCGCCGAGGGGCGAGAGTTCGGCGAGAACCTTCAACTCAGCAATTGGACCTTTACTGTATTTGCGAACAACGCCAAAGCGCGACGGTTTGACCCATTCAAACGGCTGTTCTTCCCATTCCACTGGAACGCCCAGGAATGAAAATCGCAGATGACGACGCGCATTGGGCAGTCGTTGCCTTTTCCCTTCTGCGGGCTGCAACGCAGGAACTCCGGCATCGCGATTAAAACGATTGATATCGGCGACAAAAGGCCAAAGCTGCTCGGGGCTCGACTGTAGTTCGTATTCCCAACGGTAATGGAAATCGCGGTAGGGCATCCTAAGGGGGTGGAGAATAGAGGCAGGGACGTTGGAAAAGTCTTTACACCTCTTTATATTCAGAGTCGACGTCCTCATGCGACGAGGCAACCCTATAGTTCTTTGACTGTAGCTGTGTTGTTATCAGGAGGTCGCTCTTGGTCTTCAGGAGGTCAGCGCGGTTATAGACGGACAGTTCAAAGTTGTATCCGTGAGTAATTGCATCCTTCGGACAGGCTTCCACACAATAGCCGCAAAAGATGCAGCGCCCGTAGTCGATGTTGTAAACCTCGGCGTAGCGTTCATCAACTCCGATGCGCTGTTCCGCCGGTCGCGGATCGTCTTTGGCTACGATGTAGATGCAATCAGACGGGCAAGCCGCCGCGCAGAGGAAGCAGGCAACACATTTCTCTCTGCCCAACTCATCGACATGCAACAGGTGTTGGCCACGGTAGCGCGGCTGAACGGTAACCGGCTCCTCCGGATACTGCACCGTCCATTTTTGTTTGGGGATGTATGACAGGGTGACAGCCATCCCCTGAATAATGGCCTTAGTTGATTGGATTGCGTCGCTAATGATCGACATAAGGATCCTTGTTCTCTGTTCTTTTATTCTTTGCTCTTTCTCTTTTAATTTGAGATCTGAGATCTCAGATCTTAAATCCGTCACGCGTTCTCATTTTATCCGCGAAATCTCTGAGCCGACAGCCTGCCAACGTCCATCGCGCCACACAAACTTATCCGTGAACCTGTAGGCAGCCTCCTGATCAGGAAGTTGTAAACGAATCACGCCGTCAAGAGTGGCCCTGTCTGCCATTAAGGTCACCTTCAAGTCTTCGAACTCCCATTTTTGAATCGACGTATCACGCTCTATCGTTTTGAGATACTCCGCCTTCCCCTGATTCTTGCCGTCGCTGGACATCCCGACGTAGTCGTCGGCCAAAATTCGATTGAGCTTCTGCTTGTCGGCATTAATATTGGCGACGGTCCACTCATGTTCAAGGTCTGTAAGAGCGGCGAACACCACATCCTTATCCGTGGGTGGAGGCGTTGCATCATCATCATCGACGAACGGGCCATTGTTCTCGTTGTTCGATTGTGAAACCGGCGGGCTCGAGTTCAGATTGGAGTTTGGGTCGCCCCGGAACTCTCCATTCGAATTGGAGCTGTTCTTATTGGACGCCGTCCGGAGCTTCTTGGGGCCGAGGATCGCTGTCGCAATCCCGATCCCGATAACGCCGATTACTAGTGCTGCCAAAACCCCTACCACCCAGGGCCACGCTTTCTTCCTGCTCGGAGCGGCTGTAGAAGCCTGAAATCCGGGTGGCTGGTAGTCTGGAGCTTGCCAATCGCGCGGCTTGTACACCTCCGGTGGAGGCGGAATGCTCGCACTGGCACCCGATGGAGAAACCACCGTGGTCTCATCCTCGGGTGCGGCAACCGAAATGAGCGGCGTGCCGTCATCAATACAAAAACTGAGGTTTGGGTCAGTGAAGGTCTTGTTACAAGTTGGACAGCTTTTCATAGATCTTCTACTTTGATACGGCACCTATGATCATCATCACGATGGATAGCGCGATTATAGCGAGGTGAATAAGCAGCGCAATCCCGCCGGTGATCAAACCAACTAGCGCCATCGGTTTGCCGCTATTCTTTTGCGGATTTCGCTTAATCTGGGTCAGCGCTACTGCTCCCAGTATCACCGCGAGCACGCCGAATATGGGTCCGCCACAGATCCATCCAAAGGTAATGCTAATGAGCCCGAAAATTAAAGAGGCGACCGCAGTGCTCTGTTGCGCTGGTCGAGTTACGCCTCCAAATGGAACCGGCGGAGGCGGCTGCACCCAGGTCGGCGGCGACTCGTTAGCCCAACCGTACGGTGATGGAGGTGCCGGGGCGTTCGGCGCTGGCGCCACATACTCGGTCGGTCGCGGAGGTCGGATCACCTCCGTAGTTGATGGCTCGTTGAGAAGCGCCGTCTCTCGCAATTCGAAACTGGCAGAAACCTCGTCCCGCACCAGAACCGTGCCGTCGGTAGTGCAATAGCTCAAATGTTCCTCGTCAAAAGTGCTATTGCAAGTTGGACAACGCTTCATCTAGCCTGTTCTTGTTTAGACGATCTCGATCTGGCTAAAGAAATATGAGATCTCGATGGCGGCGTTTTCATCGGAGTCAGATCCGTGAACGGCATTCTCACTCAACGACGCGCCAAACTCTTCCCGCAACGTCCCTTGGTCGGCCTTCGACGGATCAGTTGCGCCCATTAAGTTGCGCCAGGCCGGCACAGCTCCCGTCTTCTCAAGAGCCATCACCACGCAAGGCCCCCTCGACATGAATTCAGTTAACCCCGGAAAGAATGGACGTTCACGATGGACTGCGTAGAAGCCTTCCGCTTGCCTCAGCGTCATGTGGATAAGCTTCAACGCGCGAATTCTGAAGCCATCATCGATGACCCGTTGAATAATGCTGCCTGTGGTTCCCGCCTTTACCGCGTCGGGTTTGATGATTCCAAATGTAAAGTTGCCTGTCATTCATCTCCTCTTAAGGAGCCACACAACGTCAGAACCGAGGAGCGGTAGCGACCGGGTTGCTTTTGGTCTTGGTCAGCGCGGTAGTGTACTTCTTCGTGCTTGACC
>JACCUI010000270.1 GCA_013811945.1 Pyrinomonadaceae bacterium | reverse complement strand
TCAAAAGCGCATCGCATAGTCATGTAAAAGTCGCAAATTAGATCCAGATCGAACTAGTCGCCCTGAAAATGTTCAAAGCAAAAGTGAAACTGCTCCCAAACCATGGTTTTTCAGCAGCCTGCTAGGGCAATCGCTTCAGCAAGAGCGGGCTGATTGTGTTGATTACGGGTAAATAACGAAGGTTAACGAATGAAACTGAGCGTTTTTGGGTTGGGTTATGTTGGCTGCGTGTCTGCCGCGTGTTTTGCCAAGGCCGGACATCAGGTTGTAGGTGTTGACGTCAATCCCGTAAAAGTCGACATCGTTAATGAAGGTCGCAGCCCGATTGTCGAAAGCGGCATCAACGAGCTGATCGAGCAAACTGTAAGAACAGGCAACCTTCGTGCTACTACCAATTCGGCGGAAGGTGTGTGCGATTCGGAAATCTCTCTGGTGTGCGTCGGTACACCAAGCAAGCCGAATGGCTCGCTGGATATCACTTATGTTTCGCGGGTCTGTGAAGAGATTGGCAGCGCAGTGAGGGCAAAGACTGAGCATCACGTCGTGGTGATGCGCAGCACGATGCTGCCGGGGACGATTGAGAACGTAGTAGTGCCGGCGCTGGAGGGCTCCTCGGGCAAGAAGGCCGGCCGCGATTTCGGCGTATGCGTCAATCCAGAGTTTTTGCGGGAGGGCACTTCGCTTAAGGACTTCTACGCGCCCCCGTTCACGCTGATCGGTGCTGACGACGAAGATGTGGCTGGGAGTGTGCGCCGGCTCTACGCCGGCATCAACGCCCCGCTTTACGTCACCAGCGTTAGAGCTGCTGAGATGGTTAAGTATGCCTGCAACTGTTTTCACGCACTGAAGGTTAGTTTCGCGAACGAGATCGGCAACATTTGCAAGGGCCTCAATATCGACAGCCACGAAGTAATGGAAGTCTTCTGCCAGGACACCAAGCTGAACCTCTCGCCCTACTATCTAAAACCGGGTTTTGCTTTCGGTGGCTCCTGCTTGCCAAAGGATCTGCGTGCTATCAACTACAAGGCCAAGGAACTCGACGTGGATGTTCCAGTGCTCTCATCGATTCTGAAAAGCAACCGGTTGCAGATCGAGCGTGCAATCGAGCTGGTGCTCGCGACAGGCCGCAAGCGGATCGGCGTGTTAGGCTTCAGCTTCAAAGCTGGAACAGACGACCTGCGCGAATCGCCAATGGTCGCTTTAATCGAGGCACTGATCGGAAAAGGGATGCAACTGGCTATTTATGATCGCGACGTTTCGCTGGCCCGCCTGTTCGGGGCAAACAAGCAGTATATTGAGCAGGAGATACCGCACATCTCGCAGTTGATGCGAGCCAGCATCCGCGACGTGGTGGACTGCTCTGATGTCCTCATTATTGGTAACCGGTCGGAAGAGTTTTGCGAGATCGAATCGCAACTCCTCAGAGATCAGCTCGTAATCGATCTGGTTCGGCTCTTTGATGGACGTGTATCTGACAACTCATATCGAGGGATCTGCTGGTAAAGGAAAAAGAAACATGTTCAGTGCGGACATTCATCCTACTTCCGCGCTATCGCTGACCGACGCACGAAAGATGCGCGTATGGCGAATCGTGCGCTTTGCCGCGCTCACTCTTGTAAGTTGGTCTTTGCTGGCCTGGGGCGCCGCTGCGGCGCTTATTACGCGGGCGGAACTCCCTCGCGCTGACGCTATCGTTGTGCTGTCAAACGCCAGGGCATACACGGAGCGTACTCACCATGCCGCGCAGCTTTGGAAAGAGGGCCGTGCGCCGCGCGTGCTGTTGACCAACGAAAACCTGCGCAGTAGCTGGTCTGAAGGGCAGCAGCGAAATCCCTTCTTCTACGAACGAGCAACGGAAGAGTTAAAGCGCGTCGGCGTTCGGCCAGAAAAGATCGAAGTGCTGCCCGACGCGGTCGGTAGCACATACCAGGAAGCTGTGCTGCTGCGCAAGTTTGCTGCGCAGCACAACCTTCATTCAATTCTGATCGTTACTTCCGCTTATCATTCGCGCAGAGCCCTGTGGACTTTCCGCCAGGTGTTCGCTGGCACTGGCGTTGATGTTGGACTCGACGCTCCGGCCCCTGGGCAACAAACTCCTCATCCCGCGACGTGGTGGCTCCGGCCTTCTGGGTGGACCACAGTAGCGCTGGAATATCCAAAACTCATCTACTACTGGGCGCGATACCGGGCTTACGTGGATGCGACTAGTTCATATGACAGCGCGTCAAGCTCGACGGTCCAGGCAAAGACGACCGTAGGCGAGAGTCGCGCCGGACTGACGCTTTCGCTCACGGCGCCAACAATTGCCTACGTAAATGAAGTAATTCTGATTGACGCCAGGAACTCGGCCGGCGTATCGCGGAAGCCGCAGGCTAATGGCACTACTTCCGTGAGAATAGATTTCGGAGACGGCTTCACTTGCGATCTGCTGGCCTGCGGACATGCTTACCGAGCCGCCGGTACTTACACCATCATCTTGAGCGCGAAAAACGATAAGGGGATAGCAGCCATACCCGTCAGCGCCTCGATCCAAGTGGGAGAGATTCCGTCGGCGACTGGGCTCAATTCTAATAACGGCGCGCGCCAGAACGTCATCGACATGACTAACCCAATCGGCAACGCTGCATACTACATCGCCCCTAGTGCCTATCGCAGCGCTTCCGCCAATGCGGCCCGGCTCCAGAACGCAATCAACCTTGCCGCGGCGAACAATTCGACGGAGCGCGAAATTATCCTGCCGGCGGGCGCAGTGTTCGCGGGGCCGATCATTCTACCGACACCTGTGGGGAACAGGTACATCACGATCCGGTCGA
>JACCUI010000117.1 GCA_013811945.1 Pyrinomonadaceae bacterium | reverse complement strand
ATGTTCCCTTCTGCGTCGAACTCGTATTCGTTAGTGAGAATTGTCTCAGTGATGACCTCATCGGACACCTGATACTCTATTTCACGCTGGGCGTTGTAGTACATATCCTGCGCGATTTCGTAAACGCACTCTTGCAATTCCTCCTGCAATTCGTCTACCTTGGCCTCGTGCTTAGCAGTCCAGTTTTCCATGTCATCGTAGACGCACGAAGCTTCCACGCTAATGTGATAGTCGCGATTACTGGCGATCCACGCTTGTGGCTTGAAAGTCCACAACATGCGATAGGCAGCCCAGCGCTTGTGGAAGCGGAGGAACTTCTCAACGTCAATGGTGCCGTTGAAGCTTACGGGGCTTGGGCCCTGCGACCATGAGACCGACCATTCCAGACTATCTGTGGGCAATCCGCGTTCGGTGAGATACTCCTTAAAGTCATCCTGTATGCAGTCGCTTATGTACCCATAGTCCTCGTGCTCGCGCCATTTGTCTAGCACGTGCTCCTTTGCAGAATCATCAAGCTCATCGAATTTGTAGACCATAATTGTAGTGGTGCGCTCAGTCGGCATTTGACTTACCTTTCAGGGGTTAGGGGTTAGGGGTTAGGGATCAATTGTGTAGACGGTGTAGTTTACGCCGCTCCAGTGTGTGACTATGATGGTGCCTGCGTAAAGGTAGTGCGGCTCGATCCACACATAGTCGGTAGGTAGTTTGGCTAAAGCAGCCAGCTTTTTAATTTGGGCAGGAGTAAGGCTCATCCCCCGTCATGGCCGTTTGAGAGGATTTCCTCCACGAATGCAATTTCCTCCTCTACGGCTTTACGAGCAGCCGGAGTCATTTCGTCTAAGCCGATCTCACGTCCAAGGTGCTCTCCCTCGATTGCATCGACTGTCATGCAGAAACCATCCGGCACATTGCCAGTATCTCCGATGCCTAGTGCGTAGCTGTCATCGCCCTCGAAGTCAAAGAACACGGTGTAGCGGTCGAATGTTCTACCGCCATTGTCGAAGATCGTCACGTGCATGATTCACTCTCCCTCTCAGTTCTGTGAGCGTGGCATTCGTGGCAGAAGTTAACTTCAAAGTCAGTTAGCGGGCTTCCGCAATTCAGGCATCCAGCCGCCTCGTAATGGTCGTCGCAGATCGCGCACCATGGTGCGCCCATAGGCGACATGCGCCAGGGACATTCATGCTCGCAGTAGGTGCAGTGTGGGTCGTGATTTTCGTTCTCAGACATTGACGGTTTCCCTTTCCCTTTCGCGCTTAGGGATGTGGGGGAACGGTGCAAAGCAGTAGGGGTGATAGAAGGCCTCTAGCGCTCGGTGTGCGGGTACGGGATAGGTCTGCAATTCAAGCTCGGATGTGATGTCGGCTAGGGAAATTAGCGTCTCCTTGCTGATGGCATCATACCACAAAGTTACTGTGATGCCATTGTTAGCCCGTTCGTGCAGTTCAAGTAGCATTGTGGATCTGCTCCTCAAGTAGTTTGCGAAAGTCGTGCGAGCTAATCGTATTCAGCACATCGAATAGTGCATCCTGAGCGACCATGCAGCGAACCTTAAGCATCCCTGCGCTCAGAATGTCGGCGTGGGTCGCAGTCGCGCTCGGTAGGGGTGGGGCAGCGCGCTCGGCAAGATCACGACATAGCGTGCGGGCGGCGTTGAGGATTGCGACTTCCTGATCGGTTATCACGGCGTGGAAATCTCCTTTGTGGTAGGGGTGGTAGGGGTGTGGTAGCGCTCGTGCTCAGCGTCGGCATCCATGCGGCCGACGATGCCCATGATGATGAGGAAGATGGCCAGTGCGATGTACGAGCGGATCATTGGCTACGGCTTCTCCTTCCCTGTGAAGTAGAGCGAATTGCCGTGGGGGTCAAAATCGGTTTCGGTAATTGCACCGTAGGCATAAAGTCCGTGCTTTAGGGGAATGCGAATTCGGTTCGGGTCGCGCTTCCAGCGCTTAATCTCGCCGTTGACTTTCCAGCGCTTACCGTCCGGGGTAAGCAGAACGTCGCCGGGCTTGAGATTCTTGGCTTGGTCGAGTGTCAGCATTGGGGCAGTCATGAGTAAGGTGCCTTTCTCCAGCCGATCAAGAACATAGAACGCATACCCTGAAGGTATGTGTAGACTTCGCGCTTCGTGCCGATTGTCAGATTCGAGTGTACGCCATTAGCGTCGTGTAGGTCGATGCCGATATACCCGTTTCGACCCTGAGCCGATACGTGCACATCGTCGTGCAGGCATTCTGAAACAGTGTGACAAATGCGGTCGATATCTGCACGTGAAATACGATCTTGCATAGTTAAACCTCCGTTTAGGGCAAGGGCTTAGGGCAAGGGCAGGTTTGTTTGGCCGGGGTGGTGCATGGCAGCATTGGCGTCAGCGATTAGTCCCTCGATCCACGTCTCATGCAGCGCGTCTTCTATCGCGGAGCTGGGGATATCGTCTATGCGCGTGCCGTGGTCGCTAATGATGGCCTCAATGGTGTTTTCGAGAAGGTGCTCGGGCATATCCTCCTCGTGGTTTCGATTCCACATATAGGGGATTTCCGATTCCAGGTAGGTTACCGCCTCATCGTACTCTAGTTGACTCCAGTGCTCCTCATCGGCTACAGGGTAATCGTCGAGTTTTTCTTTCCATTCGGCTACAGCGTGGAATGCGTCCGTGAGGTTTGTGAGGGTGATAGGCGCTGTAGGGTTGATGGTGATGCGCACGCGCAAGGTCTCGACCCACCCTACAGCCCAGTGATTACTACTTTCGATGGCGCAGTCGTCGGGGAAGCGTGCGAGTAGGTCAGTGGTGATGATTTCCCAGTTACTGCGGTCGAGCGCGTCGGAGTCGCGGTGTTGGCCGAATGCGCTGCCCCAGCCATCCTCTTCGTGCAGGTCGCCATAGTAAGCGTAGTTAGGAGGGTGTTCCAGGGACTGCTCGGCTAGCGTGAGGATGTCCACGATATCCTCTCCTTGTGCTTTGGGGGAAGATGTAAGGTTTCCGTGTGCTTCCGAACGTCTGTTCTGTTTCCGGATCGGGCAACAAATGTTTGGAATTTGTAAAGTCGTTTACAGTCTCTTAACACCATTTTGTTACCTTCTACATACGTAGGAAATATACCTTATAGAGTAACATTCCAGAAATCCCTTGGACAAGCCGTTTCCGGGCCGAATGTCCTCCAAACGACCCATTAACGTTACTCTATAAGGTGCATAGCTTGTTTAGTATGTGGTGGTGGATAGGGAATTGTAAAGACGTCGCCAGTTTGGACAACACTTTACGGTGTAAAACTGGGGCACTTAGGCCGAAAAGCCGATCGGGCGTTTGCCCACAACCTTAAGATACCTGCCGGACTTGCTACAGACGATAATAACTTGTGCGCTCATAGCGGTCTCCTCCTGTGGGGTGGTTAGCAGTAGTAGCGTCCGACGATCACTGAGTCGTAGTGTTCGTCCGCGAAGCGGAACAGGATTCCTGAGAAGAAACTGTCTGACTGGTAGCCATGCCAGTAGCTGCCAAACAATTCCTGTGCGGGTGTGAACTCATCGACGTCGTAAATCTGCCCTTTGTACCGAAAGAAATCGCCGCCGCTGGTCTCAGCAGTCCAGTCGATGTAGTGAAGCTCGCGCCTCTCGGCAGCGGTTAGCTCATACCCTGAGAGTAGGTTACGGGGCTGCCTGTTCGTGATGATCGCGCAGTCGTTAGCCATTGACACGTCCCTTCTATGGTGTGTGGTCAGTGTAGTGCTAGCATAGCCTAGTCTACCGTATGCCCGCGCCGGGTGGTACTGGCCATATAGGGCCGGTAGGGCGCAGTTTGCCGAGTAGGCTATGCAGGCACTAGCCTGCTATGTGGTGGTGGTGGTGGTGGTGGTGCTGGTTAGGCACTCACCGCTGCTTGCCATGCCTCATAGGTAGGGTATGGGACGCCCCTGTGATGGTAGGTAGTGGGAGTGTGGGCACCGTCACTAGGTGCAACCGCCTTGGACTGCCATGACTCGCCATAGGTCGCCCCTGCTGCGAAGGTTGCCCGCTTGCGCGGTGCCTCGCGCTGAACCTTACCCTTGCGCGCGTCCGTGCGCCGTGGTGCCTGATAGTCCATGCTTGCGTTGCTTGCGCTTGCGATGCGGGTAGTACCGTCGGCTAGCGTAACCGTTACCGGCCGCCGCTCCGGCTTGCGCCTAGGAGTTATGTCGCCCTTTACGCTATT
>JACCUI010000109.1 GCA_013811945.1 Pyrinomonadaceae bacterium | reverse complement strand
CCAATGCGTCGAAGCAGTAAATATTCAGCCGCCAGCATCAGGCGACGGCGCACTGCCCACAATCAACCGGAATGCCTGCCCACGTTGCTGCCGGAATCACTGCCCACGTTCACCGGAATACGCAGCTAGTCCGATGAAGCGGAGTGTGAAAACCGGAAGGCGGGCTTTAGGTGTGTGCAAAGGGCAAACTAATCGTGACTATCAGCCCACCGTCGGGTGCGTTTATCGCGGTTACGGTGCCGCCGTGTAAACGCACGGTCCGTTCGGCAATCGCAAGCCCGAGTCCCGTGCCACCACTCTCGCGGTCGCGGGCGTCATCAACGCGATAAAAAGGACGGAAGATCTCGGCCAGCGCATTCTCCGGTACGCCGGCCCCGTGATCGCGAACGGTTATTTCGGCAAAACCTTCGCTCAGATTTAGGCCCTCAACAGTTTGGCGTGTATGCCGGTCAGCCGAACTAGCCCCATCTGCCTTGATGTCGATCTCAACCTCGCTCTTTTCCGCCGTGTATTGAACAGCGTTGCGGACGACGTTTTCGATGGCGGGGCGAAGCAGCTCCTCGCTACCCACCATCATGCAACTCTCACAAGAATCAACCCGCACCGATCGATTGCGGCTGCGAGCTTCGAAATCCGCATCATCCGCAATATCCCGAACCAACTTCGCCAGATCAAAATGGTTTTTGCTGATTTCTCGGGCCCCCGTTTCCAGGCGAGTCAGCGCAAGCAACTGTCCAATCATCTCATTCAGATTTTCGGCTTCATGTTGGATCCGTTCTAGTGCGCTAGTCGCTTCCGAGCCGGCACGTTGTCGCGCCAGCTCAAGAGCGACATTCAAGCGCGCCAAAGGCGAACGCAGCTCGTGTGAGATGTCACCCAGCAAACGACGCTGGGCCTTTAACAGCGATTCGATCTGTTCCGCCATGAGATCGAAATCTGAACCCAGCGACGCCAGCTCGTCGCGACGTTTACCCAATGATGGCCCTACCCGAGCTGCAAAATTGCCACTAGCCAACTCGTTAGCTGCTCTGCGCAGCGTAGTTAAAGGTGCGGTCAAATATCTCGCAAGCCAGTAGCAGAAAGCACCGCCGATCAGACTCATGGCGACGAGATGCAGAAGGTGGTCGTACGACAGCAGTGCCCGATGGGGAGGCATCTCCGCGACCCACACATATTGATCTCCTCGGGCAGTCTGTAGGACTCGAGCTACCAGCTGAGGAAACGCCTCGCTCGAAACCTCTGGCTTATGCGTTTGCGTTATCTCGCGAGCTAATTCAAGTGCTCCAGGCGGCGCCTGCTGGCCAGACAGTTCGTCGAGCTGCGATCCAAACAAGACTGCGCGGATTTTGGTCGTGCGCTCTAGCTGCTCCATATGAGCGGCAAGCGCCCTCTGCCCCTCGCGCTCATAGATGTCGACGGCGGTCTGCGCATAACCGGCTAGTATGAAATCTGGAGGTTTACGAAAGTGTAGTCGGAAGGGTTCCGGCCTGGTAAGTTCGATCACAAGAAACGTAATCACGATCATTGTGAGCATCGCCGCACCAAACCAGAGAAAGATTTTCAGAAAAAGGCTGCGCGGCAAGGCGTTCACTCTCCCTCCGTGCTCATTGTCAGTGCATATACGTAACCGGTGCCGCGTACAGTCTTGATGCGATCGGATTCACCTACGCGATGGCCGAGCTTCTTGCGCAAGTTGCTAATGTGCATATCAATACTGCGATCAAAAGGCGACGAGCTGCGTCCGAGAACCTGCCTGGAGAGTTCTTCACGCGTCAGTATTCGTCCGGCACCACGAAGTAGCTTCTCCAGAACGTCATACTCCACCGCGGTTAGGTCGACGATATTTCCAGCCCGACGCACAAGACGCGTGCCCGTTTCCATTTCCACATCACCAACTACAATGCGAGCGGTTTCCGGGCTCTCGTTCGAACTGCTGCGCCGCAAAATGGCGCGAATGCGCGCGGCGAGTTCACGGGGGTTGAATGGCTTTGGTAAGTAATCGTCAGCACCTATTTCAAGCCCGACGATACGATCAACGTCATCGCCGCGGGCTGTAAGCATCAGGACAGGTACTTTTGAAAGGGCGCGTATCTGACGCAGAACGTCGAAGCCGTTCACTCCAGGCAGCATTACATCAAGGACAACGATGGAATGCTGGCCCTCGATCGCGCGCTTGGCCCCGGTGTCACCGCGATGAAGAGCTTCCACATGAAAGCCCAGTGGTTCGAGATACTCCGTCACTAGCTCACACAATGCCACATCGTCATCGATGATTAAGATGTCTTCCATGGTTTCGAGCAAGGCCATTCATTGTAAGCCAATCACCCCAACCGGGTTTGTAAAGAAGTGTCAATGAAACCTAAGCGACTTGGTTGGGGGCGCTCCAAAGACACTACCTAATCCGCCATTGCCATTTACAAAACTTTACATGAGACTAACAACTCTTTACATCGCGCCGGCCGAGAGCGGCGTATAAGACTGTGTAGACAGGAACAAGCGGGACGTTGCCGTTTCGCCTGCAAAGACACACTCGAATTCCCGCCAGGAAGGCTGCGGGCTCCGGAAGGAGAAATGACAAACCCGAAGTAACGTTTAGTTTGTAACCGTAAAGGCAAAACACCAAGGAGATCAAAGAATGAGAAACCGAATACTTGTGTTAACGAGCATCGTGGCGTTGATTATCGGCGCGACGATTTTCGCATTGGGAAAAGGTGACGCAGTAATGGCTCACTTTCAACATCGAGGCGATGGACCGCGGCACTCTTTCGGACCAGAAATGCTCGATCACATAGCTCGCGAGTTGAACTTGACTGAGGCGCAAAAAGGGCAAATAAAGACGCTTCTAGAAGCAGCTCATACCACCATGGCGCCACTGCAACAGAAGATGGACGATGTGCACAAACAACTGGAGGTGGCCACGGCAAATGGACAGTTTGATGAGGCGCAGGTTCGCGCTCTTGCGACTCAACAGGCGCAGTTAATGGCCGAAACGATCGTTGAGCACCAACGGATAAAGAGTAAAGCCTACAGCCTGCTGACGCCGGAACAGCGCGTTAAGGCTGATGAAATGCTCAAACGGCACAGCAAACATCTCCGACATTCAGGGTTGCATTGAGCATCGCGGTCACATCACCGAAGGCGATTTGTGGTTTCATGGCTGGTTACTCAACGCAGAGCACGACATGTCGCGTCCTATAACATGACCGGCACTGAAGACTTGCACAGCGATCAACTTACGGAATGCGCCGGCAGAGCGAAGCGGGACGGCACTTTGGATGTCCTCGGTGGCTCAACCATCCAAAGCGGTGTCGCGCTGCGCTTTAAATGTTCTGATCGCGGGACACCCTCGGCATGCGTAACTGTTCAGCTGTGTCGATAAAAGGCCTGGCTTGATGGGGTTCTGTCCAGCAATGAGGTGCAAATGTGGCTATCTAAAGCACAGCATGCGCAGTACGCACCTGCTGTTTTCCCAAGCATTGTGTAAGTGTTGCAATAAAGGTCGCCTAATCAGATTCCCAAGCTGAAAGTTGCGAGTTCGATCCTCGTCGCCCGCTCCAAATTTCAACCGACGAACCTGGCTCATACAAGCGTTTACCCGCTGGACGTTGATTGACCAAACCAAACTTGCGGAAGGTTTCCCGCAACTCCATCTCTTAGGCAACTGAAGACTCCATCGCGCGACGAAGTTCGTGGTCAGTCGGAAGTGTACCGAGTCGACATCTAGATCATAGTATGTCGCAGAATCGCCTTGATATTAACGGCGAATGACGCCGTGTGTCTCGGCACATTCCATCAATTAAGCAAGCCGTTCGCGCGCCCTGTCAGCCCTGAATAGAGTTTGAATTTTCCGCTTGACTCTGGCCTTAGCTCAAGGGTTTATAATTACGCCGTAGGTGACGAAATGGAATCAGCGGAGCTAAAGATTGGTCAGGTCGCAACGCTTAGCGAAGTCAGTTTAGAGACGCTGCGGTATTACGAAAGGCGGCGACTCTTACCACGCGCTAGACGCACGGCGGGAGGCTTTCGTCTCTTCACATCGGAAACAGTCGAGCGCGTGCGTTTTATCAAGCATGCGCAGGAACTTGGGTTCTCCCTCGACGAGATAGGGCAGTTGCTATCGTCAGGAAACGCGGCGCAATGCCGTAACGTTCGCGACCTGTTAACGGAAAAACTCACCGAGATGGACAAGCGAATGAAAGCGATGCGCGCCTTCCGGCGCATGCTCGCCGCGCACCTCGAAGAATGTGAGCGAGAGTTAGGTGCGCACGGCCAGGCGGCGCAATGCCCGGTCGTGACAATAAAGCATGCTGAATCGAACAATTGAAATGGAGTTGGTTGCTGTGCGCAAGTATGTGGAACACGTTCTCTTGGGAGTTATCCTTCTGGGAATCGTGGCGTTAGCCTTATGCTCAAATCTGCGTGCCGGAAAGGTCGGCGCATCGGTGACCTCTTCAACCATTACGGATGCCAAGCGTTATTCCACAGATATGAAAGAGCTACAGAACAAGTTCAACCAAGACAAGGGGAAAGTTCGCTTGCTCCTGCTGCTCTCACCGAGTTGACCAATGTGTCTTCGGGGGGCCTCCGAAATCCAAAGCAAAGTACTGGAGCAAGTTAAGAACTCGGACCTGCACGTTTTCTCAGTGTATGTGCCGATTCTAAAAGGCGATAACGAGGCAAGCGTCCCCTCAGCAATGAAGCGCCTACCAGACAGCCAGGTCGTCTTCTTCTGGGACGTCAAGGGAGAGCTAGCGCGAAGTTATTCGCCCGTTCTGAAACTAAAAGCGGGACAGCCAGCGTGGGATGTTTACATGGCCTTTGATCGTGCAGCTGAATGGAAGGCCGAACCACCTGTCCCCAACTACTGGATGCACCAACTCGGCGGCGTGGCGCCGGAGTGGAGACTCAACGGCGATACGCTCGCTGCTGAGATAAAGAAGATCCTTCAAACCAAATGATCTATGACATTGGAGACTCACAATGCCCTTTGCGTAGGTGAGCAAGGAGTAAATAGTTTATGTTCAAGGGAAATTCAATACTTTGGAGGAGCGGGAATGCAGTGACCTTCAAGGTAGAAGGAATGACCTGCGTGAGCTGCGAAATAACGATTCGGTTGGCGCTCGAGCCAACGTCTAGATTTCGCCGCTCGCATTTGAGTTATGACCGAGGTGAGGCAGTTGTTGAGTACGACCCGCAGAAGACCACGCCCACGAAATTGCGTGATGCCATTAATAGCACTGGCTACACCGTCAAGGAAGGAAAATGAATCTCGTGGATTGTTCCTCTGTTGATCGTCAGGAGTTGACCTCGCTGGACGTTGCCGAGGCTTTAGCCCTTGATCCAGTTAATGCCCCAGCTCCGCAGGATGATCCGCACCACGCCTGTAGAAGCTGCGATAACGCGAGCCGTCCGGTAACGAGGAAGACAGTTCTGCTGATGATGAAGTCTGAGTTGCTTGACCGCGTAAACCAAGACGAGTATCGCTTCTGTTCTGATCCGGAGTGCCGGGTAGTCTACTTTAGCGAGAATGGTGGCCCTGCTTTCATGTCCAGCGACCTGCGTGTGCGCGTGGGTTTAAAGGAAAAGATCGATCCGGTTCCGCTTTGCTATTGCTTTGGATTCGATGAGAAGGATGCGCGCGACGAGATTAGCGGAACTGGCACCTCTACTGTAACCCAGCGGATCGTTGCATTGATTAAGCAGAAGATGTGTGCATGCCCGGCGAAAAATCCTTCGGGTGCGTGCTGTCTCGGAGAAGTAAATAAAGCGATCAAGCGGTTGATGGCTGATGCGGCCGATTCCGGCTAAAGGCCCCAGACGGAGAAGCCGCGCATGGAAAGAGTATGCGACCTCATCGTGATCGGAACCGGCGCGTTAAGCTTACCGGACGAGCGCATCAGACGTGAGCTACACGGTGTGCACAGTATGCACATCAGCTTTTCCAAAGAATTTGTGTAAGTGTTGAACATGAAAGTCGCCTTAATCAGATTTCCCAAGCTGAAAGTTGCGACTTCGATCCTCGTCGCCCGCTCCAAAGCCCAATTTTACCGGTCGTCTAGATTCGCGTTTGGATCGAGTCCGCCTTCGGTTTCTCCGGAGCACCTCCTATACACATAAGGAATTGAGAGTTTAAAAAGAAATCAGCGTTGTGGTTTTTGTTTGACGGAATGAGAAGCAGGCTCCTTGAGGCAATTCCCTGGCCGTGCCGCTGGATTCGACGAAGAGGAGAGAGAATTCTTTCACATCATTCGCCCCAGATTCCTGCCCTCCAATCGCCTTGAATCTTGCTGAACCGTACTGAACCGTATAGATTCGTGTTGATGTCGTTGACTAATCCGAGAAGAAAGGTTAATAGGAACGATGAGCGAGCTACTAACACCTATAGACGCGGCTCAATTGGCAGGCGTTAGCTCCCGACCCTGAAACAATGGATCTACAAAGGTAAGATTCGTTCGACGAAGACTGCGGGCGGTCATCACCGAATTGCACGTAGCGAGATCGAACGTGTTACCGGAGCTAATCGGAAAGTATCGAGGAAGGGAAAACCCGTCGGTCTTGACGCAATCAGCGGGCGCAACAAGCTGCCGGGTACAGTTACTGAACTCCGTTACGAAGGATTGTTGGTGCAGGTAACGATTGATGTGAAGGGTCACGAGATCACCTCGATCATTACCAGCGATAGCGCGCGAGCTTTGGGTTTGAAAGAAGGCGTTCAGGTTTACGCTCTTATCAAGGCTACAGAAGTCATGGTGATCCGAGGCTAGCTCTGATCTCGCCGAGTCCACGCGACCTTCCGAGGCCAATCATTCGACAGAGGGATTCATGCAAATGCGGTTGAGAACTTATCCGTCGATCTCATTCATCGTCGTCCTGTGTTACTTCAGTTCTGCTGCGCTGGTTTACGCACAAGCGGGGAAGGCAGAAGTCACGGGCGAAGTCCGGGATCAGACCGGCGCAGTAGTTACTCAGGCGCGAGTCGTCGCTACCGAGGTCAGCACTACCCAAACCTACTCGTCTGTGGTCACAGAGAGCGGTAACTACACAATCACCAGTCTGAAACCCGGAACGTATAGCGTCACGGTCGAAGCGGATGGGTTCAAGCGCTTCGTGCGTGAAGTCGTGCAACTAGCTACAGGCGAGCGTGTGCGAGTGGACGTCGTACTTGATCCCGGGTCGGTAGCTGAAACAGTAACTGTCAGTCAGGACGCTTCGCTGCTCAGGACGGAGTCCGGCAGCCTTGGTCAGGTAATCAGAAACCGCAAGATCGTAGACATCCCACTGAATGGAAGAAACTTTTTCTCGTTGGTTACCTTGTCGGCCGGCGTGGCTCAACCACCTCCTACGACGGCTGGGCCCTCCTTTCCGCGCATCAATGGTGGCCGGCCGCGAACCAATGAATATCTCTTCGATGGTATCTCTGTGCTCCAGCCAGAGCCCGGACAGGTTGCCTTCTTTCCGATTATCGAAGCAATCCAGGAATTCAAGGTCGAGGTTAACAGTCCGCCAGCGGAGTTTGGACGATTCAACGGCGGTGTGGTTAACCTGACTACGAAATCAGGAAGCAACGATTTTCACGGATCCGCGTTTGAGTTTCTAAGAAATGAAGCACTGAACGCACGCAACCTATTTGCGCCGATTACTGCAAATCCGAACAAACCCGTGTTCCGCCGCAGTCAATTCGGGTTCGTAGTTGGCGGACCGATCATCAGGGATAAGACTTTCTTCTTTGGAGACTATCAGGGCACGCGTCAGTTGCTCGCGCGAGTACGCATCTCAACCGTGCCGACATTGGCGCAACGGCAAGGCAACTTCTCGGCTAGTCTGGGGGCCTTACTGTTTTTACAACCAAACGGTTCGATTGGCACGACTGTCACCCCTAATCCGGTCAACGTTACAGATACAAACGGCAATACAATACAGGCCCGCGTGGGCCAAGTTCCGTCCTTCGGATCATCGCGCGTATGCGGGCAATCTCATCCCGGTGAACACATTCGATCCGTTGGCTGCATCGCTATTACAACGCTATCCGAGCCCAACTTCGAGCGGTTCGGCCAACAACTTTACTCGCATCGGCAACGAGCCCGACGATCAGGACCAGTTCGACGTTCGTCTTGATCATCGTCTTTCAGCGAACGATCAAGTCTTCGGTCGCTTCTCATACGCAAAGGGCATCACCAGTCCGATAACGCCACTACCCGACGGCAGCGGGAATATCACAAGTGGGGTGACTGGGCCCACGGATACCAGAGCCCAGTCATTTGCCGGAAACTATATCCACGTCTTCAATCCTCGGGCTGTTGAATGAGCTTCGGGTTGGTTATACGAGACGAAAGATTGAGAGGCAGGCGACCCAACTCGCTTCTTCGCCTTCGCAGAGCCTTAGCCTCCCAGGAACACCCACGAACGGAGCTTTTGAAAACACTCTGCCGACCTTCGCAATTGCCGGACTGCAACAACTCGGTCCATCAGCCAATACCGCGTCAGACTTTCGTACCGACGTGACTCAAGTGTTCGACGCCTTTTCGACCCAACGTGGCCGGCACTCACTCAAGTTTGGGCTCGACTTCCGTTGGGAGCGACTCGATGTGATTCAACCACCATCGCCAACCGGGAATTTCAGTTTCAGCACGCTCTTCACCAACTCACAGGCAATCCGAACATCGGCTCGGCACTATCAAGCTTTAGTGGAAACTCGCTGGCGAGCTTTCTCCTCGGTCAGGTGCAAACCTTCTCGATCGACATCCAGCAAAGTGTCTCGCGCCCGCGCGCGCACATCCAGGAGTACTTTGTGCAAGATGACTTCAAGGCCACCTCTCGTCTAACTATTAACCTCGGTCTGCGTTACACACTCAACTTTCCTTCCACTGAAGCGAACAATCAAGGCGCGGTCTTCAATCTGCAAACCCAGAAATTGGAGTATCTGGGCCAGAACGGGTTTAGCGAATCAGCGCGTCGCCTGCACAAGCTCAATTTTGGACCACTCCTGGGAGTTTGCCTATCGCCTGGATGACAAGACGGTGGTGCGGACCGGCTACGGACTAAGCTGGATGGAAATGGCGGGCATCACAACCCCTTTTACCACTCCGCAGTTCCCATTCATTCAGACAGTCTCGCAACGCACGCTCGACAACATTACTCCGGCCTTCGCGCTTTCGACCGGACCCAGTGTGGCCCCGATTCCGCCGACACCTGATGCGGGTCTTGGTCAGGGCGTATTCTCAGTTGATGCGAATCTGGGTAGTGGCTACGCACAACAGTGGAACATTGCGGTGCAACGTGAACTCACCAGGAACATGGTGGTTGAGATTGCTTATGCAGGATCGAAGATCACTCACGTCGGCATTCCCGATACCAACATCAACCAACTTACGGCCAGCCAGCTGGCCATGGGCACGTCACTGCTGGTGCGCGTGCCCAACCCGTTCTTCGGTCAGATCCCACGTTCGTCCAGCCTCAGCGATCCGACGATCCCAGTGGCACAGTTACTAAAGCCTTTTCCGCGGTTCACCGGCGTGAGTCTCTGTCGCAATAATGTTGGAAATACGAACTACAACGCACTACAGGCCAAGCTGGAACAACGCTTCTCGCGTGGCCTGTCGTTTCTGATCAGCTACACGCGTTCAAAGCTTATTGATGAAGCCTCGTCCGTATTCGACGCGTCAATTCTAACAGGGCCAATAGCCAACTTCCCGGTAGCCGATAGCTTCAATCGTAAACTCGAGCGGGACCTTTCGAATGGAGATATTCCCAACGTCTTTGTCGCGAGCTTTACTTACGAACTACCGATCGGCAAAGGCAGGCGATTCAATCCGCGTGGGATCGCCGGAGGGATTTTGGGTGGTTTTGAACTGGCAGGCGTCGTTACTCTGCAATCAGGAATACCATTAGCGGTAACGCAGGCAACAAATTTCAACGCCTTCGCGGGCTTCGGAACGCAGCGGCCAAACCTGGTTGCGAATCCCAATCTACCTTCATCGCAACAGACAACCGCGCAGTTTTTCAATACCAGGACATTCACCGTAGCGCCGCAGTTTACAATCGGCAACAGCTCGCGCAATCCAGTGCGTGGGCCGAGATATCGAAACGCTGACACAGCATTGATCAAGCGCGTTATTTCAGCGAAGCGCAAAATCTGGAGCTTCGCGCGGAGTTCTTCAATCTGACGAATACACCGCCGCTGGGAGCGCCGAATGTGGTGCTCGCCTCGCCGGGATTCGGCTCTATCACATCGGCTGGCGATCCGCGGGTGATTCAATTGGGAGTTAAGTTCAATTTTTGAAGGGATTCGAGATCCGTCTCCATCCCATAGAAGACTCAGTCCTGCTTACCGCGCCCCGAGGTGAACAAATGACTTTTCACCTTCCAATGTCAGCCCGCGCAATCACAGTCGTCGCTTTCCTGACCTTGTTTGTCTTTCTGCTTTCATGTGGACGCTCACCCGCAGGGAAGGAAGCGTCGGTGACGCTGACAGTGTCGGCGGCCGCCGATCTTACGCCGGCATTTGAACAGCTTGGCGGCCTATTCGAGCACGAGACCGGCATCAAAGTAACATTCAACTTCGGCTCGACCGGACAACTGGCGCAACAGATTGAGCAGGGTGCGCCAGTTGATCTCTTTGCCGCTGCCAACGTCAGCTTCGTTGAGGAACTTGAGCGGAAGAATTTGATAATTCCAGAGACGAAAGCGCTTTACGCGCAGGGACGCATCACACTTTGGACTCGTAGTGACAATCCCTTGAGACTTGAGCGCCTCGAGGATCTAGCCGGACATGAAGTGCGGCACATAGCTATCGCTAATCCTGAGCACGCGCCGTACGGCGTGGCGGCGCGGGAAGCCTTGCAGTCAGCCGGCGTTTGGGAACTCGTGTCCTCAAGACTGGTTTTTGGCGAGAATGTGCGGCAGACGCTTCAGTACGCCGAGACGGGAAATGTTGATGCCGCGATTGTTGCACTCTCTCTCAGTATCCACGGTAAGGGGCGTTGGGTGCTGATCTCAGAGAAAATTGCACCAGCCACTTAACCAGGCGTTGGCCGTGATGAGAGGCACGCGGCACGAGGCGGAGGCGCGACGCTTCGCAAGCTTCATCAACTCACCGCAAGGGCGGCCGGTCATGCGGAACTATGGCTTCATTCTGCCCGGGGAGGAACCGGTTAAATGAATTGGTCGGCGCTGAGGCTTTCGCTACAGGTGACGGTTGTTGCGACGTTCGTGCTTTTTGTGATCGGTCTGGTGTTAGGCGTACTGCTAGCGCGATATCGACTGCGCGGTCAGATTATCATTGAGACAATTATCTTTCTGCCGTTGGTGCTTCCGCCGAGCGTCGTCGGATATTTTCTGCTGCTCGCGTTGGGGCGCGGCAGCCCGTTCGTCGAATGGTTTCACGTTCGTTTGCTCTTTACGTGGCAGTCGGCGGCCATCGCATCTGCTTTGGTTGGACTGCCACTGATGGTCCAGTCGGCCCGCGCAGCGATAGCGAATGTTGATCAGGTCCTGGAAAACGCGGCGCGCACGCTTGGCTCATCAGAGTTAGAAATCTGGTGGCGCGTGACGCTGCCCCTCGCACGGCGTGGTGTCATCGCCGGATTAATCCTGGGCGCCGCGCGCGCGCTTGGCGAATTCGGCGCCACCTTGATGGTGGCGGGCAACATTCCCGGACAGACTCAGACACTACCGCTTGCTATTTATGATGCAGTGCAGGCGCAACGGTACGAGCAAGCTAGGATGATGGTCATCGTGATGACTTCAGTGGCGTTCATTGGCTTGTGGTGCGTTCGCCAACTCGAACTGCCGCAATATCACCGGAAAGCGGATCTCCGTTGAGTGACCGTTAAATGAAAGCACCGCGCCTCGAGGTGAATATCGAAAAGCGATTGGCAAATTTCAATCTTTGCGTGCAGATTGAAGTTGGCGCGGAAATACTCGTGCTGTTCGGACCGTCCGGAGCAGGCAAGACACAGACGCTAAATGCGATTGCAGGACTGCTGACCCCGGACGCCGGAGAGATTACTCTTGACGGCGCTGTCTTCTTTCGCGCCTCTGGCGAAACGCGCGATTTGCAGAAGTTTAATCTGCAGGCGAGAAAGCGCCGCGTCGGCTACGTCTTTCAACAATATGCGCTCTTTCCCCACCTCACGGCCTTAGAGAACGTGTCGTATGCTTTGTGGCGGCAGCCTTTTGCGCGAGCGCGTGCCGAGGCCTTACTGAAACGGATGCAACTAGCGGAATTGGCAAACCGCTACCCGCACGAACTGTCAGGTGGGCAACAGCAGCGGGTGGCAATTGCCCGAGCGTTAGCGATGGAGCCGCGCGTCTTATTAATGGATGAACCTTTCTCCGCCCTGGATAGCGAGATTCGCAAACAGCTGCACCAGGATTTGTTGAAGTTACAAGCGGAGGCGGAATTGATCGTCATTTACGTGACTCATAACCTTGAAGACGCGTTCGCGGTTGGTCATCGGCTGGCAGTGGTGCGGGACGGAAGAATGGAACGGATCGGCGCGCCGGGCGATGTGTACCCGCAGCCTACGGGGCAGCTCGTGATGGAAGTGCTTCGCAGGCCGCAAGAGTTTCGCAGGCGCTGAGTTTGTATCCACCTGACCACACTCAAGAGGCCAAATGGACACGATTATGTCGACCGACAGTCGAACCCGGAATGCGCTTCTGCTCGGAGTTCTGCTCCTTCACAAGCGCCGCAACCACGCCCGGTGGCAGCTTTTCTGTCCGCTGCTCCAATTGGGGTGCTGCGGTCTCATGGGCTTGGGCGGGGCGGAGTTTCGTCTACCCGTGCTGGCTGGGCCACTTGGCTATTCGGCACGACAAGCTGCGCCGCTCAATCTTTTTGTTAGTCTAGTTACTCTCTTTGCATCGTTAGTTATCCGTGGTCGCAAGTTATCATTTGTAGGTCTGGCTCCTTTTGCACCCGGCATCATAGCCATGATCTTCGGTGCAATGATTGCCGCCTTCCTGGGAGTCTCCCTAGCCGGTCGAGTATCCGACAAACGGCTTGAGCAGATCATTCTGGTACTTCTGGTGATTATTGGCTGCCTGCTTATCGTCGAGGCTTTTCTGCCTCAAGAGTTTCCCGCGATCCTTCCGTTATCAAGTGCCTGGCAGATCAGCGCTGGTGTATTGCTCGGGCTGATCATCGGCTTGGTGAGCAGCCTGCTCGGTGTGGCCGGCGGCGAGTTGATTATCCCGACAATGGTCTTTGTTTACGGTTGTGAGATCAAGTCAGCGGGCATAGCCAGCTTGATCGTCAGTTTGCCGATGGTGCTGGTCGGAGTGCTCCACTACGCGCGACGAGGAGCATTCAGTGGGCAGCGAACGCTCTCAGGAACCGTATTGCCGATGGGTCTGGGTTCAATAGTGGGCGCCGTTGTCGGCGGCGTTCTTGTCAACATCATCAGGCATCGCTCCTAAAGATGTTGCTAGGTGTAATTTTGATTGTCTCGGCGATACGTATCTTTCGACACAGACGCTCGATTTGATGGTGCAAGTGAGCGCACCGAGCGCGAGGGGCTGGCGAGCGAACTTTACACGTTCTTGCCTTGAGTGATGCGTCATCTACGTGATCCAACCCGCTGAAGCGATTCGCCTCGAAGCACAGGTAGTTGTCTTGCTGAAGGAACGGTCAAAGAGACAGGCGCGCCGTTGATCGCCCGCCAGCATCGAATGCCAACCACATGTGATGGAGTCCCGCAAATACGTGCAATGGTAGTACTTAAAGCACACAGCATGCGCAGTATGCACTGACCTTTCCTAAGCACTTGTGGTTGAGATTAAGGTCGGCTGAATCAGATTCCCAAGCTGCTAATACGGATTCGATTTCAAACCTACAACCGGGCTACTTCCAGCGTTTGCGCGCTGGTCGTTGATTGACCAAAAACGAAACATTTTGCAACTCTGTCTCTTTGGCAACAAAAGTTTCCATTGCACGCCGAAGTCTGTGGTCAGTTGCATCCGTGATTTTGAAAGCCCATCGTCGATAGAACCAGACATTTTGACTGATACGATTGCGTGTGCTACAAATCTAAAGGCTTGGTTGAACTAGATGACCTCTTACAGAATCGCAAAACCACTCATGACTGCGCGCGTTGTGCGCGTGATCGCTATCCTGTTCCTCGTCTATACCGGAGCAGATCTCACTGTGCCTCAGTTTTGCAACGAAGAAATGGGCATTCCGAGGTTTGCTGAGGCCTCAGCCTCAACTGGCATTCGGACTGACGCGCCGTTTGCCACCGACGCGGGTGAATCAAGCCAAGACCCGCCGTCAGAACGTACTCATTCGGATGAAGATTGTTTTTGTTGCTGCGCCCACGTATTACCCGGGCATGCCACAGCCCCGGTTGCCGTTCCAGAATTGAAACCTAGCTTCCGCGCGTTAAGAAAGATTAATGTGGCTTCACCCACTCTACAAAGTCCCTACCACCCTCCTCGCTTCGCCTAGTCTTTCGATCCGCTGAATAACCTTTAGTGCTTCCGAAGCAGAGATCTGTCTGCGTTCGCGCTTTACTTCGCGCCCTGCGCCCGTTTCCGGTGCGGTAGCGCAGTAGATCATGAGGCCTGGAACCCTTTCAGGAAAGGCTATGGTGATGTTCTTTTTCCAACGCACCCGTAATCGGGGTCGCGGCTTGATTGCTTTATCTATCGCGGCAGCTTTCGTTGGCATTCCCGCATACACGCAGGATCCTGCAACTGTGGCAAAGACTATTGTCGTCCAGCCGGTGCAATCGACAGGTACGCCGCCGTCCTCAACTCTTTCGCTTTATTTCGATCCACTGCAAGGAACGTACTCGAATGATCTCGTGCGCCGTGCACTGGCCTCCAATGGTGAATTGGCCGCTGCGCGACTTGAAATAGAGCGCGCTCGGGGCCGACTAAGACAAGCAGGCTTAAGACCGAATCCTACTCTGGATTTTGAACAGACAACGGGACGGTTCACCGGGGCTCCCGGCGAGAGTGAAATCAGTGTGGGGCTGGCAGTGCCGCTCGAGTTGGGTGGGAAGAGACGAAAGAGGATCGAACTTGCGCAGGCGGAGTTTCAGGCAGCTGAGGCCGAGGTGGCGGACCGCGAGCGACGGCTTACCAACGAAGTGCGCGTGTTGTACGTCGAGGCGTTAGCTTCTCTCCGTGAGCTGGGTACATTAGAGGAGCTTAATGTTCTGGATTTGCAGACGACGCGCTTCGTGCAGGCGCGGGTCAACGAAGGTGAGACGGCTCCAATCGAATTGAACCAGTTGCGGGTCGAGGTTGACCGTTTGCGCTCACGTCGGGCGCTGGTTGAAGGCCGCCTGCAGGCCAGTCTTCTTAGACTTAAGAGTCTGACTGGCGTTCCGCCTGCGGAGCTGCTGCGCTTGCGCGAAGATATCGCAACGCCGTTGTTACCGACGCCTCCAACTTCAGTTGATGCAGCTATAGACATCGCCCTGCGCACACGTCCTGATCTGCGGTTCGCGCGTTTGAATGAAGAAGTAGCTGAAGCGGGTTTACGGCTTGCGCGCGCTCAAGGTGTGCCAGACGTGACGCCGTTCACCAAATACTCCTATGGCCGCTCGGTTTTCGATGACACACCGGTAGGCGTGCTCCGCGATCGCGACAAGTTACTTACCTTCGGCGTCTCCGTCGGAATCCCGGTCTTCAATCGTAACCAGGGCGGCAAAGTGGAAGCAGCAGCGGCAATCAGTCAAGCGCAGCGACGACGTGAATTCCTTGAAGCCGTCGTGCGCTCGGAAGTTCAAAGTAGCTATGCGCGCTACGAGGCGGCGCGTGCCGCCGTGACCATCTTCGAGCAGGGTGTTATCCCTCGTTCCACCGAGAACATCCGAACCATCCGCGCGGCATACCAGATCGGCGCTTTTAGCATTACCGATCTGTTAGTCGAGCAACGTCGGCTTGTCGATGCGCAGCGTGAGTTCACTGAAGCGCTCGCCGAACGATATCGAGCCCTGGCCGATCTGCAAGGAGCCATCGGCGTACCAATCAATCAACAGTGAGGAAGCAATCAATGCCAAATCGTCTAACAACCGAAGATCCGCACGGCCAGTCGTCCGCCGGTGAAGACAGCGAGAACAAGAAAGTCAGTGAAGTGTCAGACACGCTTTACGGCGAACGATCAGCCTACGAGGTAGCGACTGAGAAAAAAACACGTTTCGGCTCGCACAGAAATCGGAACATCGTACTCGTCGCTCTTATGGCGTTGATTGCGGTCGTGGCTATCTACGCCCTATTTTTGCGCGGAGGTAGGAAGGAATCGACGGCCGTCAACGTGAACGCCGAAGCGGCTAAAGATGCCGAACATGGAGACGAACACGGAGCTGGCGAAGCTGAGGAAGTGAAGCTGTCCCCTGAAGCGATCGCGGCCGCCGGAATTGAAATTGAGGGCGTAACCGAACGTCCGGCTGTGGCTCTGATCAAGGTGACAGGCTCGGTTGAGACCAATCAGCAACAGACGCAACAAGCGTCGCCGCTTGTATCGGGGCGTGTGGAGCGTGTCAATGTCGGCCAGGGAGATGTCGTGCGAGCGGGCGCAGTCCTTGCCATTATCTCCAGCCCTGAGGTCGCTGAGATGCATGGCAAACTGCGTGAAGCGGAGACCCGTTTGCGTCTCGCCGAGCGGACGCTTCAGCGCGTACAACGGGCTGAGAACCGTGTGTCGGTAATTCAAGCGAAAGCAAAACTGGATGAGGCTGAAGCAACTTTGAGACGCACGCGACGGCTTATCGAATTGGGAGCCGGCGCCGGAAAAGATCTCGTAGCTGCGGAAGCGGGTTTCAAAACGGCGAAGGCTGAGCACGATTATCAAAACAACATTTCCGTGAATCGCGAGGTCCAGGAAGCTCAAGCCGCGGTCGAAACAGCGCGCGTTGATGCGGGTCACCTACGTCAGAGTTTGCAGACACTGGGTGATCCAGTTGCGACAAATACTCGCGATGAACACAGCGCCAATATTTCGCTGGTAGCATTGCGCGCCCCTGTTTCCGGCACCGTCGTGGAACGACTGGTCAATGCCGGGGCGGGGATCCAGGCAGGCACAGCGCTATTCACAATAGCCAACATCTCCACCGTTTGGGTCATTGCCAACGTTCCCGAATCGCAGGTCGGCAAGATTCGTGTCGGTACTCCAGCGGAGGTGCGTTCCGCGGCCCTAGGTGCGGGAGCAATGGTTGGGCGTGTGAACTACATCGACCCGCGACTCAACGAAGAGACCCGAACGGCGCGCGTCCGGATCGAGATGGCGAACCCGGGTGAGCGGTTAAAGGCTGGAATGTTCGTCGAGGTTGGTTTTGCAGCCGGAACCGGTGGGTCCAGTGATCAAGAACTGGTTGTTCCTTCTGCAGCCGTGCAGCGCATAGAGAACCGCTCAGTTGTATTCGTTCCAAAGGATGACGAGGCGGGAGCGTTTGAGGTGCGAGAAGTGGAACTGGGCGGCGAGATCGAAGGATATCACCGTGTGATTTCCGGTCTAAAGCTCGGAGAAAAGGTGGTGACGAAGGGCAGCTTCACGCTCAAGACACAGAAGATGAAAGGCGAAATGGGGGAGCACGGACACTGATGATAAACGGTCTCATTCAGTTCGCGGTTTCGCAACGCCTGCTGGTCCTTCTGATGGTCCTGATCATGGCCGGTGCCGGACTTTACAGTCTCGCTAACCTGCCCATTGACGCGGTGCCTGACGTCACCAATGTGCAGGTGCAGGTGTTGACTGCCGCTCCATCGCTCGCGCCTTTGGAGATCGAGCGGCAGATCACCTTCCCCGTGGAAGTCGCAATGTCCGGACTTCCTGACATCGAAGAAATCCGCTCAGTCTCGAAGTTTGGTCTTTCTGCCGTGACGGTCGTCTTCCATGATTCCGTTGACACCTTTTTTGCTCGGCAGCTTGTGCTGGAGCGTCTATCGCAGGCGCGCGAGCAGATCCCTGAGAATATTGGATCTCCCGAGATGGGACCAATTTCGACGGGCTTAGGCGAGATCTATCAGTACGAACTGAAAGCAGCAAAGGGGAGCGGCTATGACGCTACGGCACTGAGAACCATTCAGGACTGGAGTGTAAGACGGCAACTGCTGGGGGTGCCAGGCGTTACTGAGGTTAACAGCTTTGGCGGCTACGAGAAGCAATACCAGGTGAGACTAGATCCGGCGAAGCTGCAATCCTATGGCTTGTCATTGCGAGATGTGGTTGGGGCCGTCACTCAGAACAATGCAAATGTGGGTGGGGCATATATCGAGCACGGCTCTGAGCAGTATCTCTTGCGGGGCATCGGCCTGGTGGAATCCCCCGAGGACATCGGCAACATCATCGTCAAAACGGGGAAGGAAGGGATACCTGTTTATATTCGTGATCTCGGAGAGATCGTAACTGGTGCGACAGTTCGGCAGGGCGCAGTAACAGCTGACGGAGAGGGAGAAATCGTGGTGGGCATCGCCATGATGCTCAAAGGGGAGAACTCCCGCGCGGTAGTCGATCGCGTGAAGGAGCGAGTCGAACAGGTGAAGAAGACTTTGCCCAACGGAGTCCAGCTTGTTCCATTCTACGATCGGACGGAGCTCGTGGATCGCACTATTTGGACGGTCGCGAAGAACCTTATCGAAGGTGCCATTCTGGTGATCGTCGTACTCCTTCTGCTGCTCGGGAATTGGCGTGGCAGTTTGCTGGTTGCGACGATTATCCCGCTCTCGATGCTGTTCGCCGCGATTCTGATGCGCATCTTTAATGTCTCGGGCAACCTGATGAGTCTCGGCGCGCTGGACTTCGGCTTGATCGTGGATGGCGCAGTGGTGATGGTCGAGAACACGGTGCGGCGGCGCGCAGAGGCCCAGCATCAGGGTTCGCGCGAACGACCTGAACGCACCATCCTCGAGGCGTGCACGGAAGTAGGCCGGCCCGTGGTTTTCGCTGTGGCTATCATCATGATCGTCTACCTGCCGATCCTCAGCCTCACGGGTATCGAAGGCAAGATGTTCAAGCCCATGGCGCTAACGGTGGTGTTTGCCCTCCTCGGCTCGCTCATTCTTTCACTTACTTACGTGCCGGCGGCGATGACCTTCCTTTTGCGCGGACATGTATCGGAGAAAGAGAGTTTCCTCATTCGCAACGCCAAGCGCTCGTATCGCCCGGCCCTCTCGTTTATGACCACCTACCGCCTCCCGGCCATCGCGGTAGCCACAGTATTGGTGATCGTTAGCGCGATCTTATTCCCGTTCCTCGGCTCAGAATTCATCCCGCGACTGGACGAGGGATCTCTGGCTGTGCAGGTTCAACAGCTCCCGAGCGTCTCTCTAACGCAGTCCATCAAGACAACTACTGAAGTTGAGAAAGTGTTAAAGCGTTTCCCTGAGGTAACGAAGGTGGTTTCAAAGACGGGGCGAGCTGAAGTTGCCACCGATCCCATGAGCATTGATTTCAGCGATCTCTACATAGAGTTAAAGCCACCTTCCGAGTGGACCACGACCCACTCGAAGGTCGAACTGGTCGAGAAGATGTCCAAAGCGCTGGAAGATGGGGTCCCCAACGGGTCATTTAGTTTCTCACAACCGATCGAGCTGCGCGTTGCAGAACTCATCTCCGGAGTTCGTTCGGACATTGCCATCAAACTCTTCGGTGACGACCTCGACACACTCAAAAAATCCGCAGACGAAATCAGTCGCGCCGTGAGCCAGGTGCGCGGCGCGGAAGACGTAAAGGTTGAGGCGACGACGGGGCTGCCGCAGCTCCAAATCAAGCCTGATCGCGCCGCCATCGCCCGTTACGGCATCAACGTCGCGGACGTAAACGAACTGGTTGAATCCATCGTGGCGGGTAAGGAGGCAGGTCTCGTGTATGAAGGTGAACAGCGATTCAATGTCGTTGTTCGGCTGCACGACAACACGAGCCGCGATATTGAAACCATCAAGAACCTTCTGGTGCCGGCGCCTAACAGTGCCCAGGTACCGCTCTCCCAACTTGCGGATATCCAACTCGTGGAAGGCCCCGCGCAGATTTCGCGCGAAGACACACGGCGGCGCATTGGGATCGAGTTGAACGTTCGTGGCCGGGATATAGGGAGTTTCGTTGAGGAGGCCCAGGCGAAGATCGAGCGGCAGGTAAAGCTGCCGCCCGGGTACTACGTCACATGGGGTGGAACGTTTGAGAATCTTCAACGAGCGTCGGCGCGATTATTGATAGTTGTGCCCCTGGCTCTGTTTCTTATCTTCGTGCTGCTGTTTACGACCTTTGGTTCGGTCAAGCAGGCACTACTTATCTACACAGGAATTCCATTTGCCGTAGTGGGTGGCATCTTCGCACTCTTTCTGCGAAGCATGCCCTTCTCTATCTCGGCGGGTGTAGGGTTCATCGCACTGTTTGGAGTAGCTGTGCTCAACGGCGTGGTGATGGTCAGTTACATCGACAAGCTCCGCGAGGAAGGGCGATCGGTTGCGGACGCGGTCCGAGAGGGCGCGGAAACGAGGCTTCGCCCGGTGCTGATGACGGCGCTGGTCGCCAGTCTGGGCTTTATCCCAATGGCGCTCGCAACTTCCGCAGGCGCTGAAGTGCAACGGCCGTTGGCGACGGTGGTGATCGGAGGACTCATTACGTCAACACTATTGACGTTGCTCATTCTGCCGACGCTCTACGGTTGGTTTGAGAAGGAGCGGATTGAATTCTGAGTGAGTGTAGCTATGGTGACTTGGGCGCTGCCTGCTTTTCAAGGACGAGGGCTGCTGATTAGCTTGGCACAGCGTGAGGCGGGCATTTTGAAGCGACGCCGCCATTTAACCCGCCGTCGCAGTTGCGCCGGGAAGAGTACTCGCGGCCAGTGATAGAACCGCGAACTGATAATTAGAGAGCTCGTTCGGCAATTTGATCAAAATGGCCTGCGGCGAAGGATAGATCTTTCCTTGCCGCAGGCTTTCTTACGCTCAGACCTGCGCTGATATACTCTAACAGCAAGCTATATGTCTCATTGTCTGAACATGTTTCGTTCGGAGAACATCTAAAGATAAAGCGTTAGCACACTTTCGATTGCGGTGGCGTACAGGAGGTAGGTCATTGAGCCAGGATGTCGTTCCCTTGGGAAAGATCGATCGCGCCGCCTACGTCAGGCGTGGCCGGTGGTTAGAGTATTTCACTATTGCCTACAACAGTCTTGAAGGTCTGATCGCAATTGCGGCCGGTCTGATGGCCGGGAGCATTGCGCTGGTCGGATTTGGTTTTGACAGTCTCATCGAGGTCACCTCGGGAGCGACCTTACTCTGGCGTTTGAACGCGGACGGAGATGAAGAGGGTCGTGAGCGGGTTGAAGCGATCAGTCTAAGAATTGTGGGGACATGTTTTGTAGTGCTCGCGATTTATGTCAGTTACGATTCGATCAAATCCCTGTTAAGACGTGAGGTGCCGGAAGAAAGCGTGGTTGGTATTGTTCTGGCCGCTGTGTCGCTCGTCGTTATGCCCTTACTCGTTCGCGCGAAAAGAAAGGTAGCCCGCGGCATAAACAGTGGAGCGTTGATGGCTGATTCCAAACAGACTGAGCTCTGCACCTATCTCTCGGCCATACTTCTTGCCGGCCTCCTGCTCAATGCCTTACTCGGGTGGTGGTGGGCTGATCCTGTCGCTGCACTGATTATGGTGCCAATCATTGTCAAAGAAGGCATTGAAGCGTTGCGCGGGGAAACCTGTTGTGACGAAGGAGCCTGCCATTAATGCTCACACCACAGACGACCTACATTGCGCTGCTCGTCGTCCAAGCTCTTCACCTGCTTCATCATCGTCTTGCGAAACGTCACATCAGCTTCGCGGAAGTGATTTCAGCGGTCGTGCTGTGCGTGCCGCCGTGGGCCCCTGTTCCGGGCTTGTTGCTCATGGCCGCTCACGTAACGCTTATGGCGGTGCAACTTGTAGGGAGCCTATGGATAAAGAAGCTCTCGCCCGAGTGGTAAGCATTAGTTATCAAGGCAAGAGGCAAAGTCTCGAGGAGCCCAACCAGGAAAGCGGGTGAGCGTATGGTCATAACAAAATCGTTGCTTTTCTTTTTTGCGGCGGGCATGCGCGAGATCGGCGGCGGTTATCTAGTGTTGATAAGATTGCTCCTGACAAATTCGACATCCTTGGTGGGTTCGTGGCCTTAACTCGGAGTCTTCATCATTATGTATACTTCGAGAAATTGAGACACTTACGGAGGGTTTGCTGTGGATAGTATGAGCTTGCCTGTAGCATGCAGTTTAATGGACTCCGAACTTCAGGAGCGAAGGCGCAATGTGTTACAGAAGGTCAGAAGCGTGGTCTCCGAAGTGAAAGAGACAGAGCACGGATTTATATATCGTTTTCCTTCAGATGGAGCATGGATAAGGGAGTTAGCTATCTAGTTGAGCTTGAGCATCAGTGTTGCCCGTTTCTGAAGTTTAATATCACCGTCGAACCCGGAGATGGCCCCGTCTGGTTAGAAATGACCGGGCCACAAGGCACAAAGGAGTTTCTCGCTGAAGTCTTCAACTGAAGACTGCTTTCCCATGAAAACCGCTCGTTGACTGCTCGCGCCTCAGAGAGGCTTCTGAGATGTCTTGTCCAAAGGCCGTGTTGATGAGGTGCCTAGACTGAAGGAGGTCTTGGTCAACCAGAAGTCATACCCCGCAAAGTTCATGTCCGGCGGGTCGTTTGGATTTTGGCGCAGGTAGCGTGTATGGGGCAGGCTTGTAGTTGAAACCTGCCCCAACGACAAGATACTTGGGCTCACTCACCAACGATCATCGATTGCAATCATGATCATTGTCAGTCTCCCCATCATTGTCGTCATGGTCTAGAGGCCGCAGGAAGTTCCTGAAGGTCCAACGGGCCACTTGTCTGCCCTGCTTCCGCGCCGCTTCGTCAGCGAAGCGGAAGTGGATGCCCGAATAGACACGGGCATCGACCACATCCTGCGCCGCGTCCGAGAACCGGTAATACGTGCGTGTGTCCTCGACGGTCGGCCCCGTGTTGGTGGTCGTCACCGAGAAGGTCATGTGGTCCGTCCCGAAGAAGTGCTCGAGTGTGCGGGTCGCGGCAGTGGCAAAATTGACTGCGCCCGAGGTGTAGTCAGGATAGGGTGGGTTATTGATAAGGGACAGCCAGCTCGAATCGCCGGCCGTCCGCGGGTTTCCGTCGTTCTCCCCCTCTCGAATGGCAGTGATGGGCCGCCAAAAAACGTAGTAGGTCTTATCGTTCCACGAGGTGATTAACGCATCGGCGATCGCGAGGTCGGCCAGGGCAAAGAGCCGGGCACTATCGGCGATATTGTCGACGTGCGTGGTGGCGATGTCCCTGAGGGCTTGGTTCCAGATCACAACGGTGTTACCGGCATAGAAATGGGCTATGTCGGTCTGCTCGGGATCGCGTGAGCTATAGTTAAGCGCCCCCACGGCTTTAACCTCATTATAGTCCCTGGCGTACTGGCGGCTCGTCAAAGCCGGCGGCGGCGCGGCCCGGAATTGTGAAGGTCTTGTCAGCGTGAATGGGGTGACGTTGCCCAACCACGGGGCCACCATCGCCTGGTTGTTTGGGGGTGTCGGGCGCCAGACGCCGGGTTCAGTGCCCCCATTGAAGGGCAGCGGTGTGGGGGACGGAAAACTGCCGTCACATGCTCGCAAGGCGATGATCCCGGCAGCGGCTCTTGCCCCGACCGCTACCCCAGGATCTGTCTCTGACAGGCCTTGATTGAACAGATACTGTTGGTAGATCATGTCGAGGGACGCGGCCTGCGCCGGCGCAGGAAAGCGGTTGACGAGCACATCGTGCGCGGCTTTGGCGGCGGCCGCCACCGGGGAACCGGAGGCCACCTTGATCTCCACGTAGTACGGTTCGAACCGTTTCTCGATAGCTTGGACGGCGTCGTAAATGGCGGCTTGGACCATCGCAATGTCGATGACGCCGGTGGGGGTTGGACGTGCGCCTGTTATGGTCGCCTGCACGGCGATGGCGTTCCAATCGGACACGGCATCGGCGCTGACGCTTGCCGGGGTGGAAAGCAAGATGGCGAGAATGGCGATCCTTCGCCAGGGCTGAAGTTTCATTTTCATAGCTGTTCCTTCCTTTAGTGGATTGGTGTTCATTAACGTTGCGTCGAGCGCCGGGGCGCATGTCCAAAGCGTTGCGAACCCTCGAGCGTCGAAATCTGTCTCTTCGTTGGTAGTCGCCTCCTTTATTGCCTGGATCATTTCGCGTGCGATCATTCATTTCCCGGAGCAGACGTTCATAGTTTTGCCGGCAGATCATCAGCTTCGGATGAGACGCTTCGAGCGACCGCTCAAAGATGGCGAGGCGCGTGGCGAAAGAGTGTCGCGGCTTCTTTAAACCAGCGCCAACAAAAGCGAAACTATCGCCAGTTCGTTACTGCGTTCATGATCTGTTCTCGTTTCACCGTTTGTAGTGACCTATCTACCCATTAATGCGGGAACGTGGGGCGAAAGCTTTAACTGGCGCGGGAATATTTTTTGAGCCGGCTGGAAATGCTTCGAGCGCGCGGGACAGTTGTGTTAATTTTCCTCGGCGTTCTGTCCGAAAATGGTTTGTATGCAGACGAACTCCCCGAAAGAGATCACGCGGCTCCTGGTCGCCTGGGGCGATGGCGACCAGTCGGCCCTCGAAGAGTTGGCCCCGCTGGTCCATTCGGAGCTGCACCGGCTCGCTCACCATTACATGGGCCGCGAGCGTCCCGGTCACACCCTGCAAACCTCCGCCCTCGTCAACGAGGCGTACATCCGTCTAATCGACTGGAAGGACGTGCGCTGGCAAAACCGGGCGCACTTTTTCGCGGTCTCGGCCCAGTTAATGCGCCGCATCCTGGTAGACTTCGCCCGCGACAGGCAATACCTCAAGCGCGGCGGCGGCGCGCTGCAGGTCTCACTCGGTCAGGCGGCTTTCACCGTGGAGCGGGGAGCGGACTTAGTCGCGCTGGACGAAGCCCTGACCGCGCTGGCCGAGGTGGATCCGCGGAAGGGCCAGGTCGTGGAAATGCGTTTCTTCGGGGGACTGTCGATCGAGGAAGTGGCTGAAGTGCTGAAGATCTCAAAGGAGACCGTGATGCGGGATTGGCGGTTGGCGAAGGTTTGGCTCCTGAGGGAACTCGGACGGGAGGCGGGCGGTGAAGGTTGAGCGGTGGCAGCAGGTCGAGCGGCTTTACCACTCGACTCTAGAGAAGGAAGTTGGCGAACGTGCCGCCTTTCTCGCCGAAGCCTGCGCGGGCGACGAGGGGATGCGCCGCGAAGTGGAGTCGCTGCTCGCATATGAAGACCAGGCTGAAAACTTTATCGAGTCGCCGGCCCTGGAAGTCGCGGCGAATATGATGGCCGAGGAGCAGGGCGCCACGGTGGTGACGGGGCAGACTATCAAACACTACAAGATCATTTCCCCTCTCGGCGCCGGCGGGATGGGCGAAGTCTACCTCGCCGAGGACACCCGGTTGGGACGCAAAGTCGCGCTCAAGTTTCTGCCCGTGCTTTTCACTCAAGACAAGGGACACCTGCGCCGGTTCGAACAGGAGGCTCGCGCCGTCGCGGCCCTGTCGCACCCGAACGTCTGCACGATCCATGAGGTGGTCGCGGCTGGAGAGGGCCGCCACTGCATTGTGATGGAATACGTAGAAGGGGTGACGCTAAAGCAGCGCATAGCGGAGGGGCGGATGAAAGCCGACGAGGCGCTCGATGCCGCCATCCAGGTCGCTTCGGCGCTTTTTGCTGCGCACGCGGCGGGGATCGTGCACCGCGATATCAAGCTTGAGAACATCATGCTCCGCCGCGACGGTTACGTGAAGGTCTTAGACTTCGGGCTGGCGAAGCTGACCGAGCGGCAGGCTTCTTTGGTGGACACAGAAGCGCTGACGATGCTAGCCAACACTTCTCCGGGCGTCGTCATGGGAACTGTCTCCTACATGTCGCCGGAGCAGGCCCGGGGCCTCCCGGTGGATGCGCGCACTGACATTTGGAGCTTAGGTATCGTGCTCTATGAGATGGTGGCCGGACAGAAGCCGTTTGAAGGAGCGACACCGACCGATGTGATCATCTCAATAGCTGAGCGAGAGCCCGCGCCGCTGGCGAGTTGTGCGCCAGACGTACCAATCCAGTTGGAACAGATTGTGAAAAAAGCTTTGGCCAAAGATCGTGAGCAGCGGTATCAGACGGCCGAGGATATGCTGGTTGAGCTGAAGGGCCTGAGGCATGAGTTGGCGATTGGAGCTGAAGTGGAGCGCTACAGGCAACCATCATCGGGTAGCGAGCCGGCAGCCACAATGAGCAAGCGTCAGGTGATTACTTCGCGGTTCTTTCCCCTCGAGTTGACGCGCAGCCGCATCCTGATCTTCACCGCGCTTATAGGAATGCTAATCATTGCGGGGTTGGCTTCCGCGCTTTTCTTTCGCCAAAGTTCGACACCACCACTGCGGACAGAAATTAAGTCGCTCGCCGTGCTGCCGATGTCCAATCTCTCCGACGATTCAGCGCAGGACTATTTCACTGATGGAATGACTGACACACTCATCGCAGGTTTGGCAAAGGTCGGTGCGTTAAGGGTGATTTCGCGGACTTCTGTGATGCAGTATAAAGGGTCACACAAGCCAGTGAGGGAAATAGCGCGCGAATTGAACGTAGATGCAATCGTCGAAGGCTCAGTGCAACGGTTCGGAGAGCGGGTACAAGTGAATGTGCAGTTAATCCACGCGACGAGCGACCTGCATCTGTGGTCCGAGACTTACAACCGAGACTTGCGCGATATCCTGACGCTTCAGAATGAGGTGGCCCGGGCTGTCACCCAGGCGATTCAGATCAAGCCCACGCCGCAGGAGCAAATGCGCTTGACGCAGGCGCGTCCGATCAATCCTGCAGCGTATGACTATTTTTTGCGCGGGCGATTTTACCTTAATCGTCAAACCAAAGCTGACAATGAAACTGCGATTGAGATGTTTGACCGCGCCGTCGCTACAGATCCAAACTTCGCCGCGGCCCACGCGGAGTTGGCCCAGGCTTGTATATGGAGACTCTTTTTATTTACGCCGGATGAGAAACAGTGGGAAGAGAAAGCCTTTGTTGCCGTCGAGAAAGCACTCTCCCTCGATTCGGAGTTAGCCGAAGCGCACTTGGCTCGTGGCCGCTTTCTCTGGACGCCGTCTAATCATTTTCCGCACGACAAGGCCATTCAGGAATACCGGCGCGCGCTGGGCTTAAACCCGAGTTTGGATGAGGCGCGAAATCAACTTGCGCTTGTCTATGGACACGTTGGGCTTCTTGATGAGGCGCTCCAGGAATTGGAAAAGGGACTTGCCATCAACCCAAGCAATACGCTTGCGCGATTTCGAGTGGGAGAAACACTCCTGTTTCAGGGCAAGTATGAACAAGCCCTAACCGCTCTGCGTAACGTTCCCAGAGAAGTCAATCCGGCGCTGGTCGGGCACCAGATTGTTTGGGCTCTCTTCAATCTCGGTAGGAAAGAGGAGGCATCCACCACACTAGAGCAATTCCTAAGAGATTACCCAGAGGACAATCGCGGCCTGTATACCAGCCTGCAGGCGGTATTCTCATCTTCAGCAGGTCAAGAACGTGTGGCGGAGGAAAAAATTAAGTCCGCTATAGAAAGGGGGAAGGGATTTGGTCACTTCCATCATACGGCCTATCACATCGCCTGTGCTTATGCGCACATGAATAAACCTGCGCAGGCAATCAAGTGGTTGGAGGTGGCTGCTGGGGACGGGTTTCCGTGCTACCCGTTATTCGAGACGGATCCCAATTTGAATAACCTCCGACAAGATGCCCGCTTCGTCACACTCTTGGCGAAGCTGAGGCAGCAGTGGGAGTATTACAGGAGCATTTCGTGATAGGTGCCGGTTCTCAGGCCGCTCGGGAGTTGACGGTGCCTTCGTCACGGCACGAACGGTAGCTCTAAATGTTAGCAGCCGCAATAAGGGCGAGGCCGCTCGGTTGAATGATTCTATGACCGCGCAACTATCTTACCCGCGGTGGGAGTCTGCTTCCTCGTCAAGCAATCTCGTAGTGTTCTCAGTCACGCTCGGCCGCTGAACCATCTCCGCGGCCTCCACCCTCTGTGCAGTGAAACCCTCGATGGGCGCGACCCGTGGCGGGGAGAGTTCAAAGCTGCGTGCCGCGGTGCCTAGCTGTCCAGGCATTATGGGGGCGACGTGCGGCTGTGAGGCCGCTCCTTTTACCTTCGGTGCTCTCTTCTCTGCTAAGAAGACTCCATAAAGCACTCGCGCAAAGCCAATGACAAAACAGAGGACGGCCAGGAGCAGGAGAATAGCGAAATCGTCATCTATGGCTGTAAGCAAGCCCACCACAAGCGTTAGCACCAGGCTCGCCAGCATCATCCATGCGCCTTTGCGCACACCTCTCTGACTTCGAGAAAGTTGCCCTGCCTGCGATTCCGCTCCATGTTCTACGAGTGTGCTGCCGCTGGCGATCAACTCCCTCACGGCGCTGAGTGAAAAACCGCAGCGCGAGCAGAAGCGCACTTCTTCGGAAACCTGTTGCTGACTACACTTCGGACAATACATTAGGACCTCGCAGAAAAGTGAGACCCGTTGGTTTCTGGTTTCACGGAAAGGTTACGAACAGCGCATTAGTTAAGATCGCAGGTTTCAGTGGCCTCACTTTTACCCCAACAAAGGCCTAATGCCCGGCATCATCCGTGCCCACATTCTTACGTACATGAGAAACCTGCTAATGGGGCTTCGGGTGCATGCCGTTATAGATCTGCAAGCTTCCGGGTTCCTCAGCAGTGCTTTGATCGGAGCGAGACTCAGTCCAAGTTAGCGAGGAACGTAGGAACATGCGCGTGAGTGTGACGAATCTGCATGCCACAGCGCGCACCCGCGTACGGCAAACTGACTGACAGCAAAGTCGTCTAATCAAACTCGGGAGCTTTGGCGATTTCAACAAAAGTATCGTTATAGGCAGGTTGCCCTCCCGGTGACCATGATGAAGGTGTCAGCAAATTCGCCACCGCGCCGGTCTCCCGCGGGACATTCCACCACTTCCCCGGGAGTGAGACGACTCCTTGGTGGATATCGTCCGTGACGCGCACCCAGGCGACTATCGCTCCCTGAGTATTCTTGACCATGACTTGCTGACCGTCCGTTAGCTCGCGCTGCTGAGCATCTGCTGTATTCATATCGAGCGTCGGGCGTTTCATTGCTTGCTGTTGCCTAGGCATGTTGCTGAAGGTCGAGTTGAGGAAAAAATGAGACTTCGGTGTAAGAAGCTGCAGCATCCCTTCCGCTGGGGCAACAGTAGGCATCTGTACTCCCCCAGCCATCTGTAATTTGCCTGGACCTGGGCCAAACATCCGGCGTTTGGGTGAACTTTTATGCCATCCTTTAGCCTTGAGTGTTTCCAAGTCAATTTCTTCCGGCAGGGCAGACGCCGCTATCTGCTCGTCGCTTTCCCGAAGGGCCGGAGCTGTCAACCCCATGCGCTGAGCCAGCAAGCGCATTTACCTCGCCGTGGGAACTTGGCTTCGCCCATCGGCGATATTACTGAAATCTTATAGAGCAGTGATCCTGATGGTAGCCAGTCGCTTATATGAGTTCGGCCCGTACCGCTTAGACCCGGCGGAGCGCCGGCTGCTGCGCGACGGCAAGCCGGTGGCGCTCACCCCGAAGTGCTTTGACCTACTCGTATTGTTCGTCGAAAACAGCGGTCACCTGCTCGAAAAAGGGGAGTTGCTCGAGCGGCTGTGGCCAGGTCAGTTTGTTGAGGAGGCCAACCTGTCATTCAACATCTCCTCGTTGAGGAAGGTGCTTGGGGAGGGTCAGAACGGGCGGCGTTTCATCGAGACGGTACCGAAGAAGGGTTTCCGCTTTGTAGAGCGCGTCGAGGAGCGTTGGAATCGTGAATCCAAATCTGCAACCCATCCAGATTAATGTCAGGTTGGCCGAGCTTGTCGCTGTACTTTTCGATGCCCATGTCTAACTAGAGAAAGAAACCGAACGCAGGCCTTCAGCTGCGGCGCGCGATCAGCATTCAGGCTGAAGGTGAAAAGTTACTTGAGAGGCATGCTATCGCGCCGTCAGCTGCAAGGCTTTGTTCGGCGGCGGCCTCAATTAGAGACGTGGTGAAATTCTTTCCGCCGCTTCGTTCGAGGAAATGACTGGGAAAACTTCGAACTCGACAAGATCATTCCAATTGACAATCCATTCGTCGAGATGTTTCCGATCCTCAGCTTCCATCAGTTGAAAGCAACTTTCGAGCTTCTCATCGACCCAGCTTGATACGTATCGCAACCCTTCCGGAGCGAGGCGACCTCGATCCCGGAAGCGTCGATATACGGGCACAGGATCCTGACTCTTAAAGTGCTCAATAATCATGTAAAGCAAAGCCCTTACCTCCAAAATTGCGCAGCTTTTAGTTCCGCTCCCACGGAGTTTAGCAGCCTGCAGCCGTGCCGGCATATGTCGTGAGGAAACTCTGGGAGAGTAGAGCGTGATCTTGGTGTGCGAAAGCTGGTAAGATTTTTGTGCAGGTTCACAAAGGCCGACGTCCCAGTGGTGCATTGTTGCCCGACACGGAGTTTGGTCTAAGAGGAGCCACGTTGATGTCATTGGTGACGTTCTCAATTGAGGACGATCCCGTTTGGGAGAGTACAAAAGCAATCTGCTCTTCTGTGTCCTGGGCCCAGCAAAAGATTAGCGTGGGAGGCGAGGGCTCATGGCAAGAACAAAGAGGACGAAGAAAAGTCTCAAGCGGCGACACGAACCGGTGAAAATGGAGCTTCCTATAGAGCTCAAGAGTGTAAATCTGAATGCGGCGGGAATAGACATCGGATCCAGGCGTCATTTCGTAGCCGTGCCGGAAGGGCGAGATACGGTGTCGGTGAAGCAATTCGGAGTATTCACAGCGGATCTGGAGGAGATGGCCGAGTGGCTGTACCAGTGTGGTGACCAGTGTGGCCATGGAGAGCACCGGCTATTACCTGGGTCGCTTCAACCCAAGACTTCCTCGTGCCCGTCAAAGCGCTCTCCCGCATTTTCCGGGCCAAGTTTCGGGATGCATTGAAAAAGACTGCCCAGTTCCCGGCAGTCCCTCCCCGCGTCTGGCGCAAAGACTGGGTGGTCCACTCCAAACCTGTAGGCTCCGGCGAGCAAGCCTTCAAGTATCTCGCCCCTTACATCTTTCGCGTCGCTATCAGCAACAACCGCCTACGCAACTTGGAAAACGGGCAGGTTACTTTCGCCTATAAAGAGTCGGCCACTGACCAACTTAAGCACTGCACCCTCGACGCCCAGGAGT
>JACCUI010000105.1 GCA_013811945.1 Pyrinomonadaceae bacterium | reverse complement strand
TAAGGGGGTGATTGAATAACTGGTCGATGACTTTGAAAGGCATCGTGGCGATATCTGCGCCCATGCGTGCCGACTCTATGACATGAAGCGGGTGACGCAGGCTTGCCGCCAGGACCTCGGTTTTCCAGTCATAGTTTCCGTAGACCTCGACTATCTCGCGCAACAGAAGCAATCCATCGTGTCCGATGTCATCAAGTCGCCCGAGAAAGGGACTGATAAAAGAAGCCCCAGCCTTTGCAGCTAGAATTGCCTGGCCAGCGGAGAAGCAAAGCGTGACATTGACCTTGATTCCTTCATCTGAGAGTTGATGAGTTGCTTTAAGTCCCGCACGAGTGAGAGGGCATTTGATCACTACGTTTGGAGCGATCTTCGAATACTCACGTCCCTCGCGAAGCATCCCGTCCACGTCTTCGCTGGTGACTTCCGCCGAGACGGGACCACTGACTATCTCGCAAATTGCAGCGATATGCTGTTTGAAGTCGACCTCGCCCTCCTTGGCGATCAGGGATGGATTGGTGGTCACTCCATCGGCGATGCCGATGGTTGCCGCTTCACGAATCTCATTAAGGTTTGCGGTATCAAGAAAGAATTTCATTATTGCCTCCAGCGTCAGATGCTGCCGCGTCCCTGAAAGGGACGAATTCAGTAGCCGGGGGCAAGGCCCCCGGAAAATCGATAAAGATGCCGACCCTGAAAGGGTCGCACCGTGCCACACAAAGACTCAACCTGTGTGAATCAGTCCGTCGAGAAGTGCGACCCTTTCAGGGTCGGGTCTGAAACCTTCGTTTACCGGGGGCGCTGCCCAGGGCGCTGCCCCCGGCTATTAACTTCATGCCTTTCAGGCATGGTCGCTCGTTTTCGCTCGCGCTATGCGGCAATACTGCATCTCAAACTGAACCACAACCTGAGCTTTAAAGTTTAATTTACCTTATTCCTAAGAACACCGATCCCCTCAATCTCTATTTCGACGACATCGCCGTGCTTCATCGGGGAGACGCCGGCGGGAGTGCCGGTCGCAATCAGATCTCCGGGATACAGCGTCATGATTTCGGCGATATACCTGATCAGGAAGGGAACTGAAAAAGCCATCGTTGAGGTGCGCGCCCGTTGCTTTATGTCGCCGTTGAGGCGCGTGGTAACCTCCGCATCCAAAGGGTTGATGTCGCGCACGATTACCGGCCCGACCGGACAAAAGGTATCGAACGATTTCGCCCTGGTAAACTGCACGTCCTTGCGCTGCAGATCACGGGCGGTTACATCGTTGACGCACGTGTATCCCAGGACATAGCTCAAGGGGTCTTCGTCGGCAGAGATGCGACGAGCTCGGTGACCGATAACGACTCCCAATTCTCCTTCGTGCTCAACCCGCTCGGACTCCCCGGGCAGCTCGATCGTGTCTCCATCACCGATTACCGAGGAAGGCGCCTTCAAGAACAGCAAAGGTTCCTCGGGCATCATATTTCCCAGTTCGGCGGCGTGCTCACGGTAGTTGCGCCCCACACAAACGATTTTCGAAGGCGTGACCGGGGCAACGAGCGTCACTTCTGCAAGGGAAACACTATGACTGCTTTGTGATGTCGCAAGGGCCTCTAGGGAAACTCCCGCTTCGAATACGTGCACAGTGCTACCGTCAATTGCCCCAAATCGAGGCTGCTCATTCAACGCATGTGTAGCTCGACATAACTTCATTCGACTTAAGGTACACTCTCAGAAACCACTTCGGATGGAGGGCTGACATTGCCGGCCTGATCTATTGCTTTAATGTAGTAGTAATACCGTTTTCCTGATTCAACGTTCTCATCCAGGAAGGTCGTCTTTGTCAGCGCTGCGGTGGTTACCTTCGTCCAGCGCTCTTTTGGAAGATCCGGATCATTGGAGCGATAGATTTCATAGCCCGCCACATCGGATTCGGGATTTGCCGGGAAGAAGATTGATAACCTGCCGGGGGCGGCGGCAATGGTGATTGAAGCGGGCGCGGACGGAGCGAAGATGTCTCGCGCCGACACGGGAAGCGAATTGGAGTTGAGACTCTCAACCTGCGCTCCGTCGGTTCCCAGCGACACGGAACGGACTACATACCGGTAGTTCTCACCAAACCGGAAATTCCGGTCGACGTACTGGTTGCCTGATACTAAGGAGTTATTGATGGGATTTTGACTGACGTCGCTCTGTGATTCGTCGAGTCGATAGACGTTGTAGCCCAGCAAATTTAAAGGAGTTGAGTCGTCAATGTTCGAGTCAGGAGGTTGCCAGTTTATAGCAATCGCATCCTCGCCAACTTCCTTTCCCGAAGAAACCAGGGTGGGAGGTTTAGCTACCCTCGCGGACGGTTCGATCAGGAGAAAGTTTGAGAAGGCTGCACGCTGTTCTGAAGAGTTAACATAACGAATCGCATACCGTAAACGGGTAGGTTCTCCGGCGAGCTCAAGGGTATCAGGGTACGACAAGGTATCAGTCGCGTTCTTGATCTGATCGTAGGTTACAGATCCAATGAGAGTCGACCGGACCGAAAACTCTTCTTCCGTTAGGGGTAAAGGCGCGGTTGGTTTTTCCGCTAGCCGATAGACATCAATACGTCGGATGCTCTGCACGCTTTCATCCGGAGCGTTGCGCAGGGGCGCTGGCCAACTCAAAATCACACGGTTGCCTCTTTGCACACCCGAGAGAAGCTCCGTGCGCTGCTGAACGCGTTCCACCGGCGGGAGCGGCGGCCTTCGTTTGCCACAACCAACTATGGCGAAGGCGAAGAAAAGCGATATACACAACGCCTTCTGACTATTTGTGAGTGGGGAAAGCAAGATCCGGGAGGTAGACGGCAAAGTTTCTCTCACAGAATGTACCGGCTAAGGTCTTGATCCTTGACGGTCTCTAGCAACATGCCGTCAACGTAAGCGGCGTTGATTCGCTGGTTCTTGGGCTCCAGGTCAGGTCCTTCGAAGCTGATCTCTTCCAGCAACTTCTCCATGATGGTCTGAAGTCTGCGGGCGCCAATGTTCTCAGTCTGCTCATTAACGCGGGCAGCAAAATTAGCTATTGCGTCGATTGCATCATCGGTAAACTCGAGTGTCACGCCCTCAGTTTCCATCATCGCTTGATACTGCTTGATCAGGGCGTTTTTTGGTTCAGTCAAGATCCGCTTGAAATCGTCAACGGTTAAAGAATCGAGTTCGACCCGGATGGGGAATCGTCCCTGAAGTTCGGGGATGAGATCGGAGGGCTTCGCAACATGAAAGGCCCCGGCCGCAACAAAGAGGATGTGATCAGTCCTGACCATCCCATAGCGCGTATTGACGGTGGTGCCTTCAACGATCGGCAAAATGTCTCGCTGTACGCCCTCACGTGAGACGTCAGGTCCGTGCCCGGACTCTCGGCCGGCAATCTTGTCAATCTCATCCAGGAAGATCATGCCGGAGGATTCGACACGCTCGATGGCCGCCCGTGCCACTTGGTCCATATCGATCAGGCGCTCCTCCTCCTCCTGCATGAGATACTCCATCGCTTCGTCCACGCGCATCTTTCGTCGCTTTGAACGCCCCTGGAACATGTTGCCCAACATGTCCTTCATATTGATCCCCATCTCTTCAATACCTTGCGGCCCGGCGAGCTCGATAACCGGAAAATTCTTTTCCCGCACCTCGATCTCGACCAGACGGTTATCGAGCTTTCCACTCCGCAGCTGGGTGCGAAACTTATCGCGTGAGCGTTGAAATTGTTCGTCGCCCGTGGCGCTCTCCGCTCCCGCAGGGGGCTCATCCGTCGTTGGAGAATCAAAATCATAGAGACTTGTGGAGGACCGCGGTGGTGGCAGCAAGATGTCGAGAATTCGCTCCTCAACGTTCAACTCGGCCTTCTCGGCAACTTCGTCAATCTTCTCCTGGCGAGTCATGTCGACCGCGATCTCGGTGAGGTCGCGGATCATGCTCTCCACGTCGCGCCCAACGTACCCGACCTCCGTAAATTTCGACGCCTCTACTTTCAGAAAAGGGGAGTCGGACATGCGCGCTAGTCGCCGCGCGATTTCGGTTTTGCCAACGCCAGTTGATCCGATCATGATGATGTTTTTAGGCATCACATCAACGGCCATCTCCGGTGGGAGTTTCTGACGCCGTATTCGGTTACGCAAAGCAATGGCAACCGCGCGCTTGGCGTTGCGCTGACCCACCACGTGCTTATCCAACTCGGTGACGATCTGACGAGGGGTCATGTCGTCTAATCGAACTTCTTCGTCAACTTCTCCTGCCAAGTATATAACCATTACTTAACTCGTTTTAACCGCGCTCAGAGTTTCGCCAGCATTAGAGCTCTTCCACGACAATATTTTGATTTGAGTAGATACAGATCTCGCCGGCAATGGTCAAAGCCTCAATTGCGACCTCGCGGGGCGAGAGATCTGTGTGCTTCATCAGGGCCCGGGCGGCAGCCAATGCATAGGAACCACCCGAACCGATGGCCAGCACTCCATCGTCCGGAGCGATCACGTCGCCGTTACCGGAAAGTAGAAATGAACTCTTGGTATCGGCCACCACCAGGAGGGCTTCGAGATGACGGAGAATTTTATCGGTACGCCACTCCTTGCTTAACTCGATAGCGGCCCGCTCAAGATTTCCGTGATACTGCTCTAGCTTGCTTTCGAATCGAGTCAGCAATGAAAAGGCGTCGGCTGTAGCTCCCGCGAACCCGGCAAGAATTCGGTCGTTATACAGACGACGCACCTTCTTCGCGCTCGCTTTCATGATGGTTTCACCCAGCGTCACCTGGCCATCTCCAGCAAGCGCCACGCGACCGTCTTTGCGCACAAGTAATACGGTTGTGCTGCGAATGCTGAGAGTTTCTTTTCCCATTATTTATTAGTGAGCACTATAGAAAGTCGCCTGAATGTAAGTCAAGGCGAGGTTATTCGGGGTTGAGGCAGTTTGGTTAGGAGCTTGAATCGTGTCCCTGAAAGGGACTAAGTCAATAGCCGGGGGCAACGCCCGGGGCAACGCCCCCGGGTAAGCGAAGGTTTCAGTTCCGACCCTGAAAAGGGTCGGAGTCTCGACGGACCGGATCACGCAGGTTGAATCTTTGTTTGGCACGGTGCGACTCCTTTTCCAGGGTCGCAGTCTCGACTAATTAATTACGCAAGGTTAGGCTTTGCTTGCGCGGGTGCGACCCTTTCAGGGTCGGGAACGTTTATCAGTTTTCCGGGGGCGTTACCCCCGGCTATTGATTCCGTGTTTTCCAGGGACAAGGCGAATGGTTTCGGTGATTGCGGTTGGTTGCGGCTTTGACCTCCGTGTATACAGGGGAAGGCACGGAAGCAAACTTTGCGATATGATACCTTGCTGATGAATGCTGATGAATTGGTAGCGGATTTCTAGTTATGAAGGTTCATAAGATGCGCGAGTACCGACCGCGCATCGGCATCACGATGCGGATTGAGTTGGACACCGACCGCTTTTATCTTTCTCGCCATTACAGCGAGGCAGTTGAAGCGGCCGGGGGCGCTCCAGTACACATCAGCCTTATTCCTAATAGCGAATATATCGCCGCGGTGACGGACGGTGTCGATGGCATCCTACTTCCCGGGAGTGACTCGGACGTTGATCCGCTGCGCTACGAACATGAGCCTCATCAAGCGCTGGGCCATGTGCATTCGATCAAAGATGAAACCGATTTACTGGTGCTCGAAGAGATCGAGCGAAGGCGGCTCCCGTTGTTTGGGATATGTTTCGGGATGCAGGTACTAAACGTATCTCGCGGTGGAACGCTCATCCAGGACATCGCTTCACAGATTCAAGGTGCGATAAAGCACGAGCAAGGTGCTCCGCGAGACCGCCCTTCACATCGCATCAGACTGCTCGAGGAAAGCCGGCTGGCATCACTCGCGGGACGGGCTGGAGCCGTCGTAAATAGCCACCACCATCAAGCGATTGAGGTAGTAGGACGCGATCTGGTTGCCAGCGCCTGGACCTCAGATGGTCTGGTGGAGGCTCTCGAGGATCCGCGATCGGATCGGTTTGTCATGGCGGTGCAATGGCACCCTGAACTGGGGTGGGAGCGAGACTTACTCTCTCTGGCGTTGTTCAGCTGTTTCGTCAGCGAAGCAGGGCAATATGCGCAGACCATTCATCCTCAATTGGTCAATGCGCGGCAGGGTTCCGAATGACGAAACAAAAGCTGATGGCAAACTGATTACTGAGAAAGGTACTTGGTGGCAAACGAAAGCCTGCAGTTACGTGACAGAGTAGCCATTGTAACCGGCGGCTCCCGGGGCATCGGTCGAGCGGTAGTTGATCGGCTGGCTGAGATGGGCGCGCATATAGTTGTTAACTACTTGCGCGATGCCGCCGCCGCTGATGCGGCCGTAGCCTCAGCTTGCAGCAGAGGAGTGGAAGCGCTGGCTGTTCACGCTGACGTTTCCAAGCTGGAGGACGCCGACCGTCTGATCAATGAAACGGCCCAACGCTTCAAACGTATAGACATCCTGGTTTGCAATGCGGGGATCTGGGAGGGAGCGGCCGTTGAAGAAATATCAGAAGAGCTCTGGGATAGAACGATGGATATTAATTTGAAGGGAACCTGGACCGTTTGCCGCGCTGCCATTCCCGTCATGAAACGACAGCGCTCGGGGCGCATCGTAATAGTCAGCTCCACGGCCGGCCAACGAGGCGAAGCTAACGTTTCGAATTATGCGGCGTCAAAGGGAGCCCAGATATCGTTCACAAAGTCGCTGGCCCCGGAGCTGGCGTCTTTCGGTATCAACGTTAATGCGGTAGCGCCGGGCTGGGTGGATACGGAATTGAACGGAGCGGTTTTCGCCGACCACGATCGGTTAGACGCTATAAATCGGACAATTCCCCTGGGAAGGGTGGCAACCGTCGATGAAATAGCTTGTCCTATCATCTTCTTGTGTAGTGACTGGGCCCGCCATATCACGGGCGAAATCCTGAACGTGAATGGCGGCTCGGTGCTCTGCGGATAAGAACCAATGTTTGAACGGTATACCGAAAAAGCGCGTCGGGTAATTTTCTTCGCCCGATATGAAGCGTCGCAAGCAGGAACGCCTATGATCGAGCCGGAGCATCTCCTGCTGGGCGTGATACGAGAAGATCGCGAATTGATCAGTCGTTGCTCTTCCGAGGGAACGAACAATGCCAAGTCCATTCGTGAAGCGATCAAAGCACGGACGACGCACCCCAAGGAGAAGATTTCAACATCGGTAGAACTTCCCCTCTCGTCAGAAACAAAACGTATTTTGGTTTATGCCCACGAAGAGAGCGAGTCTCTGAATCATCGCCATATCGGAACAGAGCATTTGCTGTTGGGTCTACTGAGAGAAAAAGAATCGTTGGCAGCTCAGGTTTTACATGAACATGGTTTGAGACTTGAAACCTTGTGCGGGGACATAGGAGCGAATGGCTTGACTTCGCATCGCGCAGGCGTGTCGAGGACCGTTCTCGGACTTGAGAGACTACTTGAAGAGCGGCTAGATCTGGTACGCGGCGCACGGGTCGGGTTGATCTGCAATCAGGCATCTGTGGACCACCACTTCCGGCATTCTGCTGATGTGTTACATGAACATCCAGACGTTGACTTGACTGCATTGTTTGGACCTCAGCATGGCATACGCGGCGATGTTCAGGACAATATGATTGAGACTGCACACTCTGTTGACCAGGTAACCGGGATCCCCATTCATTCCCTCTACAGCGAAACTCGAGAGCCTACCAGCGGAATGTTGTCGGATGTAGACCTATTGGTTTTTGACATGCAAGACGTGGGTTGCCGCATCTATACTTTTGCTTACACTATGGCGAACTGCATGCGTTCCGCGAAGGCGTTCAATAAGGGGGTGCTGGTGTGTGATCGCCCTAATCCGATAAACGGCAAAGATGTGGCGGGGAACGTCCTGGAGCCAGAACACGCATCTTTCGTTGGCCAGTTTCCTATTCCGACGAGACACGGCATGACCCTTGGTGAGCTTGCATTGATGTTCAACGACCACTTCGGTATCGGCTGTGAACTCGAAGTGGTAACGATGAAAGGTTGGAAGAGGGAATCCTGGCACGATGAAACGGATGCTCCTTGGGTGATGCCTTCACCAAACATTCCGACACTGGAATCAGCGATGGTGTTCCCGGGCACTGTTCACTTTGAAGGCACGCGAATCTCCGAGGGAAGGGGAACTACACGTCCTTTCGAACTCATTGGCGCACCCTACATCGTTCCTCATGAGTACGCTGCGGAGCTCAATCGCCTGAGCCTGCCTGGTGTTTATTTCAGGAGCTGCGTTTTCAGGCCCACCTTCCAGAAACACGCCGGAATAAGTTGCGGTGGCGTTCAGATCCAGGTGGTAAACCGCGACCGGTTTGAACCGGTTACGGTCGGAGTAGCAATGGTCAAGATGGCGTATGACATGTACACCGAAAGTTTTCGTTGGAAGGAACCTCCTTATGAGTATGTGTATGATCGCAACCCCTTTGACGTAATTGCAGGGACGACAAAGCTGAGGGAAGCAATCGAGCAGGGAAGCACAGTTGAAGCAATAGTTGAAAGCTGGCAGACATCGCTGACGGAGTTTATTAAGGTTAGGAAACGGCATCTTCTCTACTGAGCGCTCTCACAGCTTTCCTAATGTGAGTGTTTAAGAGTCGCGGTGCCGACTTTTAAGGAGAAAGATTAGCTCAACGGGGCTCAGCCAAGGAACCAGTGTTGCAGCTCGACCCGTAAGGACCTTCTGGTTAAAGTAAAACCTTAAAACTTTTTGTCGTAAAGCAGAGAAGAGTAGTGGACGATTGGAGGATAAGTTTGAGCAAAGAGCAAACGAAAAACGGGTTTCGTGAGAGACCGCCCGCGAAGGCTTGGCTAATGGGAACGGCCGGGTGGGTTTTCCCTGGCGCGGGGCATCTGCTTCAGGGATATTGGGGACGGGCCTTGCTTCTAGGCGGCACAATTTGGATTTGCTTTGTTAGCGGATTGATGATGGGTGGACATTTATTCAAGTACTCTGGGGCAGAACAAGGCTTCTCAGCGCTGCTCCAAGTTCCTCCGATGATAGCGAACCTCGGCACCGGCCTGCTGTATCTCTTTTGCTGGTTGCTAGGGTTCGGTTTTACAGATGACCCGCTGCAGGCTGCACGAGCGACTTACGAATATGGCAACACGTTTCTGTTGATTGCCGGCTTGCTCAACTATCTGGCTATGCTTGATGCCTTTGATATCTCCGCCGGGAGGAAATCTTGAGACACTTTCTGGTCATGACCGTATTCGCAGTATTCGCTGCAGTTGTTTTCGGCACCGTCGCGAAAGATACCAACAAGGATCGATTGTTCTACGGACTTAAAGTATTTGCTGAGTTCATGATAATCGGTTTGGTGTTGGGCTGGACTCTATACTTTCTTCCTTTCTGAGAGTGGTTTTAGTGCTCTGTCAGAACCGGGAGCGGTAGCGACCTGGTCGTCGCCCTTGTTGAGACCAGGTCGCTACCGCTCCTCGTTCTGAAGCAAGTAAGAGGTTAGATGAAATGGCTCTTTGTGAGACTGAGGCGCTGGTACTTCGTACCTACAATCTTGCTGAAGCAGACAAGATTGTCGTCTCTTTGACCCATGCCAATGGCCTCGTGCGGGCAGTGGCCCGAGGATGCAGACGACTTAAGAATAGATTTGGCGCGGCCCTTGAACCCTTTACCCTAATTCAGATCACCTACTACCAGAAGGAGAATCAGGATCTCGGTTCGCTGCGCCAGGTTGAGATTTTAAAGTCGCACTTCTATCTCTCATCTGACGCCGAGACGCTAACAGGGTTGGCCTACATGGCTGATCTGGTAATCGAGTTTTCCCCACCTCATCAGACTAATGAAAAGCTTTTTAGAATGGTAAAGGCCTGTCTCGAAGCGGTGGCCGCATCCCCAGGTGACTTGCAGTCGGTCCTACGATACTTTGAAATCTGGTTGCTGAAGTTGGAAGGGTTCCTCCCGGACATCAGACGGTGCGCGGATTGCCATCTCACATTCGAGGAAGATAGGACGCCCTTTGTGGGGTCGGATCTGGTGCTTCGATGCCGGTCATGCAGTCAGGGAATGGGCATGGCTTTGTCCTACAAACTGCATCGACAACTTCGTGCCACTCAGAAACTGGCTCCTTCTGTGTTTGCCAAAGAATCTCGCGAGGTCCCTTCTACTACACTTCGAGAGTTTGCTGAACTCACACATAGTTTACTCGGCCGGGTGCTCGAGAGACAGCCAAGAGTGCGTTCGACATTTCCATGAAGTATTACATTAACCCGCAGAGTAACTGAATCGCCAATGATATCTGGAAGCAGACTAATACCAGGCTACACCTTAAGAGCGGCCCTTCCTTATGTATTCCTTTCACTTTTCTTGTTAACGGCGGTCTTATTCGCGCAGCAATCAGGACGTTTTGCCGAGCTTGCACTCTACACCCAGATCCCATTTTCATTGCTAGCTGATGTGTCTCTGGCGTTGCTGCCAAACGTTTTGGGTTTCACACTGCCGGCCGCTGTGCTCGCCGGAATTATGATCGGTCTTGCCCGAATGGGAAGCGATAGCGAAATCGTAGCCATGCGGGCCGCGGGGGTCGGAACTTGGAGCCTGTTATGGCCGGTTCTCCTGATTGGGGTGTTCGTAACGGTCGTCACGACGTACATTCAAATGAAGGAGGCGCCACAGTCTGCGCGAGATCTGAAGAAGGCGGCGCTGCAGGGAGCGCTGCGCAAGCTCGATTCCCCCGTCGAACCTCGAGACTTCAATACTGAAATACCCGGTTACGTGATTTACGTTCGAGAAGGCGACAAGGCTCAGGGCTCGTGGGGAAAGGTGTTTATCTATGCCCAGCAACCCGACGGCTCGAACCGGGCGGTAACGGCGCGCTCCGGTCGAATTGATTCTTCGGGTGAGAAATCGGAGTTAGTACTCAGCGATGCAGTTGCGACTAAGATTTCGGTGCGCGAGAACGGCGATCAAAGGTCTTACGTTGTCGAGCGTTTGGACCAGCTGCGTATCTCTATAAACACAGGGCGCGCAGAGATACTGAAGCGGATAAATGAAGCTGAGATGGGTCCAGAGGAGTTGGATTGGAGGGGATTGCGAAAGCAGGCTTCTTCCGGTCAACCTGAGGAACGTAATGAAGCGCAGAGAACGCTTCATAGACGACTGGCGCTATCTGTCTCACCATTTTTGTTTGCGCTGCTTGGCGGAGCGCTGGGGATGAAAGTTCGAAGAGGCGGGCGGGGCGTGGGGGTATTGCTGGCGCTCCTGATCGTGATTGTCTATTACCTGGCTTCATTGCTGGGCGAATCTCTGGCGCGGGCGGGTTTAGTTTCACCCGTGATCGGTTTATGGGCGGCCACAGTGTTAATGTTTTTCCTGAGCTTCGTACTTCTGGCCGTTAATAGGACTCCGGTCGCTGCCTGGTCTCTTAAGCGCTTCAGGAAAACCCCCCGCCCAACCGACCGCGGCACAACTCAATCAGTAGTGCTACGCACCAAGGGGGTCGGAGGTATTGGCTTTCCTAGTCTTCTAGACATTGGCCTATTCCGCACACTGAGTTTGAGTTTCGTGCTAGCCTTTGCCTCTTTGGTTTCAGTCTTCATTATTTTCACTCTTTTCGAAATGTGGCGTTTCATTGCCAGAAATGGGATAGGGGCACGGTTGGTTGCTCGCTACATTCTTTTCCTGCTGCCCTTAATAACGGTCGAACTTTTCCCTGCAACAATGCTTATTGCCGTCTTGATGACCTACGCACTCCTCGCGCGGCGGAGCGAGACAATCGCATGGTGGGCTTCCGGGCAAAGCGTATACCGCTTAATGCTTCCAGGCCTGTTTTTTGCGCTCGCGGCAGGGGCCGGTACCTGGGTAGTGCAGGAACACTTAATGCCGAACGCGAACCTCACGCAAGACAAGTTGCGTGCGCAAATTCGGGGGGGTGAGCCCAGAGCAATCACGGGAACCGGGCGCCAGTGGCTGGCTTCCGCGGAGAGCAATCGCCTCTATTCATATGAGTTCGACCCCGGGAGTAATTCGCTGACTGAGCCGGTGATTTATGAGTTCGATCCGGCCGGAGTTCATCTGGCCAGCGTGACGACCGGAAATGTGGGTACCTGGGTTGCCGCTAATCGAATGGCGCTTAGCAAGGTCGAGACGTTTAACTTTCTCGGACTCGACGTGGAACGGCAAGTGGCTGAAACGAAAGAGATACCAGCCGAGCCGTTACAGGTGTTTAAGCCGACTATAGACAAGCCTTCTCAGTTAAGCTCAGAAGGTTTAAGCAGTTATTTAAAGACAGCTAAGCGACGCGGAATGGAGGTTTCAGCCCTTGCGGTTGCCCTGCAACGAAAGTATGCAGCGCCCTTCGGTGTGGTAGTGATGGCCTTTATCGGAATCCCGCTGGCCCTCTCCTTTGGAAGGAAGGGGACAATAATAGCCCTGTGTGCTGCGGTGGGTCTTAGCATTGCCTATTGGGGAGTAGGAGGGGGCTTACAACAGCTGGGTAATCTTGGGTTACTTCCCCCGGCCGTAGCCGGTTGGTCCCCGCCCATCATATTTGCTGCCGGGGGAACTTACCTGCTTTCTCGAATTCATACTTAGCCGGGCTAAGCGTCTTTACCACTCAAGCGGACTTTTCACCGCCCTCGCCTTTATTGAGCGGGTGTGTGTAGATCATCGTCGTCTTGAGGTGACCTAAGAGTTCCTGAATCGTTCTAATGTCATAGCCCGCTTCGAGGAGATGCGTCGCGAAGCTATGCCGCAGCGTGTGGCAACTCGCCCGCTTCTCTATCCTTGCGCGCCTGACGGCTTGCGCCACTGCGCGCTGCAGCCTGTCCTCTGAGGCGTGATGCCGACGCCGCACGCCGGTGCGCGGATCGACCGAGAGCTTGGTGGCGGGGAAGATGTCACTGCCAGACCCAGTGGATCGCGGCCATCGGGTACTTACGCTCCAAAGTGTACGGCAGATAGATGCTGCCGCAACCGAGGCGCACAATCCTTCTGGCCCTTGCCGTCACGGACGATAATCTGCCGGTACTCGAAATCCACGTCGTTGACGCGCAGCAAAACAGAGCATTCCATCAGCCGCAGACCCGCCGTAGAGAAGCGATGCCATCAGGCAGTGCGTGCCTGTCAGCTGCGAGAGGACCCGTCTGACCTCTTTCGCAGTGAGGACGACGGGGATGCGTTGCGGGCGTTGGCGCGCTCGACGCCCTCGACTAGCGACAGGTCGATCCCCAACCACCTCGCGGCAGAGGAACAGCAGCGCCGCGAGCGCGACGTTCTGTGTCGAGGCGGCCACGTTCCCGTCCGTTGCCAAGTGCGACAGGTACTGCCGGATTTCATCCACGCCCATCTCTCTGGGGTTACGCTTCTGGTGGTTGAGGATAAATAAAGCGGCGGATGACATTGACGTAGTTTTCTCCGGTGCGGAGCTATAGTGCCGCCACTGGCGTCTAACTCCGTGACAGCCGACAAATGCCGCCATCGGAGGTCCAATTCGTTAGGCGTTGAAAGTTGAATCTTGTTGGCACTTATCGCGTATTATTGGAATAAATATAAGGAGGTTAGGTGTAGATATGCCAGACTCAGAGCTATCAGATGCCTTAGATTATTCACGTCGCCTCTACGAAAGAGTAATAGACTGGTATAAGAACGCGGACTCAAAGGCGCAAATCATACTTACACTCGACGGTGCTTTCTTAACATTCCTCACAACCCGCATCTTCAATAATCCAGATGAGCTATCTAAAATCACTCAAAGATTCAACGTCTATACATGGCTCTTTTTGATATTGATGTGTTTGTGCTTGGTCGGTTCTATTATCAGTGCTCTCATGTGCCTGTGGTCTCGCGTATTCTTTTCAGCAGAACGAGACAAGGTGCTCATCCGGGAGAAGGAAAAAATAAAAGAGGCGGAAAGGTATTCTCCGAATGTGATGCTGTTTTTCAAAACTATTGCTTGGCTCGACCATGACAAATTCCAAGCGCAATTAGCGGGCGTAGATAAAGAGTTTGAGATAAAGGCTTTAGCTAGTCAGAGTTATCTTTTGTCGAAAAGAGTTTATGTTAAGCACTTGCTGATTAATTTTGGGTTCGTTCTGGCTGGCGCTAGTTTGATTTTCTTCTTGGCTGGCGGTATCAGCTACTTGGCAGGTCTCAGATAAGCTTGAATGCTTCAGCAACGTTAACGCCTAACAAGCGGTTTGGAGCGGACCGCCAACCAGTAGGTCTCCTAAAGATTAGGAATGTAGGCGGCCGCTCAACCGCGGCGTTGGGCGGCATAAAAATGGAGGCGCCAATGGCGTACCAGTCGAGCGCTAGTTTTCTTGGGTTGCCCTTATGCACATGGCGATGGGCGCTTCGGTTGATGGCGCCTATCGCCGGGGGGCGCCTACAAGCTCAACTGGACAGATAGGGATTGAATCTGACCAAACTCAAAAACAAAGCAAAGGAGCTCGAACCATGGCAAGCAATTTCACTGTCATTCTTTTCCAAAGACAACACTTTGGCCATCAACCAGGTACCTTCAACGATATTGAACCCAGCGTTCCATTTGTGGGCCCGACAAAGGACTTCTCGTTCGATTGCCTCAATGTTGATCCGGGCCAAACTGCCTTCCTAATGTTTCAATCGCGTGATGTCGACCATCAAAGAAGTGTCTTTCGGATCAATGGAATCGCTTTATTCGGCGGACTACCAGCGAGCCCCAGTAGAGATACCTGGAATGGCAACATCCTGCTCATAGAACCCCACCACCAATTGAGAGAGACAGATAACGTACTGCACCTTGAATCTCGCAATTCAACTGGCGGAAGCGGCGGCGACATCGATGACTTCATCATTGATAACGTGGTCATCGAATACAAGACTCGGGCGGCGCCGTTCACCGAGGGGACAGACGTCACCGTGCAGCTCAACGCGATGCTCGCGGCGCTGGTGAGGGACGGCGGCTGGGGTGGGCGCCTGCTGCTACCGCAGGGTGGACCGTTCTATCTATCGAACACGATCAACTTCCCGCAGATCGCCGGACAAGAGCTTCTCGGTCAGGGCGCACGGGCCACGCGCTTTGTCTGGCGGGGACCCAGCGATCTTCCGGCGTTCGATTTCAATCGTTGCCAGGACTGCGGCCTGGGCCACTTCTCGCTGGAAGTAGGTGAGCGGGTCGGTACTGATAAGAGCGTCTCGAGCCTCACGAAGTCGGGCGCCATTGCGACGGCTATCGCCACGGACCATGGTTTCACGGTCGGCCAGTTCGTCTACATCTTAGGGGCCGACCAGCGTGCCTACAACGGTCGGCACGTCGTCACGACGGTACCCAACGCCAACACTTTCACTTACGAAGTGAGAGGCCTTCCGCCGCCGCCGGCGACGGGGACCATCGTCGCCTTGCAAGCGGCGACGCTGCTAACGGCAGTGCGTTTCTACAACAGCGAGATCCCGCTTACTGATGACCCGAAGGTCGTGAGGAGCCAGTTGTCGAGCAAGAACTTCATCGAGCGCGTATTCATCAAGTTGGACGGACAAGCCCAAGACGGCGTCCAGATCGTCTGGGACCCGACCTCGACGGAGGAGCTGGGCAAGAACGACCACCACCGGCTGACGGACGTCCAGATCCAGGGCTACACCGACTCGGGCATCGTCTTCCAGGGGGACCAGCCGCAGGACTGCGTGTTCGACCACTGCATCATCCAGGGTCGCGACTGGGGCCAGTACGGCATTAACGCCGCGCGGCCGACGTCGGACGGGGTGTACCGCACCGTCGGATTCTTCTTCCGCGACGGCACGATCATGGAGAATCAGATCGCGGACATCTTCACCTGCCGCAACTACGGTGACACGCTCGTCGTCGACGGCGTCCACAGCGAGGGCTCTCGTCGATTCTTCGACATGCCGAACTACGATCAGGACGTGTCGCCGATCGACTCGGAGAGCGTATGCCTGAAGAACGTGAAGCATCACGCGGCGTCGCCGACGATCATGATCAGCTCGCCGGGGCCGACGAGGTGAGCTTCGCCTCGGCGCATGGGTACACCACCGGCAAGGGTCCGCTGCGGCTTACCACGACGGGCACGCTGCCGGCTGGGCTAGCGACAAAGACGGACTACTGGGCGATCGTCATCGACTCCGATACGATCGCGCTGGCGTCGTCGCTGTCCAACGCGCTCGCCGGAACCCGGATCAGCATCTCCGACGCCGGGACCGGCACGCGCACTGTGTGGGCGCCCGAGGCGACCGGCGAGGCGATCCGATACTATGCGAACGGTCCGTTCACCGTTGAGAACTGCGCTTTTGGGAAGCTGAACGAGCAGGCGAACGTCTATAGAATCCGAGTGCAGCCGCGTCCCAACGGGATCCGCCCTCGCTTCACGTTCGACTCGATCATCTCCCAGTCCGATCTGTCGCCGGTGTTCACCGGGATCGTGCCGACCCGGCACTCGGCCGGGTACCGCCACAAGAGCAATATCACCGACATCCCGCTGATCGACAACATCGACAACGGGCGGCAGAAGCCCGTCACCGCGGACGACTGGCTGCGCGTGCTCGGAATCGTCCCGCGCGCCTGGTACCGCTTCGGCGAGACCGCCGGGCCGCGCAACGTCGACGCCGTCGACGCGACCGACGACGAGCTGGACATCGTCGCGCACCACTGGAACACGGGCGATGGTCCGGTCCGCCTCACCACGACGGGATCGCTGCCGGGCGGTCTGTCGGCGAACATCGACTACTGGGTCATCAGGGCGAACGCGGGATCGATCGCGCTGGCGACGACGCGCCCGAACGCGCTGGCCAACATGCGGGTCGGCATCACCAGCGCCGGCACCGGCACGCACACCGTCAAGGACGGCAGCGACGGCAAGATCTACGATTCTTCAACGAGGCTCGCGCCTATCGACCTCACCCCGAACAACGCGCCCCGATACCGGAGGTCACGCGCCAACTTCAACGAGGCGTGGGCCGAGTTCATCTCGAATACGATCGACCAGCAGTTCTACCTGAACGAGAACTCCGAGATCAATCCGCAGGCGAATTCGGTGGCGTTCCTCATTCACCACGGTGCGGTTACGCTGACAGCGGCGGGCGACGAGTACCTGTGCACGCTCGGCTCCGGGTCCGCAGGTGCGGGCGGCGGTCCAATCGTGCGGTTCACGTCAGGCGGACTCATGCGCGCGACGATTAACGGCATCACGCAGAACGGAATCTACGACTACCGCACGGCCGGCGACTACCTAACCGTGGCCGGCTACGACTACACCGGGGGAGGCGTCTTCACCGTTCACACCGATAGGGAACTGATCACGGTTCCGACGCCAAGCACGAACGTCGGCAACGATCTCCGCAAGGGACTCGCCACAGGTTCGACGGCGGGCACACTCAAGACGGCTGGCTTCCAAGTAGGTCTGTTCGCCGTGTTCGTCGGCGAGGCCGCCGAGGCGCTGATTGCGATGGGCACCCACGTCCATCGCCGGATGGGGTGGTAACATGCGGCAAAGCTCTCTGATCGACTTCGCGCCGCTCAGCAGCACCGACTGGTACCCGGCACTGCGCGATCAAGGTAGAGCCGAAAATCTACGATGGCATCAAGTACTGCCTGAATTTGCAGCCTTATGAAGGTCCAAGCTCGCCGGTGTGGGGCGATGAATGAGCCGGACCTCAAAGACTATGCAACGGCGCTGCCTAACATCGTGGTCAAGAGGGACGCCGCAAAAGGCGCGGCGCCCCTTACCTTAAACGTTAGGCGGCGGCAGGGAAGATTGCTTTAACGCTAATCAGGAAGGAATTTGATAATGCTTAGAGTATTTCGTCACGATGCGATAACGCTTCACGGTGAAGTGAGGGAAGAGGACTTTGAAAGATTCATGAAAGAAGAATTAGCCCCTTACTTCAGTAAACAGTATAAGGGGCCGACCAGAGCCGGTAGCCGATCTCAAAAACCAATCCTTGCTCAAGGATACTAAGGGTCGGCGAAAGTACTTGTGGATAATGGTGTGGGATGGGAGTCTGGAATCCGTTCGAGGTTCATCGTTTGAAATACCCGAGTGGTTAGATTTGAAGAGTCAGAAGCTATGCTGAAGAAGTTGGAATCTTTTGGTAAGCGCAGTTCCGAGAAAGTATTCAGTGAGTTAGTCAGCATTGAGGTAGCCACCAACACATAGGCTGCTGTCCCGACACCTCAACGCTACGAAGGAGGATCAAACAGATCAAAATTGATCTGAGGGGCAGCCTCATGATGTGTGCCTTGATTTAAGGATAGTCGGAAGCACATTGTCAGATCTGACAGTGAACACCTGCGGTGGCGCGCTTGGGCCGACAGCTATAGGGTGGATGGAGAAACCGGAGGCTGATGGCCGACGAATTAGACCACTGCTAAAAAGTTCAACACCGTCATTGGGTGACGCAGTGACGGATCAATCATCTAAAACTTTAAACAACTGAAGGAGGATTTCAAATGGTGAACGTAATAGGTGAGAGCAGAACTTGGCACGAAAAGCGCGTCTGACAGACCGCCAACCAAGATTGGATCCGTCGCCACTTTTTGCACGGCGACAAAACTATCATTATGCGCAAATCAGGATTTTAGCCATTCTGGCTTGCATCTGATTGTCGGTGAGTTGAAAGAATTGGCAAGGGCAAAAGCCATGGCAACTAAGTTCATCCGGTGGCGCAATCTAGCAACTCATTCAACCCGACACCTCGATAGCATGGTTTTCAAGGTCGCCTTTACAAATCAGGAGTAGTTTCGGTGTTGCGCGCGCGGCGACTCAATTCCAGCGTTTCGTACTTAGCCGGCTTAGGTGCCGGTTTCCCAACTCGCAATGTATTCGACCTGTTCCGCCGTGAGGGTGTCGATAGCCATCCCCAACGCTCGGAGTTTCAGGCTGGCGATCTCGGTATCAACTTCCTTAGGTAGCATATGAACTCCCGGCTCAAGCTTACCCTTTTGCTTGACAAGGTACTCAACTGAGAGAGCCTGATTGGCAAAACTCATATCCATCACGCTGGCTGGGTGTCCTTCAGCCGCCGCCAGGTTAATCAGGCGACCCTCACCGAGTACTATAACGCGCTTGCCGCTCGCCTTGATCTTGAACTCTTCAACGAATGGGCGCATGTTTACTGGGTCTTCGGACATCTCGCCCAGTGCCCTCAGATTGAGTTCGAGATCGAAGTGCCCACTATTGCAGACGATCGCTCCATCTTTCATCCGTTCGAAGTGGGGTCCATCGATCACGTGCCGGTTGCCGGTTACGGTAATGAAGATGTCGCCAATTGCAGAGGCCTCGACCATCGGCATTACCCGAAAACCATCCATCACAGCTTCCACGGCCTTGATTGGATCGATTTCAGTGACGATTACGTTGGCCCCCATGCCTCTCGCCCTGAGCGCGACCCCCTTACCGCACCAGCCATAACCGACCACTACAATATTTCTTCCTGCTAACAGTATATTTGTAGCGCGAATAATCCCGTCGAGGGTCGACTGGCCGGTACCGTAACGATTATCAAAAAAATGCTTGGTTTGTGCGTTGTTGACGGCCATTGAAGGGAAGGTCAGGACGCCGGCTTTCTGCATCGCCTCCAGGCGCTGGATTCCAGTTGTTGTCTCTTCCGTAGAACCGATTATTTCTGCCACCTGATCGGGTCGTTCCTTAATCAGAGTTGCAACCACATCTGAGCCATCGTCAATTACGATGTCCGGACGGTAGTCAAGTGCTGTGCGCACGTGACGGTTATAAGTCTCAGTTGACTCACCCTTAATCGCATAAACTGGAATGCCCCAGTCTTGAACCAGAGAGGCGGCCACGTCATCCTGTGTGGATAGGGGATTGGAGGCGATCAGTACGGCCTCGGCGCCACCCGCCTGCAGCGCTCGAGCCAGATTCGCAGTTTCCGTGGTTATGTGAGCACAGGCAAGAAGCCTGACACCATTCAATGGCTTTTCCTCACCAAAACGTTCCCGGATCAAGCGCAGTACGGGCATTTCTCTTTCAGACCATTCAATGCGCTGCTTACCCTTACTAGCCAAGCCAACATCTTTCACATCATATTCAAGCGAACGTGTTGCACTCATTTAATGGATTCCTCTTTCGAAATAGATTAAGAATTCAGACAGCCATCGTCCAGTAAGAACTTAGATGCCTGCGGCTGCTCGAAGCGATTCAGCCTTGTCAGTTTTTTCCCAATTGAAATCTTCGTCCTCACGTCCAAAATGTCCGTATGCCGCAGTGGCTTTGTAGATGGGCCTGCGCAGCTTCAACTCTTCGATGATTCCATGCGGCGTTAACTCAAAGCTATCACGCACGAGCTTCGCCAAAGCCTTCTCACTAATGCGGCCGGTGCCGCTGGTGTCGACTAACACTGAGACGGGATCGGCGACTCCAATCGCATACGCAAGTTGAACCAGACAGCGATCGGCAAGACCGGCGGCGACAATGTTTTTGGCGACATAACGAGCCATGTAAGCGGCCGAGCGATCGACTTTCGTTGGATCCTTGCCCGAGAATGCGCCGCCGCCGTGTGGGGCATACCCGCCGTAGGTGTCCACAATGATCTTGCGTCCGGTTAAGCCAGCGTCTCCCTGTGGTCCGCCGGTGACAAACCTGCCTGTCGGATTGATATGGTATTTTGTATCTTTGTCCAGCAGGTCTGATGAAACGGTATGGTTAATAACCTTTTCCTGAATCTCGGCGCGCAACTGATCGGTGGTGATATTCGGGTCGTGCTGCGATGAAATGACAACTGCTTCCACCCTAAATGGCCGGCCATCGCGATACTCGATGGTTACCTGGGATTTCCCATCAGGTCTGAGGTAAGGCAGTTCACCTGATTTGCGAGTTTCGGCAAGGCGTCGAGAAAGCATGTGAGCCAGCTGGATTGGTAGCGGCATCAGTTCCGGCGTTTCGTTACACGCGAAGCCGAACATCAATCCCTGGTCACCAGCCCCCCCGGTGTCCACACCCATGGCAATATCCGGCGACTGCCGGTCAAGCGCTGACAACACACTGCAAGTCTCTGAGTCGAAACCGAATTTGGCCCTGGTATAGCCGATATCCCGAATTGTGTCGCGAGCTACTCGGGTGTAGTCGATGCGAGCATTTGTGGTGATTTCACCGGCTATGACGACCAGTCCCGTCGTGACCAGAGTCTCACAGGCGACACGCGCGGTTGGATCTTCAGCAAGCGCTGCGTCCAATACTGCATCTGAGATTTGATCGGAGATTTTGTCGGGATGACCTTCGGTGACAGACTCTGAGGTAAATAGGTAACCTGATTCGTTACTCAAGCGAACTCCTTTGTTAACAAAAGCTGGAAAAACGCTGTAGGAAAGGACCGCGTAGGGTAACAGTCAGCCTTTACAAGTGTCAAGAACGCCTCAAGCCGAGCCAGGGCGGCCAGGGTCCAAATTCCTACACCAAAGTCCTACCCCCCTAAATAATTGGAGGGTATAAGGGCCAAAACCGTGTCTCCAGAGGGCTAAACTCCTTACGGGATAGACGCATTTGGCAATTCATTTATAAGAAACGCTAAATCCCCTACATGTCGAACAAAATTAATGGTAGGGACGAGCGGTCAACGACTTTCGTCCGCCAACAGGATCTCATTACCCGATCGAGAACCTTGAGGTGGACAACATCGCCTTCGAGAAGTGACGACCGCCATCACATACCAATACCTTTAAGGTTGTACCGCTCTGTATCATAATGGCGATCAACGTTCACTGTGTTGATCTTTCCCAAAACCTCCGAGACGTCGACCAGCGACAGTTCGCATGCCGGTGCGATTCCGCGCGCCGAAACCATCATTCCAAACCGATTCGCGGCCACGGCATCGGCGGCGCACGCTCCGAATAGCAAGCCCATAATGCGGTCAATCGGGCTCGGTGGTCCGCCTCGTTGCGAATGGCCCAGCACAACTGCCCGGGATTCGTACGGAGTTTCGCTCACGATTCTTCGGGCGAGCACCTCACCGATTCCTCCAAGTCGCATGTAGCAAAAAACCCCAAGGCGAAGCGGGTTTTTGGTCACTCTTTTTCGCGCTGAAACATTCAAACTGAAGATCACTTGACTCTCTACTCGACTAGAGGGATTAGGATGATTAGTTGACGAATTGTGAGGTGTCATTATGAGTACCACAACGACAGTTGAATCTGCTCTACGCTTCTGGACTGAAGAACCTTCCCAAACACCAGGCCGCAGACGAATCCGCGCGCGTATTGGAGGGCTGCACTGTTCTTTGTGCACCGGTACGATCGAAAAGGCGCTGGGTAGACAACCTGGCGTCGACAAAGTCAACGTTAGTTTGACCCATGAACAGGCGCTGATCGAGTACGACCCGAAAGTGGCACGAGCTGAAGACCTGCTGCAGACGCTTAAGGATATCGGCTACACAATCTCCGATCCGAATAAGCTGCGTCCCTTCGAGGAGGAAGAGCGCGCTCTGGTGTATGAGCGTCGACGTTTCTTGATCGGACTGACTGCGAGCATCGCAGCGATGGGGCTGGTGGGGTTTCCGGTTGATAGTCCGTGGTTTTATTTGTGCGTGTTTTCTATCGCAAGTCTCGTCGCGTTCTCTTTCGTAGTTCTGCGCGCATATGGCTTGCGGTTGGCGATTTCAGGTACGGCTGTTCTCGCCGGTTTCGGAGCCGGAATCTACATTCTCAAGCTGCGTGGGGCGTTCGGCGCTGCCGTTCCGTGGCTCGTCGGAGTGCTCGCCGTATTTCTCATCTTCGGTGTAGGCGGGCACATTGTGCGCATGGCGGGCGCGGCGTTGCGGCGTGGCATCCTCAACCAGCATGTGTTGGTTGAGTTCGGGGCATTTGCCGGGTTGATCGGTGGGGCCATCGGCTTGGCATTTCATCCCCCGCACTATCCGACAGAAGCGTTTTTCGCGGTCGCGGTCATGGTGCTCACTTATCACATCTTTTCCGAGTGGCTGTCGCTGATTGTGAAAACCCGTAGTTCGCAAGCGGTCAAGAAGCTGCTGGATCTTGAGCCTGACGTTGCATACGTCGTAAAGGATGGCAAAGAAGTAGCGGTGCCGTTTGAGAAAGTGCGCGTCGGCGACTTAGTGCGCATCCGCCCAGGCGAGCGCGTGTCGGTAGACGGGGTTGTCGAATCGGGAGAGTCGGACGTGGATGAATCGCTCGTCACTGGCGAACCGAAACTTGTAGACAAGCGTCCCGGAGCCAGAACTATAAGCGGCTCTCGAAACGGTCACGGCACGCTCCTCGTGCGCGTCACAGTGGTAGGTGAAGAAAGTTTTCTCAGGCAAGTGATACGCAGTGTCGAGGACGCTCGCGCTCTGAAACCCGGGTTGTTGCATCTGGTGGATCGAGTGTTGCGCGTGTACACACCGTTCGTGCTGCTTACCGCAGCAGCGGCGACTCTCTTCTGGCTGGTCGGACCGTTGCTCGTCGGAGGCTCGCCTGATCTTCAGCGAGCAGTATTTGCAGGTTTGAGCGTACTTGTAATGGGCTACCCTTGTGCCGTGGGCATCTCCGCGCCGCTGTCCATCGTACGCGGAGCAGGCGAAGCTGCCGAGCGCGGCATTTTGATGCGCACGGGCGAGGCCTTTCAAGCACTGCGCAAAGTGCAGCGTGTGGTCTTCGACAAGACTGGTACGCTGACTGAGGGCCATCCCGCGTTGCGGCAAATCGTCGCCGTGACAGGCTCGGAAGAGGAACTGCTCAAGTTCACAGCAGCAGTAGAAGCGGGTTCCGAACACCCGCTGGGCCGCGCGGTCATGGAAGAGGCGTTCGAACGGGGCATCACGCCGCCCCAGGTGGAGGAGTTCGAGGCCGTTCCAGGTCACGGCGTTAGGGCACAACTTGGTGATGCCAAGCTGATGGTCGGGAGCCCGGCTTTTCTTTC
>JACCUI010000097.1 GCA_013811945.1 Pyrinomonadaceae bacterium | reverse complement strand
CGTATGAGTTGTTGCCTCCCCACACCTCGGATATGCTAGCCGTCTGAATCGAGCAACTGACGGCAGGGGACTTTCACCCCATTAGACTCGCAGCCTGTCGGCTGCATCCCTACCGCTCCCGGTTCTGAATCAAAGCAGGACCTGCACCATGTATTGGTTCGTGAAGTACCTTCCACTCTGAGTCTTGACACGGGCTCTCACGCCCCAGGCTTCATGCTTGTCGCCGCGCTTCGCGGGCTTCCGATGACAAATGAAAAATGACCTGAGACACAGACTGCCTGTAACTCCTTCGCAGGAATCATTCGGGAATTTGCGATGAACTAAAGAAGTCGATCAGCAACGGAGACTGAAGTGAGAATAAGGTTTGCCACCAGATGAGTCAAACCGCCTTTGTAGGGGCGTCCCTCCCAAAACTCCTGACGGCGGAGGCTAGCTAAGCTCCATCGTGAGTAAAAGTTAGAGAAAGAGTGACGAAAATCTACGAAAATGGTTCCGCAGGGGTTTCTTTTGAACATCTGCAGGCGGTTTCGCCTGCTCTGAAACTCCGTGGGCGCCCCTCGATGGGCAAAGACTTCCTGAAAGGGTTACAGGTAAGCGCCATCTTTTGAGATGCGCCTATCAAGAGCAGGGCGCTCACGGAGGGACGCCCCTACAAAACTCACCGGCCGCTCAGAAGTTTCACAACTCGAAACACGGGATAACTCGCCGTCAAAAGGATCAGAGCATAAAAGCTGTTGCGGGTGCCGCTGGTGACGTCGCTCGCGACTGCGCCCACCAGGAACAAGATCGATCCCAGCAAAGCCAGCGCGGTAGTCCAGGGATAGCCCCAGGCACGATAAGGACGCTCCTTCTCCGGCTCCCGCGCCCGCAAAACAAAAACTGAAATAAAGGACAGGGTGTAGTTAGCGACAAAGAACAACGCCAACACGGTGATGACTTTCTCGAAAGTCTGGCCGAAGACGATGAAGAGCACGGCGACCATTGTGCTTACGAGCAGGGCTACAGTGGGCGTTCCACCTTCGTTTACGTTCGCAGCCTTCCGTAGGAAGAGACCATCTCGACTCATCGCGTACAGCACGCGCGTGGCCATCAGATGTAAGGCGTTAATTGCGCTGAGCATGGACACGATGGTCAACGATCTGAAAATTGTGTCGCCGTACCCACCGAAGATCACCTGAGCGGCCACGCCGGCGGCAAAGTCTTGCCCGGCAATTCTTGATATAGGTAATACGTAGAGCAGGGCCAGATTGACCAGAAGATAAATTGCGATCACAGAAATAACGCCCCCGAACAGCGCCCGAGGAATATCGCGACCAGGACGTTCAACTTCCTCGGAGAAATAAACCACTCCGGACCATCCGTCGTAGGTATAGATCACTGATTGCAACGCCAAAATAAAGGCGGCGAATAGCGGGAGTCCTGCGGGCATCGCTTTAGCAGGCTCAGAGGCTGTGCCCTGGTCGCCCAGTAGGAACGCAGCAATTATGAGAGCCAGGAAAGCCAGGGCCTTCAGCAAACTCGTTACATTCTGAACGTTGCTGCCCCAGATAATTCCACGCCATTGTAAGAGGGCAAAAAAGATCGCGATTGAGACGGCGATCGGGGCGCTCTTTTCGGCTAGTGCGGGAAATAATGCGCCCGCGAATTCACCCACTACGATAGCAACAGCCGCAGTACTGCCGCAGCTTGAGATCCAGTCGCTCCAGCCGACAATGAATCCTGCATACTCGCCCAGTGCATAGCGAGCAAAAACATACTGCCCACCGGAACGCGGGATCATCGCTCCCAGTTCAGCAATCGAAATGGCTCCCAGGAGCGCGTACAACCCGCCCACGATCCAAACGCCGAGAAACATCCAGGCATTAGGAAGCAGTTCGGCTATGACCCCGGGAGTGCGGAAAATTCCGGCTCCGATGGTGTTGCCGATAATTACGGCCAGACCAAAGCCAACGCCGAGAACGCGTAGGAGCCGACCACCGCGGTCATGAGTTGGGGAAACGATTGGGTGTGTGGGTTCCAAGTTTTGTGGGTTTGTTCACCAGAAAACGATCCCCGAAATAACATCAAGTAACACGAAAGTATCTTAGTGCAATTCGTGTATTTCGTGGATCGTCGAAGTGCCGGTGCATTCAAGTAGCTTCTCAGAGCCTAATTCCCGCATTGAGATCCGCATGCAGCAAACGATGAAACAGATGCTCGCCCGCTTCCCGTCGGACCGAGAGCCGCCCGGCATTGTAAGCACGCGAGTTCAAACCGCGTTGCACTGATCTGCATATCGAAACGTCTTCGTCCTGGATGCGTTGACCCACCTCGATGCTGGCGCGATTGCGTTCGCGCGCGGTTTCGGAGACGTCAGGAAAGTAAAAGTCGAAAATGACTTCGGTCCTGTCCACGCCAAGAGGAATCACCAGATTCGTATCCATTACGCCGTCGTACAAGTTGATCATGAAGTTGGGATAGATCCAGTAGTAGAGCGCGCGCTCCCCTCTTCTGACCGCGCCGGTTTCGGGTTCAGCACCCTCACTGACGATGGGACTCGATTGCAGACAGAATCGTTGGCCGTTCTCAATAGTGTAATTGCTGTAGTCGAGGACGCTGTCGAGGCCCTTGTGGAGATAAGGAACGTGGTAACCGCCGTCGAGATAGTTGTCGACGAAGACTTTCCAGTTGCAGTCGAACTGGTAGTGACGTCTTTCCATCCAGTGGAGCTTCTCGAGACCGAGCGGACGGATTTGGTTGATCAAATCCGCACCAAGAAAACTCTCGAGGTGGTTACCAGACTGTTCATTAGTTGCTGAATCCCCGGCTGTGTCAGGCCCTTCCACTCTGACAAACACCCAGTCTTCCCACACTCCAGTTTGGACCGGCAAAAGCCCGTTGGCGGCGCGATCGAAGTAAGACACTCCTGAGAAATCCGGCGTGCCTTTCAACTCCCCTGCGAGCGAGTAGGTCCAGCCGTGGTAAGGACAACGAAGCTGGTTGGCCTTGCCCTCGGGCTCCGTCATTACTGCTGCCGCATGGTGCCGGCAGGCGTTGAAGAATCCGCGCAACACGCCCTCGGCTCCTCGAACCACAACTATCGGCTCGCCGGCTATGTCGCTGGTGAAGTATTGCCCAGGTTCACGCACCTGATCGACGCGACCTGCCAGCTGCCACGAATTAGCGAAGACGGTTTGGAGTTCAAGATTGTAGAGCGTTTGATCCGTATACCACGGCGCCGGAATTGTTAAGGCTTCCTCGAGGGGAGCGTCCGGGTTGTAGCTGTCGATGATTTCCAGGAGGGATGGCTTCATGCTTCAGTTTTATGAAAACTAAGTGGGCTCCCAACATCCGCCGCGCTCAATACAGAACGGGGACGGTAGGGCTGTGGTGAGAGCTCAACTACAGAACCGCAAGCGGTAGCGACCGCACTCAACCAACGAGATCACTCTGCGACACCAATTTGAATCTGCACTCCAGATCAGGTTGGATAGAAGAAGCCTTTGCCTCAGTCTTTGCTATTGTAATTGCGGTTGCGAAATCAATTCGTTAGTTGAGTGCGGTCGCTACCGCTCCCGGTTCTGTGTTGAGCTGCCGCCGACGTTCTAGAACCACTACTTTGATGTCCAACTGTTCCCGAACAAGTACTACACTGCTGGGGTTGCCGTTTTACGCTTGGGATTGAAGAACGGCGTCTTCACAACTATTGCTCCCACCCGGTGACGAACTGCTTCTACCGTGATCTCAAACTGCACCCTGGTGCCCTGCTTACTGTGCTCGCACTTCATCGTTGCGAGGGCGATCATCTTTTTTAGTGTCGGTGACCAAGTGCTCGAAGTTGCTTTGCCAACCTGAGTCCCATCCTTGAAAACCGGCACCGCAACTCGCGAGGCGATCGGCGACACCGCAGGCGGCAACCCTACCGCTTCATACAAGGCTTCAGCTTCGGGCCAATCAATCTCCAGACCGACGATCTCACGCGCGTGGCCGCGCCGCTGCTCAGCAATCAGCGCCGCCTGTCCCACAAAACGATTCTTATCGAGACTGACGAGGCGGCCCAGGCCCATCTCAAAGGGCGAATACCTTTGCTCAGCGATCAGCGCCTTTTTGCTGCTATTAAAGTCGACATCGATCAAAAGCAAACCAGCCTCAATTCGAGACACGTCAAGGGCCAACATGCCCGCCGGATGAATGTCGAAAGCCTGCCCTGCGTCAACCAGTGCGTCCCACACGTCTAGTGCCTGCTCTGACGGGACCCAGATCTCATATCCCAGATCGCCCGTGTACCCGGTCCGAGAAATCTCCACCGGAACTCCCGCGATTTCGCCTCGAGTCACGCGGAAATATTTCAAGCCTTCAATCTCTGCCCCTTCGACCACAGTCTTCAGCAGGCGTGCGGAGGTGGGCCCCTGCAGCGCGAGTGCCGCCACAGTCTCCGAAATATCTTCGATGTCAACATCCATACCGGCGGCGTTCTGTGTAAACCAGCGCAAGCTCGGATCGGCGGCCGTCCAGCGATAGGTGTTTTCTTCCAGGCGCGAGACCGTGCCATCGTCAATTACCTTGCCGCGTTCATCGCACCAGGGTGTGTAGACCACCTGGCCCACAGAGACCTTGCGCAGGTCGCGGGTGATGATCCGATCCACGAGGCGGGTAGCGTCTGCACCCGTCAACCTGTATTTGAACAAGGGCGAGATATCGATCAGCGCTGCCGCGTTACGAATCGCGTTGTACTCGTGTTCGTGATGAGGTTCGTAGGAGCTGACGGCGTAGTAGCCAGACCACTCTCTATAGTTCAAGCTTTCGCAGAGCTGGAAAGTTCTTTCGTGAAAAGCGGTTCCGATGGGCATTCTTAAGTGCTCTCCGCTGCAGGGTTCGCGTTCAGAGGCGATCGAAATAGGCGTGCTGTCGTCGCTTCGGCTATGCCGCCTGATGTCAGGCGGTGGCTATGCCCCGCCGTCAGCTGACTTTTGATTTTTGGGCGCAGCCCCACTCATTAAGAACGACGTTGACGGAAGGGCATAGCCGCTTCCTCACATCCGCGGCGAAGCCGTAGCGACGATCGCATACTGCCTCGCAACGGGTTATGACGAAATCTCACCACGACTTTCGAACTCCGTCTGTTTGTCAGAGCCAGCGATTATAAGTATCCTAACGATTCTTCAGCAAGTTGCATACCGACAACAGATGAATACTCACTACGACGTCGTCGTCATTGGCGGCGGACATAATGGCTTGGTTAATGCCGCTTATCTTGCTCGGGCCGGGAAAAAGGTGCTGGTCCTGGAGCGGCGGCACGTGCTGGGCGGGGCGGCCGTGACGGAAGAAGTATTCCCCGGTTTCAAGTTTTCCGTCTGCTCCTACGTCGTTTCGCTGCTCCGCCCCGAAATGATTCGAGAACTAGATCTGCCTCGGCACGGCCTGGAAATGCTTCCCCTTGACGGTACGTTCACCCCGATGCCGAACGGCGATTACCTGTGGCGCGTCAACGATCATGCGAAGACGCGACGCGAAATCGCACGCCATTCCAGACTGGACGCCGAAGCCTACGACGAAT
>JACCUI010000095.1 GCA_013811945.1 Pyrinomonadaceae bacterium | reverse complement strand
CACATGTTCTCTCGTTCGACCACTGCCTCTAGCAACTGCTCTGTCTCCGGTCCAGAGTCTTCTCTCCTTGCCCTGACTCTTGACGCACCCAAGCCTGCCTCTCGCCAATTCCGTTGGCTACCCTCCGGGTGGGATTCGAGCTTCTCAACTCTTCTTTCCGCGTCTCCTTTAGTCATCGAAATTCGAGTCTCCGGTCCGTTACTTCACGTTCGGGCCTTCGCTCCGGTCGAATGGAACTACTATGCCCTCGGCTGACTTCTGCAACTTCCTCCCCCCGCTTCTCAGCGACGGTAGCTCATGGCAAAGTTGCAGATCTCCCCGGGTAATGCGCTCTCACCTTCACGCTTATGCCCGCCGCATATACCTACAAGCTTTCCGTACAGGTATTGGACTTTGAAGATACTTGCCCTCTCATCCAGCTTGCACGCCTCATATGCGATTTCTGTTCGTCGGGCCAGCGCTTTGCCTGCGGCTTCCTTCAGATTCCACCTCGCGATGGACACCCTGCCGTCCAGCTAATTCCCCCTGTCGGGTTCGTAGGAGACTTTCACTCCCTAGTAAGAGCGCCCTGCCGGGCGCACAAGCAAAAGGGCAAAGGATCTAATACCCTTGCCCTAATATGCCGAATTGTTCTGAAGATTAGGTTTGAACTCGCCTCTTTGCTGCGGCGCGTTTCTCACCATAGCTCAGGACCGTAAGTTTCACTTTCCGGCGACCAAATCTGATTGCCTCCCGGGTGCTCGGCGTCCAAATGTCGATTTTACGACCCTTAATAGCACCTCCGGTGTCGGCTACGAGATATTCGCCGCTCCAGGCACCGGCTTGCACATGAACTCGCGAACCTAACGGCAAGAACTTCGGATCGGCAGCAATAATTCCCTGGCTGACGATCTTTCCACTGGCGGTTCGGCCCCTGAGGCTGTAAGCAGTTGCAACATACGACACAGGCAGCGAAAACCGAATTTCTGCTGCTTTAGGGGGTTCTACTACCTTCCCTCCTGGTATTTCGGGCACAGCCTTACCCAATTCACCCGGTGATGATGTAATCACCGGAGCCTGCGTATGGGTCTTTGATGTTTGTTGAATTGTTTGTTGGGATTGAGAAACCGCGCTTTCTGCTACCGACGGTTTGGCCGCAAAAAGGAGAAAGGCTGGAAGAAGTGCAGCGGCTGCGACGGCGCTCCCGCCAAAGGGGGATTTCATTGAAATCGGGCCTCCTACCGAAGTTAATTGCCAACCCTTCAGCGCGCATGCGCGAGTCCGTTCTTTCCTATGACTCGACCTCCGGCTCTAGGAGTCAGAACAATAAAAGTCGGCCGGAGTTGGGGGCTTCCATCCTTGATGCAGGCGCTGAAAGAAATCAGTGAGGCTACGACAAGCAGAACGAGGCTAACATACCAGGCTACAGGCGTCCAGTGGGAGGGCGCCAGATCGCAGCTAACTTCTAATACAGTTGAACTTAATTGAGAAAGAAAGTGATTGCCTGGTCGCCGGAGTTTCTAGAATTAAGCTAAAGAGTTCTCCAGGCGGGCGCCTCGGGCCCTCAAAGGGAGACCTAAGAAGGAATCTTGGAATGTCCGGGTGCCCCTTCGATTTCGCTTGATCAGAGAGCAAGGAAATTCTCAATCACCCGCTGGCCGGCGGGAAACTCGTCGCTGAAAAGTTCGGGGTGGAACTGGACTCCAAAAAGCGGGCGTCTCGAGTGCTGCATTGCCTGAATTTTGCAGGTTTCGTTAGAGGCGGTGCATTCGAAGGCTGCCGGCAACTCCTTGACCTCGTCGCAGTGGGAATGCCAAACGGTTATCATATCCGGGAGGTCCTCAAAAACTCCCGAACCCGTGGTCTCGACTTCGTAGTAACCGCGTTCTCTTTTGGCGCCGTCGTAGCCCTCACCGGGCTCCAGACGCTTCATTAATGCCACTGGAGCACCGTAGGCCAGGGCAACCTGTTGATGCCCCCCACAGATGCCCAAGATTGGCTGAGGGGCTTGGTGAATTACCTCAAAAACGCCTCGAAGTGATTCTACGGAGTAGTCGTCCCATGGATGACTCTGACCACTCAGAATTATGTGGGAAGGGCTGAGGTCTCGGACCCGATCAAGCGAGACAGCGCCAAAAGGCTCGGTTAAAATCTCCACTCCCGGCCACAGTCGGTCCAAGACGGCCCGCAACTCCCGCGGGCTAGCACCCTTACCGTCAATCGTGTTGTCGACTAAGTAAATCAGAATCCTGCCCAAGTTCAAGGTTTACCTAAACGTCAGCCCAAACAGAATAGCTTTCCATTGAATGCGCCGATATAGATGCGGCCACCCAGGATAGCTGGTGTTGCGTTGACGTTCTCACCAATTTTTAGTTCCCACAGGCGTCGCCCGTCGTCGGCTGAGAGCATGTACATCCATCCTGCCTTGTCTCCGAATACGACACGACCATCTACTACGGGTGAAGTTCCCCAGATTGGTGCCCGCACCTGGTGTTGCCAGACGACTTCGCCTTTGTCTGAGGACAGGCAATACATTTGGCCATTATTTGAACCGATGTAAATGCGACCATTCCTAACCACGGGACTGGCCCAGAATCCACTGCGCTCCTTGTAGATCCTACTCAGGCCGCCCTCGGCCTTAAACTTCCACACCAGCTCACCGTCTGCCTGCTTGAAACAGTAGACGTACCCGTTCTCGGCTGCAGTGTAAACGAGTCCGTCTGCTACGGCCGGGGTCGAATCGGAGTCCGCTCCAAGGCGGGATTTCCAGATGGTGGATCCATCACTCATTTCCAAACAGTACAGATCCCCTTGCTCGGTCCCGATGTAGATGCGCCCTGCGACGACCGAGAAGCTGCCTTCCATTGAACCCAGCCACGCCGTTTTATACAGGAGCGCACCGTCTTCTAGACTAAGACAATAGAAGAAACCATCTTCCCCGCCAAAATAAACCCGTCCGTTAATTACGGCCGCCGAACTATCAACTTCAAACCCAGTTTTGTACTTCCAGATGAGGGAGCCGTCATTCGCGTTCAGGCAATAGACGTAATGGTCCAGACCACTCGCAATCACTCGGTTCCCGGCAATCGTTGGTGTCGTCTTCAGACTGTCTGCTGCTTTAAAACTCCAGATGAGGCTTCCGTCTTGAGTATCGAGGCAATAGAGGTAACCGTCCGCCGAACCAAAATAAACGCGCTCCCCTGATAGCGAAGGTTGTCCCGGCCAGCTTAATCCCCCCCAGCCCTCTCTATGCAGCCGACCCGACATTAGGTCGGTTTCAAATTCCCAGATCACTCTCAGAGGCCGCTCGGGCCAAGGGCCGGAGCCGTAAAAGTTACGCGCCGGAGTGCCGAGCCACATTTGTACGGAGGTCGGAATAACCGGAGCATTCGCCGTGATGCGGGGTTCAGCTTCAGTCTGTTTAGCCAGATTGCGACCGCAGCTCGCAGCTGCCACACTGACGAGAAGCAGCATCAGAAGACACGGTTGGTTTCTAAAAGATGTCAGGAAAGCGGAGGGCATTGGGGCAATCTTAATCGGTCTACCAGGCTGACTGGTTTAGAGATTATCAGAAGGATGGCCGGTTCAAAACTCAGTAACGGGCGGGTAGCATCTCGAAGCACTTACTCTGCCCTGGCAAATACCAAGGCGTTACAAAGGTAGCACATGTGCAAGCCAATCCCCCGCATAAACCAGTTCTGCCGGCGCGTTAATTACAACTTCTCCGTCCTCACGCCATTGAATTCGTGCCCGGCCACCAGGCATCAGCACATCTATCGACCGTTCGGTTTTCCCGTTGATCATGGCCGCCACCGCGGCGGCACAAGAGCACGTTCCGGAGGCGGTGGTTTCCCCTACGCCTCGTTCCCAGATCCGAAGCTCGACAGTGTGACGATCCCGCACGCGCACAAACACCACGTTCGTACGATCGGGAAACTGCTTGTGGTTCTCAATTGCCCGTCCCAGGCGACGCCAGTCGAGCGCTTCGAAATCGTCGACAAAGATACAGCAGTTTGGGTTCCCCATCTGGAGCGCTGTTACGTTTAGTAGATGTCCGTCTACCGCCAGCGGATAGTCTATGACTTTTTTTAATGGCCGGTCCGTGAGCATCGGAATCGAGTCACTGTGGAATCCTGGCTGACCCAACTCTGAATCAAAAACGTACTTGCCCTGACCGGCTTGAGCTACCAAGAAGTATCGTTTGATTCCGGAACGAGTGATTAGGCGAAGTTCGTCGCGAGTCCACAACTTCTTATAATAAACGTATGCGGCAGCGCACCGAGTGCCATTGCCTGACAGCCCGGCTTCACTGCCATCCGGATTAAAGATACGGACGCTAAAATCAGCGCCTTCATCATTTTCGCGGCTGATAACTGCAATTCCATCCGCTCCCGCACCGTAATGCCGGTTGCAGATCTGCCCCGCAAACTCTCCCCAATCTGCAAAGCCAGCAAGCTCCTCGGACTCAATAACGATGTAATCATTGCCAAAGCCGTGAAACTTGATGAAAGCAGGTGCCATTTCTGCAAATCAAGATCTACCTGAAAACGATGCCAACAATACCGTAATCGGGTCAATGCACAGCGACCGTACGTCCGTGTCGACCGGATAGTTATTAACCATAATGGAAAAGACCAGGTTTTCGCCGCTGACTGTCGTTAAGTAGCCCGCCAAACTCGCGGCCGAACTGAGCGATCCAGTCTTGGCGCGAACGTTGTTCTCGGCCGGGGTTCCCTTCATCCGATTTCTGAGGGTGCCATCGACGCCGGCAATCGGCAACGCTTCGCGAAAGACCCCCGCGTATCGGTGCCGACCCATGTAGGTGAGTAACTGAATAGACGCTTCCGCCGTAATCATGTCATTACGCGAAAGTCCCGACCCATCAGTCAGGGCCAATCCACGAGTAATCACCCCCGCTTCTCTTAGAAAAGTCTTGACGACTTCAAGTCCCGCTTCCTCGCTGGTTCGGGTGGTTTCCGACGAGCCCGGTGAAGGCGGCACAACCCTTCCGAGTGTACGAAGAATCAACTCAGTGTACAGATTCTGACTGGGCTTCAGCGTTTGAGCCGCAATCAAGCTGAGTGGAGGGGATTGCATGCTGGCGATTTCAAATGAGCCGGCCGGTCTTGAGGTGACCGGTCCGTTGACGTATGCAGGAGCTGGCACGGTTCGCGACTTTCCCGTAAAGATAACTCCACGCTGGGCCAACGACGAGCGAAGCAGGTAAACAAACAAGAGGCCCGGATGGGAAATGCCTACTCCCGCTGCGTAACCGCGATCATCGAGCGGGATGGACCCGTAAATCTCAAGCACGTCCGCACCGAGGCCGCGATGCAACGTCAACTCTCGCTTACTGCCCTTGGCTGCAGTGACCACCCGATTGACAATTGCCAGTAACGGGTCGGGCGGGCCGGTCGTGATTACCGCAGGCAAGCCCACTGCGGAGCCTGGCTTAACAAATAAATCCAGCGCGTTGTCGTTGACAGTAAGCGCGCTTACTTCCGCTCCGTACCACCACTGCAAATCCTCCCAGTCCCACCCGGAACCATATCGCGGGCCGGTAAAGTAGGTTTCATCGCCGACGAGGTCACCTTCCACTCGCTTTACTCCCGATGATGCGATTTGCGCGGCAAGGTCGTTGATCCCTTTGAAGTAGTCGCCGCCGTTGAAGCGTGCAGCAATCGAAGGGTCGCCTCGGCCATAGATCGTCAGGTCACCGTGCATGATGCCGGCTGGATCAGGGCGTGCGGCGGCATAGACCGACGTCACGAATCGATAATCGGGCGAAAGTCGATCAAGCGCCGCGGCCACCGTATAGAGCTTCATATTCGACGCCGGTCGCAGCAACTTACTCCCATTTTCTTCGAACAGAACCTTCCCTGTCTCGAGCGAAGTTACTTTGATTGCAACTATCGCCGGCGCCAACTCCGGTTTTTGCAAAACCTCCGCGATGCGAGCCCGCAACTCTTCTAGCGTTCTGGTTGTCGTGGCTATGCGCGGCGACGGCGTGAGAGTAGAACGTGGCGCAAGCACCCCGTTGGGGGCAGCATTCGGAGTTGGACTCGGACTCGGACTCGGAACGGGCGTCCGCGTAGCTGTCGGCGTTGGGGTAGGTTGAGCGACGACCCTTCGATCGCGTTGCGACTGCTGGGCAGTAGCAAGTGGAACTGATCCCACGGCGAGCGCAGTGAGTAACACCAGACTTACCAACTTCGATGTGTGGTTACAGCTCGTCATCTCGGAAGTGTAATATCCAGGATTTGAGATCAGAAATCAAAAGGGCGTCGCCTCGCACTTCCGGCAACGCCCGGAATCTATACCTTTACGATATATACTAAACACCCGCAAGTCTCTGGGAAACCTGCGGGTGTTTTCAATAGTAGTAATCTGCTTAAGGAGTCACCCTCCCGAGCCCGATACTAGAAACACGTCCCACGCCCAGCGGCCGACCTGCGCGTCGTGTACGTCTTTGACTTTCGCTCGGTAGCGGAACTCATTGCCATATTCGTCAATCCGCCTCGACCTCTTATAGTCCAAGTGCAGAGTCTCGAGGCCGAGTTCCGGCAAGGTGTGTAGCTCGGACGCCTCTGAGGTTCCGTTATGGTTGGTATCCTGCCACAGGCGTAACGATGAAAAGACAGCATCCGTCCGTTTTATCAGACCATCACCGTTACCGCCGTTCTCGGACTTGTCATACTCCGCAAGAGCGAGGAAGCCGTTTCTTTCTTCGCCTGCCGGTGGTTGAGGCTGCGGCGTGAAGTTCCCAAACATTTCAACTCCATCCTCGATTAGACCGTTGCCATTACGGTCGAGGACCAGGAACGCATCGTCTGAATCCGCCGCTGTCCACGACAACCGCTCTGTGATGCCCACCCCGTTAAGATTGAAATTCACGCCACCTAGGTTAGAGGTCAATTGGAATCCGTCACCTGCAACGTCCACAACGATCGGTGTATATGGCTGATTGCAGCAGCACTGATCTTCCCAGTTGTATCTACCAGCCGGGCAGCCGGTGAAGGAGTAATTACAATAGTTAACGCTCGAACTGCAGGTAGGCTGGGAGTGGCTTGACTCAAACTCCAGTCGAGTGAAACCTGTACAGTTCCCGGTCTGACAAGCAACCTGCGCACCGCACGGTGCGCGACCAACGACGAGAATAGGATTAGGGGCGCAAAGTGTACCGTCACTTTTCTCACATCGCGCCTGCGTCACTACTTCTCGTGCGTTACGCAGTCCCAGTAGTTCGAGCCTGCCATCAAAGACGGGTTCTCCGTAAGTACAATTGTCACCAACAGGACCACAAGCCGGCCGCCGGGTGTCAACAAAAACCGTGGTGCAAGGAAGTGTTGGATCCTGGATCACCCAAAACTTCGTAAAAGGAGTCTTGCTGCTGTTCAGGATGGCTGGCCCGTGAATGCGGCTGAAGCTTGCATGCAGGAAGTCTAACCCAGATGACCTGCCGGGAGCTGCTAACGAGTAGGATGGCGGTTTCGATAGATCCGGTACTTGTTTGTTGGTCCGGAATCTCGGGTTAAACTTCTGCTTTGGGTTATTCGGATCGGGGTAAAGCATCTGGTCTCCCGCCCACTGCGTGCCGTCAATGAACGTAACCGAATCCACCCTTATTTGCGCGTGCGTGATTCTTTCGGGGTAGCCCAGGCCTTTTAGATCTGTGTTGATAAAGGGTAAGTTCGCTTCAAGGAGTTTAACCTCCACATTATCGCCAGGTAAGACCAGCTTCACGTCCGCGAAAGAATGATCTGAAGGATCCAGCCCGTAGTTCATTGGGGCAATGTACGTAGGTATTTCCTCAGAAGTGCCCTCCGGTCGGGGGAAGGCCAAGTCAAGCTCTATGCGTGCGATGGCTTTATTCGAGACGTTCTGCACGGTCACGGCCAGCCCCTTCAGCCAGTCATCCTCCTCTGAGAACTTTTTTCCTAACTCGATGGCTCTACCCTTAGTTTTTAGCTTGAGTATTTTTATCGGCTCGGTACGCCATGATATTTTATCAATGATTCGCTCCTGCTCTTGTGCAAACCCGGCTACAGGCAAAAGTGTAATCACGCCTACCAGCTTGAAAAACATTTTTCGTACGTTGAGAGAGGACATGAGAATTTTCTCCTTATTGAGAAAGGGGCTGTCATGAGAATTGGGGAGATCAGAGTAACGCCTAGCACATATACTCTCGTCAGAAATAATAAGCAATCAAGAGTTCTTTGGTCTTGGTATCTAAAGCACTAACGTAACGCGGTGGATGCCGGTTAAGACTGCCGGGGAGAAGATTGTATATGCTGCGCTTCATGCATGGCCTGAACTTTAGTCATCAACTCCGCGAACCTGGGATCGTCGTGAAGAGAGCTCCAGTTGGGATCATTTTCAAAACACGGGCGATTTTCGTTACCCAAAGAGATCGATCGGGCCAGCCATTCGAAGGCTTCATCGCGCATGTCTTCAAGCGCATAGACCGAGGCCACCGAATATGCGATGTCCGGATCGACGTCTGCATTTCTGAATACCGCGTCCGTTAGTTGCGCGCGTGCCTCTGCATGTTTGCCTTGGGCGCTCAAAAACATCGCCAGGAAAGGCCGCACACCATGCATATTTGGACGCCGGCTTATCACCTGCTGCATTAACTCGGCAGCTGCGTCTGTCTGCCCCGTGTAATACAACGCGAGAGCGCGAAACGTTCCTACGAGAGGATTGTCGGGCTCGCCTGCGTTATCGAGTTGGCGCATAGTCTCTTCGAAGTGGCCCATGTACATATGGACAATGGCCCGGTTATAACTCGCAACTACATGGGCCGCCGGATCGAGTCGCACCAGGCGGTCATAGCTGCGCAGCGCGCGTCCATATTCCCCATCTAACCGGTGCAACGTGGCTTTGACAAAGTGCACGACTGCTTCATCCGGCGCCTCCTTGCGCGCGCGGGCCACTTCTTCGCGCGCCTTTTGCTTCTCTCCACGCCACATGTAGACAAAGACCATCAGCATTCGCGCCTCGATCAACTGCGGGTCAATTGCCAACGCCTTGCCAAACGCCACTTCTGCCCGTTCGAAGTCTTCGGCGCCACCCAGACCCTTGAAAACCCGGTTAACGTAGGAAGCGCCCAGACCGTCGTGTGCGAGGGCGAAATTCGGATCGAGATCAACGGCTCGTTGAAAGTGTTCTATAGCGGCGCTGCAGTCTTCCGGAGCGATCGTGCGAAAGATGAAGCGGGCAAAAAGATCTCGGCCGCGCAAATATTGCTCGTAAGCCGCAGCGTTTTGCGTGGCCGGTTTCGCTATGCCGGCCTGCTCGGCATGGCTGAGCTCGAGGCGCAAACCCTCAACAATGCGCTGGGCGATCGTGTCCTGGACGGCGATGATGTCGGCAGCGGACGTGTCAATTTTATCGCTCCATAGAATCTCACCGGAAGCCACGTTAAGAAGTTGCGCCGTTACGCGAAATCGTTCACCAGCGTGCATAAAACCCGCAGCCAGAACAGAGCTGACATTCAGCTCTCGGCCGACCTCACGTGGATCGACTTGCTGGCCCTGGTATCTGGAAATGACTGATGAAGGGCGCACGACAAGCGAGCGGACCCGCGCCAGCTCCGTAATTACTGCATCGGCCAGAGAGAACTCGTAAAAGCTCGAGGCGGGGTCGTTGCTCAAATTTCGGAAAGGCAGGATTGCCAGACTCTGCTTCTCCTGATCGGTCAGAGTTGTGGACGGCGTTTCGTGAACACCTTGCTTGGTAGACGTGATCAGAGTCGGAGCGGTAGTTTGGGTTTCCGACCGGGTGATCGATCTCAGCCAGCGTACCGCCCGGGAGACAGGACTCGTCCCGCCCAAATAGCGCGGCGGTTCAGGAGTGACACTAAGATATGGCTGGCCGGCCGATTCGGATACCGAAACTTCCTGTAACACCTTGCGCAAGTCGTCGCGCATTTCTTCCATCTTCTGATAGCGATCGCGCGGCTCTTTGGCCATAGCGCGGTCAAGTATCTGTTGAATCCGCGGCGGAGTAACCTCGCTTCTCATTTCGGCAACTGGTTTCGCCGCATCATGCAATACTGCATGGTGCACATCGATGGTCGTCTTTCCACGGAAGGGCCACGTGCCCGTTAACATCTCGTAGAGCAGGACGCCGGTAGAAAAGATGTCGGCTCTCTTATCGACGCGATCGCCGCGCGCCTGTTCGGGTGCGGCATATGTCGCCGTGCCGTAGGGTACGCCGACTTCTGTAAGCTCCGTGCGGTGAATACCGATCGCCGTAGCTTCGGTGTCATCAAGTAACTTCGCGAGGCCAAAATCCAAAATCTTGACCTGACCGGTGGGCGATACCATGACATTGCCGGATTTGATATCACGATGAATTATGCCGCGAGCGTGGGCTGCCGCCAGGGCATCTGCCACCTGAATGGCAATCAGCAACGCGCTCTTAAGTTCCAGTGCGTGACCTCCCACCAACTGCCGCACGTTGCGCCCTTCGATGTGTTGCATCGCGATGAAGTGCAAGCCCTCGGCTTCATCGAGATCGAAAATGGTGCAGATGTTTGGGTGATCGAGTGAAGACGCCAGACGTGCCTCACGCTCGAAGCGTTTCAGATTTGCCTCTCTGGCGGTCAGCTCCGGAGGCAGGACCTTGATCACGACTGTGCGCCCAAGCTTAATGTCGGTGGCCTTGTAGACCGTGCCCTGCCCGCCAGCCCCGAGCTTTTCCAGAATGCGATAGTTGCTTAGATTCTTGCCGATCATGTGAACGACGAGATCAACTCCTGGTAGCTTGCGGTTGCGGTCCCTACCTTCCCGACGACGATGCCGGCCGCGTGATTTGCGAGGTTGGCAGCTTCGAGCATCGATGCTCCGGCTGCCATGGCGGCGGCTAGCGTAGCTATCACCGTATCACCGGCGCCGGTAACATCATAGACCTCGCGTGCGGCCGTTTCGACATAAACGGGCTCGCCGTCACCCTCCACCAATATCATGCCGCCTGGCCCACGAGTAATCAGGACTGCATTACAGTTCAGCTTTTCTCGCAGGAGCTGAGCCGCTCGATGCAACCCCAAATCCGAATCCTCTTCCAGATTAGTCATCCGCAGAGCCTCGTGGTGATTTGGCGTGACCAGAGTAGCCGGCCGGTACGATGCGAGATTTCGGATCTTCGGGTCAACTAGCACCGGGATGCGGTCATAAGCCAGCGGAAGCACCTCAGCGAGAATGCGGGGGGTTACGACCCCTTTGTCGTAATCCGATACCACAAATGCATCCGCATCGCGCATCGCATCTTTTAAGATGCTGATAATCCGATCCTCCGTCCGCCCATTAACCAGAGTGCGTAGCTCCCGATCGGCGCGGACGACCAATTGGCCGTGCGCGATGATGCGAGTCTTAACGGTTGAAGGTCTGCTTTCGTCAATTACGATGCGCTCGTCCGTTTGCAACGGACTAGCGTCGCGCAAACTCGCTCGCAACCGTTCGCCGGCAGCATCTTTCCCCACCACGCCCACGACGCAGGCCTGGGCGCCCAGCGCCACCAGGTTCCCCAGCACATTTGCCGCACCTCCGAGATGAACTGATTCGCGGCGAATTTCCACTACCGGCACTGGCGCTTCCGGAGAGATGCGCGTCACATCACCCCAAACGAACTCATCTAACATAAGGTCGCCGAGGACTACGATCTTCCGATTGCGGAACGCTTGAGTTAGCCTTTCAACTTGCTCTCGTGAAAGTTGTTCCATGTCTTTAAACTTTACAACTAGGCACTGTCAACACTCGCTCGATTGTCGGCGGCAACCGAGGTCTTATGACGATGAGAACACAACTACAGAACCGGGAGCGGTAGGGACCGGTTTAGAAAAAATTCAGCGATCCACAAATGCGCGCTCAAGCCCCGCTAACTTGCAGGTGAGGAAGGTGGGCAAAGCGTAGCGCGCCCCCGCTCAAGCGTAGCGTCACCAACTTTATTTTTCTTCAAGACTACACTGGACCAAGGCTGCACAAGAAGTCAGCGGCTTCTAGAGCCAGCGAAAGACGCTGCGCTTGAGCGGCGCGCTACGCTTTGCCACCTTCCCAACCTGCGAATTCCCCCAACTGCAGAATTTCTTGGACCCTGCAAACTACCGTAGGCCCTTTGCTATTCACTCTCTTTCAGAACTCGCGCAATCGCGCCCACAACTCGCTCAACCGGAACTCGTTTAATACACTCCGGCTGTTCAAACTTTTCGCAGAAATAACCATGACACGGCTGACACTCCAGCTCCTCGACTACAACCTCGGCGGGAGCCTGGGCCCAGGGCCGCCAGTGTGCGGTATTGGAAGAGCCGAAGATGACAACCGAAGGGGCGCCAACGGCCGCGGCCATATGGGCGATGCCGCTATCGTTGCCCACAAATAGACGCGCCTGAGATAGAAGTGCGGTGACCTCTGGTAAAGAGAGATCGGTAAACACCACGATTGGCGCAGTCGTGTGCTGCTTCAACTTGTCGGCAACATGCGCTTCGGATGACGCTGTGATCGCAACGATCGCAAAACCGCTGGACGCCAGGCTTTCGGCTACTCGCGCAAATCTCTCCGTTGCCCATTGCTTGGTTTCAAATGCGGCCGCGGGATGTATCACGGCGAGGGGGGTACTTGTTTCGTCTAACCCGGCAGCACCCAGTCGTGCTGAAATACTTGCGGCAGCCAGGTCGGTGACCGTCAATCGTGTCGCCGGGCGATCCGTTACCGGAACCCCCGTCCAACCGAGGAGGGCAAGTTGTTGCTCTACAGAGTGCGTCTTGTCTCGTCCCCAAAGTAATGACGGCGACGGGGCAAGATGATTGTGCAAACGCCCGTATTGATAACTTGAATAGCCAACCCGATGTCTGGCGCCAGAGGCTCGTGTGAGCAGCGTTGCCGTGGTCCCACCGTGTAGATTGTAAGCGACGTCATACCGCGCCGCACGTAAGCGTCGCGCGAGTCTAGCGCGCGCGGTGGTGCTACCCGGTTTCAGCTTGATGATGTTATCAACGTCTGCAAAACCATCGAGCACAGGCGCGACCCAATCCTCCAGTAAAATGTCTACCCGGGAATGTGGCAGAAACCGTTTTAGCGCCAAGAGAGATGGAGTGGTCAAAACCGTATCGCCGATTGAGCGAAGCCGCACCACCAGAACACTCCGCACGCCTTGCCAGTCCCAGCGCGCAGGACCGAGCGGCTGAGTTGATTCTTCACTGCGCAAAGTGTGCATCCCCGCGACGCGCATCTGGGGGGAGGCTTCAACTATTTCGCGCAGACTCTTCATTTCGGCTCAGGCTGTCCATCTTCTACCGTCGCTTCGTCAATGAGCATCACCGGAATGTCGTCGCGAATGGGATACACTCGTTTACATTCGACGCATTTGAGAGCGCTGCCATCCGGTTTTAATTCCACCTTCGCCTTGCATGCGGGACAGGCGAGTATCTCCAACAAATCTTGACTGATCGCCATGACAGGACCTCTCCAGTGGCTCAGGAATTAGCTGTGCACAGTCGTGCTGAAAGATGCTTCTTAAGAGGAATCAAGCTTATCACATGACAGTCGGCAGAAAGCAGTAGGCAGTGGACAGTGGCAGTGGGATAGTGGGCAGCGTCAACTCCTTGGAGTGCGGCGACCTGTCGCCGCTTTGGTCGTGGCGGCTTGACGCAGCAAGAAATGAAGGCGTTGCGGGGCGTCGATATGTCGCAGCGAGCAAAAGCGCTGACAGGTCAGCGCACTCCAAGGAGTTGACGCTGCCTTCTGCCTACTGCCTCTGCTAAACTGCCGTCATGTCTCTCGAATTCGCTGTCCAGTATCCATGCATCCTGCGCACGCGTTATTCCGAAAAGCACCTTCGCGAGTGGGGGCGCTTGAGCAATCTGCATACGCTCCTCACGACCGGCGACACAAGCACGCCTTCAGATGAGAAGCTCCGCTGGGTGGAGAATGCCAGTGAGGAAATGGAGCTCATGCAAGCGGAAACTGTCGTGTGCCCAAACTGTCCCTCCTGTTTGCCAATTGCAGCGGCTGGCGAAGGCGAGTCAGTAGGATGTCTGGGCCGGGTCACCTATCCCATCGAAGCGCAGTTTGAGAAGTTTTTGGCCGATCGCGTGCAACTATGTGTCGATACTCTGGACAAGGAGGACCAACCTCGGCTGCTTCATATACTGGTCGATCCTGAGTCGCCATTTGATGGCGAAGCAACCAAAGAGTTGCGCCGAGTGACCACCCGAGAAGGACTGCGTTTCTATGAGCTGCGACTGCCCATTCGTTTGACTAGAGAAGCGGTTGGACTAACCACTGATAACGTTTTCGATCTGCTGGCCGGGTTTCGTTCAGAGGACAAGGAGCAGACGACCTACACCCGCGAACTTCCCTTTGCAGCGACGGCGGACTATTACGACTTCCTCGACCTCATATTGCGTAATGACATAAACCAATCGGAAATCACCCGCCTCACCACGCGCAGCAAAAACTACCTGCAGTTTCTTCGCCTGCTCTCGGCTATCGAGAGGGCAGAAGCGCTGACTGCGCGTGTGCTCGTAGATTAGTTCCCACCTGCTAACGCGGATTCATCCAGTTGACGTAGCGTGTCGAGAAGTAGGTTGGTGTTACTCAGCGCCTGAATGGTGACAGGAAAAGTTTCCGCTGACTTTTGAAATTCAAAACTGCCGTTGGTTATCTCCACAACACGACGGAATCCCACCTCGCCTTTTGTTCCGGCTGACTCCGCATCAACAATTCGTCCCTCGTTGAAGAACACGCGGCCGGTTTTTGAATCACCCGTTAGTAGCAACTCGCCCGTCAACCTCGCATTCTCGAGAACCTGGATGGCATCGAAGACGCTGATGACCGCCAGGTCACCGGCGAACGTCGCATAAGTTCGCCCGGGTGTCGACTCAGTTCTAGTCGCGGCCGGGCTAAGATCCGGTCGTCGCGCACGGCGAATGGCTTCCAGTCCTCCCGCAATGTTTATTCGCGGATCGAGATCCTTAGCCTCCAACAAGCGCTCGTGAGCTGTGTTGAAGTCTTCTCGTTCAATGTAGATGCTGGCTAAGCCAAGACACTGACGTGCGGCCTCTTCGTTGTGCTTTGAGGTGATGAAAATCCCCCGAAGTTGTTCGCGGAGTGGAATCGACCGCGGATTGCGCTCAATTGCAGTCCGGAGCCGCTCCATGGCTTTCTCCGGCGCTTTGTACTTAATGAACAACTCGGCATCGAGGATGGCCGTGTCAACTTCACTTACGTCCTCTGGTTCTGACTGAGAGTTGACCATAGTTGGTTCGAGAATCTGGGCCGGCCTAGAGATGCTTCTGTGCCCGGGCACCGGCGGAGTCTATCACAGGAATTCGGACGGGTTCAGTCTATCCATTTCGTATTTAAAGGGTCACGATATCGTATGTCTGAAAAGTCCTGCGGAGGAGCAGGCAACCGGCAGGTTGAGGCGCCACCTCTGACTCCAGCGAAAGTGAGTGCCCTTGTATGTAAAAAGTGTAGTAGAACAGGAATTTATTGCGCATCAAACGGTCGCAATCTACCTCGCGGACCTGGTCGAGCTTAGTTGGCACGCAAGCTGCCAAGCAAGATCGTTGGTGAAACTATTGTGGAGCGCGGTAAAACCTGTAAACCAAATTCCCGCCGGTCTCGTATGAATGGTTAAGTAGTCTTTAATTGGAAGGTGGCTGAAATGGCTAGATGGATGACCAGAAGAATTCAACGCTCCCGGGCACGCTGTCAGAGGGCGACTGCTCCGAAAAAAAGCAAATCGCCGACGCAGCAAGTTGGGCACTCCGAAAGAGAGGCCTTTCGAACTGAAGTTTCGGCCACGGCGCCTGTCGAAAGAGGCTGAGGACCGCGACTGCACCCTGATTCCCGCGAAAGCGTTCAAATCGTAAACACCTCACAGATCTCAAACCAGCTTAGAAGTCTATCCTTATCCCCAAACGAATCTGGCGCGGACGTAGCGTCCGTGAAGTTACTAGAAAAGAATCCAGAAATGCCTGTCGCTGTTCTGCGGTCGCCGTGGGAGCGAGCGCGTTGAAGTTGATAAACTCCGCGCCAAAGCTGAAGACTGTCTTGTTGAGAACATTGTCAAACTCGATTACCGGGCGAAGTCTGACTCTTTCAGAGCAGCGGAACTCGCGTGTCAGGCTGAGGTCGAAGAGAAACAACCCAGGTCCTCGACCGGCGTTGCGCGGAAGATTTCCCGATTGACCAATCGTTGGCAATGCAAACAGATTGAGGATGGTCGGATCAATCGGGTCGTTTGGTCCTCGC
>JACCUI010000092.1 GCA_013811945.1 Pyrinomonadaceae bacterium | reverse complement strand
CGATCTGCATGATTCCGAGCGCGGCCAGCACCGCAAACCATACCAACGTCACCGGGCCAAACACCTTGCCGATGCCTGCGGTTCCGCGACTCTGAACGAGGAACAATGCGACGATAATCGCAATCGTGACCGGAACAACGTAAGAGTTGAAGAGAGGCGTCGCGACGGTTAAACCCTCCATCGCACTAAGGATTGAGATTGCCGGCGTGATGACCCCTTCACCGCAAAGGAGAGCCGCGCCGAAAATGCCCATCGCGATCAGCACCCATCGTTCGCTTTTGCCGGAAGGCTTGATCGGGGTCGCCAGTGCAGTCAGTGAGAGGATGCCGCCCTCGCCGTGATTGTCTGCGTGTAAGACGAAGACGAGGTACTTGACCGAAATGACAATGACGAGCGACCAGAAGATCAGCGAGAGGACGCCCAGGATGTTAGCGGGGGTGGGGACGATGGAGTGGGGTCCATGAAAGCATTCACGCAGGGCGTAAAGCGGGCTGGTTCCGATGTCGCCGTAGACCACGCCGACCGCGGCCAACGAGAGAACAAAGAGATAACGGCCGCGTGGCGTCACGCGCTCGACGTGCCCGCCGGTGGTCGTCGCATGGATGTCCGTGGGTGTTGTCTCTGCCATTCCCCTGCGTGACCCTAACCGGCCCTGCGTAACACCGCGCCGAACAGATCTGGATGCCTTAACTCTGCGTTTTCAGGACGACACAGAAGTTATAAAGTTTTCTTTAATATGGCAAGGCCGCGCCCCGCCGAGGCACTGGAAAGATTCCTTCAAAGTTGGATCTCTCTTGATAGCCGGAGAAACGATCCACGAAACCATACAAAATCGGCACGAAAATTCTTTTTGGTGCAATTTGTGTGGTTTCGTGGATCGTTCTTCAGTCTCGCGACAGCATGAAAGAGAGTGAATGGCCCCTGGCTGTCCAACCCTCACTCGAATAGTCGATCGGTAAGTCAACCACGGCCGTCGCATCGCTTCCCTCAGTCCAGATCGAGCCTGAGATTTCCTCACACTTGAGCTGGTAATGCTCAATGCCCGTGAAGACGCTGCGCCAGTAGGCGCCATAGAGTGTCTTGTAAACGACTCCCCCGACTTCAATGTAAACTCTGTTCCCGCGCAGAATTTTGTAATTTATCCGGCCCAGTAACTCCAGCACGAGACTCCGATCGCGCACATCAGGATCCGGATGGGAACGGCGAATCCGAGTGAACGCTTGCTCTTCTCGAGAGAGACTGTCTTCGTCACTCCGCCATCCTTCGGGTTGGTATTTAAGCATCTGCCAATGCTCTTCGTGGTCCATGTGGCACCCCCGACACGTGTTGACTTCGAGAATGGGTAGGCTGCTTAGTTTATTCTTCGAACCGGCGGAAAGCCAGTCGCGCGGTTCTTTACGCCCTTTCAAGACGGGTCGTGTGATTGACAAACCCAGGGGCGGCGCCAAAGCGCTTGCCCCTGGCTACCTTCTGTCGCACCTTCGGCGCTGGTTGAATCATTTCCCCTATGTAGCTTTTAACGAGTTCTATTCAGGTAGGTAGAAAGACCGTGTGAAGACTCGTCTGCATAGCTCCTCGGTTCTCACAAGCCGGCTTGAACATCAGTCATTAACGAGTTAAGCTGCATTAGCCCCCTTCCTAATTCCCCATTAGCCCTCTTTTGCTAGCTTGCGATTTACCTTGTGCGACTATGAAACATTCAAGCTCAATCCGTTGTTTGGTCACTTTGATGATCCTAGGCTTGCTGGCCACCCCTGTAATGACGCAGAGCACTGCGCAAGAACGCGCTCCTACCCTTCGCCAGCAACTGGCTGAAGCACAGGCAAAGCAAACAGAATTGGAAACCCGCCTGCAGCAACTCGAAGAAGATCTGAAACCCGAGAACATCGAGAAGGGCCTGGCTGGAGTCGGGAGCACGCGACCGGAAGCACTGCGCGAGCGGCGGCGGCGCCAACTGGAGATCGAAAAGAAGAGTGTGCAAACACGACTCGACCAACTCGCAACCAGCCGCACGCGTTTGGAAACAGGGGTCGTGCAAGCAGACGCCGCTGCCTACCATAGCAGTGCCGGCGCCAACGCAGGCGGGCCAGATAAAGAAACCACTACGAAGCCACCAATCAGCGCACAGCCTAAGGCAGTTCGAGCAGCAACAGTCCCGCCACGCGAAAGTCGCAGAACCAGAAGCAAGTCCCGCCCTCGCCGTACTCGTCGCCGATCTTGATCAGTCGAATGAAGCCTCTCCTTGGAGTGCGCCGACCTGTCGGCGCTTTGGTCCGCTGCGACTTGAATCTACCTTTCAATACCCAGAAAAAGCCGCAATTTGCAGCCTAACAAAGCGGGCGACAGGTCACCGCACTCCAAAGGAGTCGACGCACTCCAACCCATTAGTAGTCGTCATCGATCTTTAGCTTGTCAGTCTTAAGCTATAGATGGTCTTAATTGCGGCTGGCGGAGCTGTGCGCTCAAACCAAGCAGCGGAACACCAGGGATATTGGTTGGCGACTCTGACGAGCCCATGCTTTACAGCGTTTTGATGTACGTAGTTGAGCCGTGCCAAATATGACCGTTGGAATGTCAGTTTGGTATCCCAAAAGTTATACCAAACCTGACGGCCAGCCGCGTCGTCCAGCTGGTTTACCTGGCGCGCGGTATTTGAATGCAGATGCTTGAGGAAAGCGTCGAGGCGCGACGCATCGGCATACCCACGAGCCAAGATGATAGTGATTGACAAATACAGCCCAGGCTTCAAGTTGCCACTTCTACTGCTTGGCAAGCGAAAGCAACTCCCGCTCGAGGAGGCTCAGTTTCTCGGATGTCGTGAAGAAATAATCTTTGTGTAACGTAGCTCCTATCACCATGTAAATTCCATCGGAACCGATACGGTGAATCGGCGCGTGAGGCCAATCTTTAATCGGAGGCATGTGAGGCCCCTCCTGTGCAATGCGCTGTCGGCCGCAACCCGCCGCAGCGTTAATTAGGTTGAATTAAATGCGCGGTGAGTGTGCGGCGTCAAGCTGCCGCAGGCCAAAGCGGGCGACAGGTCGCCGCACTCCAAGAAGCATCCACGGTCAACCGCACTCAGGCGGTTTCTGCGGGGAGCTAATTCCGAAAGTTCTGGGTCACCATCACGCCTCGCATACCGCCGTCCATGATGCCGATGCCAAGGCGCCCGAATTCGGGTCGCAGGATATTCACCCGATGTCCCGGCGAGTTCATCAAGCCAGTATGTGCTATCTGCACCGTGCGGGCGAGGGCGAGATTTTCTCCGGCGGTGAGAAAACGAACGTCGGCCGCGCGCATGCGGTCAAACGGGTCGCGACTTTCCGGTGTGTCGTGAGCGAAATACCCGCGGGCAAACATGTCCGCCGAGTGTCGCCGCGCAACGTCAGTCAGTTCAGGGTCGGGCGCAAGGGCCCTAAGTCCGGCAGCGGTTCGTTCCTTGTTTACCAATTTCAACATCTCCGCTTCCAAATCAGGTCTGGGACGCGAGACCTGGACTGTAAAAGGCAGCGTGACGCGTTCGTCCGAGTCAGGTTGAACTGTGAGCAGATTGAGGGTTTGGGTGATAGCGTCACCGAAAACGGGATGGAGCGCGTTCTCCAGGCGTTCGGTGTAGACGGCGAAACGGTTGACCAACGCGCTCCCGCGCGCGCGTTCGCTTAAGCTTTCACTAAGAGGTACCGAGAGCAGCAGCGCCGCGACGATGGCCGCCGCAATCAAACCGTTTGCCAGGCCCGGTATCACACCGAATAGTCGGTTGAGGGATCGCTCGTGAAAATCTTCCGGCAGCCGCCGCAGAAACGCGTAACTGAGCAGATGAACTGCCACACTCACCGAGGCCGCGATCAAAATAAAGGCGAGGGGCTGATTCCAAACACCTGACCAAAGGTCAAAGCGCGCTCCGAGCCAACGCGCCGTCGGCTGATAGAACCGCAGAGCGGCAACGAGACTCAGGATCCATCCGAGCAGATCGAGCAAACCCAGGACGAAGCCGCGCCGCCAGCCGTTAAGCGCGCTCAGCAGCACCACCACCACAAGCACGATGTCGATCGCGTTGAAAGTCACTTGCTGAAGTGATCTCACTGAGACCACGGCGTGGGCTTGCGTACCCAACGGTGCTTCTTGAGCTCTGTGTACAACTCCGGGGGCAGCGGCCCGGCATCACTTGCGGCGATGTTTGATTCAACGTGAGACAGCTTGCGCATTCCCGGGATGATCGTGCTGACTGTGGGATTAGTAAGAATGAACCGCAGCGCCAGTTCCGGCATGGTGATCACCGTTGCATGTTCCCGATTCCAATCGCGCAGAAGTTCTTTCAACGCCTCGGCGCGTTCCACACTAGGTATTAAGTTCTCGGGAACGAAGTAGGTGTTGCGCCAGTCACTTTCGGGCCATTTGCTATCTTTGGTGAGCGTGCCCGTTAGCGTTCCCTCATCAAACGGCACCCGCGCAATCACAGCCGCATTCATCTCCTCGCATGCCGGAAACAAATCGTCCTCCGGATTCTGATCGAAGATGTTGTAGATGACCTGTACCGAATCAATCTGTCCGGTTCTGACTGCACGCACGCCGTTCCAGGGCTCCCACCTGTTAATGCTGATGCCGATCGCACTAATGAGACCCTGGCTGCGCAGATCGTCAAGCTTATAGAACCAACGATCATCTCGTAGCCACTCATCGTCCCAGGTGTGAAACTGCATCAGGTCGAAACTCTCCAGACGTGCATTCTCCAGGCTCCGGTGTACAAACTCTTCAACGTGATCAGGTGGGTAAGATTCCTTTAGCGCATACTCTGGACGAGCAGGCCACTGTTTGTTTTTGGGCGGGACCTTCGTGGCGGTGTAGAGACGTTTGTCGCGATTGGCGCGCACCGTCTGGCCCAGCAGGTTCTCACTCCGACCGTCGCCGTAGACGTACGCAGTGTCGAAAAAGTTACAGCCACAGTTAACGGCAGCCTGCAAGGACTGGAGCGACTCGTTGTCGTCAGAGTTTGACCAACCACCCATCCCCCACATCCCGTAACCGATCTCGCTTACTTCCCAGCCCGTGCGGCCGAATTGTCTGTTATGCATGTTGTCTCCCGCCGAGCGCTAGTCATCTACGGAACCGAGGAAGGGTAGCGGCTGTGTCAACACTCAACCAGCGCCCGAGGCGCGGCAGAGGGGCAAGCGGCTTTGCGCTTAGCCCCTGGATCAGGTTCGACAAACACAACCGCGCCCTGAAAGGGCTCATCAAGGGTCACCAAATATGGTGCTCGTCGTATTTCGGTCTCAGATGCATTTGTGGATCATCTTAGAAGCGGAGGTCGCGGCCTCGCGATCGCCCTAGCTGCGAACTAGCGGTGCGCAAAGCTCCAGCGCATGCCCATCGGGATCGTCAAAGTATATCGATTTCGCCGGCATCCAATCATGAGTGACAGGACCTTCAACCTCGATCCCTTTCTCTCTTAGCCAACTCGCTGCACGATCCATGTCCGCCGCGTCAGCGGTGAAGGCGAAGTGCTGGGTGGGCCACTCGCCCTTGTCTTCCTGCAAGACAACCATTCCGGCATCGCCACCGGCGCGGAGGAACAGCCAGTTTCTTCTTTCATCCCGAATCCCCTCCGCCAGACCCAGGACGTCTTTGTAAAAAGCTTCAGCACGCGGCAAATCTTTGACGCGAATGGCAACCTCGTAAAGTCCGCGAATGGATAACATGCTGCACCTCCCCGTCCTGCTTTCTAATCCAAACAGAATTTAGCCACAGAAGTCCGCGGATATAAACAGATCTAAAAAGTTTCCAATCAAAACGGCGGGTAACTTTGTTCCGATCCGCGGTTTCATCTGTGTAAATCTGCGGCTGATATTCCGGAAGCTGTGCCTTTGAACGCCTCTACGATGCTCAAAGGCGATTTAGTGGGAATAATCCTCCTCAACTCGAAACCCGCTCGGGCCAACAGATCGCCGTACTCATCCGGGGTGCGCTCCAATCCACCCGGTGACAGAAGCATCTCGAGATCTTGAATCTTACTGAAGTGCGGCTCGTTACCTGCAGGGACCACCATTTCAACCAGCAGGAGCCGGCCGTCAGAGGGTAAAGCCTGATGAATGTTCCTCAAGATCTTAAGTGCCCGGTCGTCATCCCAATCATGAATGATAAATTTCATCATGTAGGCGTCGGCGCCGCCGGGAACCGATTCAAAAAAGTCACCCGTTTTCAGTTCAACGCGATCGGCCACACCTTCCTTCTTAAGCAGCGCCGGAGCACCCTCGATCACCTGAGGCAGGTCAAATAATAGACCTTCGAGCTGAGGGTTTGCTTTCAAAAATCCGCTGAGCAACATACCGTGCCCACCAGCGATGTCAGCCAGCTTTTTCACACCGCTAAACGTATAGGCCTCGACAATCGCGGGGAGCGTATTTGTGGAAAAACTTGTCATCGCCCGGTTGAAGATTTCGTACTCCGCGGGATGCTCCTGAAAATAAGGAAACACCTCCTTGCCATGCACTCGCTCCCAGGCCACTTTGCCGGTCGTAACGCTGTATAACATTTCGCCATAAACTGACCAGTGCCACGGTTCGCAAAGGAAAATCGCGGCGTCGCGCATCGATCCCGGGTGATCGGAAATTAGCAGCTCTGCCTGGGCAGTCAGTTCAAACACTTTCCCATCCGTTTCTCTGAAGATACCCAGGCTAGCCAAACAGCGAAGCACGCGATAAAGCGTTCGCTCGTGCGTACTAGTCTGTCGGGCTAACTCCGCCACTGGTAACGGCCGGTCTTTCAACAAGTCCGCAATGCCGAGTTTGGCCGCCACATAAACGGCCTGCGACTGAAAGCAGCCCCCCAGGATCTGCATCAATTGTGCTTCGGGCGGCACGGGCGTAGTTGCCTCCGCTGCCGCGTTGCTATGGGTCGTCATTAAATTGCTCTCCTGTTTATTTATTGATTGGCTTAATGACCAGTTAGCAGAAGATGACATATTAGGGCAATCAAGCGTGCCCTCAAAGTGGATCAATAGCCTTTCTGACCTCTCATTCACGCCGCCGCTTTAGTCCGGCGTGTCAATTCCACATTCGGGTATTGAGAACCGTTCAACGTTTTTCCTCCGCGAGAGAATGATATGGCCGACCCGAAACGTAGAAACGGTCATTAAGTATTGTGAAATACACTCCCACTGGCTAAAGCCGCGGTGTGAATGGGAGACACCTAATCCCACGGGCAGAACAATTTAACGGGTGTCAACCCGCGCTTCAGGGAACCTTTTATCCGCCGGGCGCATCGCATGAGCCGACCCCAAGCCTCTCCCGCTTGCAAAAGCATTCGAGTCTTGCTAAACCTCCTGATTGAAATGCTCGCTGGGAGAAGAACGATGAAGCAGATTTCCTACGCCTTGTGCGCAGTTGTCCTGGTCCTGTCCCTGGTTGTTCCCATAGTTGCCGACACCATCCGCTTGAAAGATGGAAGCGTCATTCGCGGTCAGGTGATTGGCTTTAAAGATCAACAGATTACTATTCTGATCGGGGCCGGAGCCAAAGGCCGGCGCAGTCGGACGTCAATCTACGTCGAGGACATCGAGTCAATTGAGTTTGACTCGGCGACCACAGCCGCGGCTGCCTCCCTGGCGAATGAGGAAATGAGCTCCGGCAATCCAGAGCCGGTCTCCCAACCGCCGAGATCCAACCCACAGCCTGATACAGCTACGAGCAGTCCGAGAACAACCAGCCCGAGCACTTCCCCGACGTTTTTCACAATCAAGGTCGGCGTTCGCGCCGACAACGCGAATAACGGTTGGACCAACAGCGGTCTGGTGGTTCGCAAGGGACAACGTTTACGCATCAGCTCTTCGGGACGTATCTCAATCGGCAGGGGAAGGTTCTCAACTCCCATCGGCCTGTCAACCGTTTCGGATAACGAGAAACTGATGCGCAACGAAGCCACAGGCGCTTTAATAACTGTGGTTGGAGATGACAACGACGATTTTATCTTAGTTGGCACCCGGAGGGATTTCGTCGCGCAGCGAGATGGCGTGTTGTTTCTGGGGGTTAACGAAGGGGATTTGAGCGACAATACCGGAACCTATGATGTCGTTATCGAGGCAGAGGCAGGCGGGCCGCCACGTTGAAGCGGCAACCGCGGTTTACTGCTCGGCATCAGACCCTTAGACGGGTTTTCTTTGTGTTTTTGCTATACGTGTATTGTTTCGACCGACTCCGGGCGATCCACTAAACTACACGAAGTAACACCAAATCCTGTTAGTGCCGGTTCGTGTTGTTTCGTGGATCGGGTTTGACGTTCGTTTTAGGATCACGTTATGAACTACTCTAAATCTTTCCTTCAGCTATTCGCTGTCACGCTAGTCGCCGCTTTGCTCTTGGGAACATTTGCTCCTCTCGCGTTAGCGCAGTCGCGCCGCCAGCCGCCTGCCGCCAATCAAAAAAAGAACAAGCGACCTGGTGAAATTGCCCAACCTGGTGAAAAGCAGGAAGAGCCGTTGCCGCCGGACTTGACCGGCAAACCTCAAGACGCTGACAAGGTGACGATCAGCACCCAAATCGTCAATGTCGACACAGTGGTCTACCACAAGAAGAGCGGGCAGATAGTCACCGGGTTGAAGAAAGAAAACTTCGCGCTTTTCTCCGACGGAAATCCGCAGGTCATTACAAACTTCTCTACACCCCAGGCCCCCATTACGGTGGCGATGGTTCTCGAGTACAGCAAGTGGTCGGAGTTGTTTGGCTATTACGGCAGCGGCGGGTTCGATCCGGGAACTTATGAGGTGCTGCGTCCGACCGCAATGTTTCTTTCGCAGTTTATTAAGCCGCCAGATGACTACGTTTCGGTGGTTGCTTACGACATGCGTCCAACGCCGTTAACGGATTTCACCAACGACCCCAGACGAATCAACGAGGTCATCAATCTGTTGCTGCGCAATTCGCCGGCGTTCAGAGAGAGCAATCTTTTCGATGCGTTGAAGTTTGTACTAGTCGGCGGACGCGGTGACTCAGTTGTGTTGGAAGATTCCAAGACTGAAAAGTCAGACTACGCCGGACTAGTCACGGTTCAGGGACGAAGGAGGGCGTTGATTCTGATAGCCTCGGGAATCGATACCTTTAGCAAGATTAATTACGGCGACGCCCGCAAGATAGCGCAAAACGCCGGCATCCCGATCTACATCATTGGTACCGGCAACATGTTCAACAAGAGATACGGTGATTCGTTGCCCGCCACCGACAGCCTTTCAGGGATGCCCGGAAGGCTCACTCTGCTGCAGGCCGACAACACACTTAAGACTTTCGCTAAAGAAACGGGTGGCGCTTATTTTCCCTACACCTTTGAAGGCGAGGTTCCCGGAATCCTGAATTCGATTAACGGCCTGCTGCGTAGCCAGTATAGTTTGGCATTCAACCCGGGTGATGTTCGCGATGGCAAACAGCACAAGATCAAAGTAAGTGTGGACGTCAACGGCGATGGCGTCTACGACGACAAGGAGTATGTCATTCAGGCGCGCTCGGTCTATAACGCCCCGAAGGGTTAACCCAAGACGCATAGGGCAGTGAGTGAAGGCAGCCAACCGTGAGGTTCGCTGCCTTCTTTTTTGGAGATTTGCAGGTTCCTAACCTGCGAATTCACCCGACTTGAACCGGCGATTGGCAATTGGCAAGCGGAACATGAATCATGAGACAGATGTCGTAGTGATCGGCGGTGGAGCAGCAGGCCTCCTGTGCGCGATAGAAGCTGGAAAGCGCGGCCGCGGAGTGGTGGTGATTGAGCACGCGGAACGCATCGGCAAGAAAATTGCCATCTCCGGCGGCGGACGATGCAATTTCACCAACATCAATACCAGCTCTGATCACTTTATCTCGGCCAATCCCCACTTCTGCAAGTCTGCCCTGGCCTTTTATACGCCGTCGGATTTCATCTCCTTAGTGGAGAAACACGGCATCCCCTACCATGAGAAAAAGCTCGGACAACTGTTCTGCGATGAGGGTTCACGCCGAATAATAGAAATGCTGCTCCACGAATGCGAAGCTGCAGGTGTCGAGATTCGCTGCGGCTCGACTGTGCACAGCGTAGAGAAAGAAGAGAACTTCGAAGTTGAAACAGAAACCGGCTGGGTTGTCTCACAATCACTCGTCGTTGCCACCGGCGGATTATCGATACCCACACTCGGTGCTACCGACTTTGGCTATCGTATGGCTCGGCAGTTTGGTCTTGCGATTCAAGAGCCGCGGCCGGCACTTGTCCCTTTCACTCTATCGAGTCGGACGCAAACCGAGCTAACCCCGCTGAGTGGAATTTCCGTTGATGCTTTGGTTAGTTGTCGTGAGCAACAGTTTCGCGAAAATGTTCTGGTTACGCATCGCGGCCTGAGCGGCCCTGCAATCCTGCAAGTCTCTTCCTACTGGCAGCCCGGCGTCGCAATCGCTATCAACTTGCTACCGGAGCACGATGCCGGGAAGCTTCTGCGCGAACAGCAAAACAGAGAGATGGAGTTGGCAAA